>JAZLCU010000031.1:0-43144 GCA_045614325.1 Faecousia sp. | reverse complement strand
CATGCCATCGCCTCCAAGGTGGGATACGCAGCAAACAGCGCGGGGGTTATCAGATTGACACGGGCATCGGTGCATTGGGCGGATAGCCGCACAGCGATCATCAGTTCATAGTCCTTTTGATAGTGCAGCGCACACAATGCATCAGGATATTTTTCTTTCAGAGCATCAATAATTGCCGTTATTTTCTTTCTCATATCATCACACTCCGTGTTTTGATTGTATCACAGATTTTCCCCTATGAAAAGAGGAAAAATACCGGAACAAGACAAACAGAGTGCGGATAATATGGTATGTAATCGCAGACTCACTTCTGCGTGGCTTAGGTGCGGTAGGGCGACCTGCCGCCCGGCTTTATCAGTAAAGGTCTTCTTCGATGACTTCAGCCGTAAGTGCAGAAATTTCGTAAGCGGTCCGCTCCTCCGGGCCGCTCTCCGTCAATTTCGTGTAAATGCGGCTTTGCAGGCGACCATGAATGCAGATCACATCTCTCGTATGACAACGCGAAACTTCCTGCGCAATCCTGCCCCAAAGGATACATGGCAAATAATCGGCTCTATGAAACGCTCTTGGTACTGCAAGCATTGCATCACAAATCTCTCTGCCCAAAGGTGTCAGCCGGTAGGTCGGCTCTCTGCACAGCGGCCCTTCCAAAACCACTTGATTGATCGGCTCACCGTCCTCAGCAACGATCGAGGATGCAAAAACAAAAATCAACAGGCGTCGCGCACCATCTGTGCGCTGATTGTGCGAACGAACCTGCCCGGTTACTGTGAGCATTCGACCTGCTGTTGGGTCTATTTGTCCCAACAGTTCTTCCTCAACGATTACAGGAAGTATGTCAACAGCACCCGACAAACGCGACACCTCCAAATAAAATCGGCAGAACCGCTTCCCGTGATTTTCGTGAGAAAATTGCGGAAGCTCGTACAAGCTGCCTCGCAGTACGATCTCGTTAGTTATATGTTCCATAGTACCACCTCAAATTCCAATGTATGGAATTATTCTATGTGGCACATAGCAAATAAGACCTAGGCTGACAGAATGAACCATTCTTTTTGAAACAGGCGGAAAGACGCTTGACAAACAACCGCCTCCGTGATAGAATGGCTTGGCAACGAAATAGTTTTTCTTTTCATTCGGAGTGATACCCAAGAGGCCGAAGGGGCTCCCCTGCTAAGGGAGTAGGCGTCTAAACAGCGCGCGAGGGTTCAAATCCCTCTCACTCCGCCATAAAAGCAGCACACCATCTGGTGTGCTGCTTTTATGCTTGTGAGGGGGATTTGAATAATGTAAATGCAACAGTCCGGCGGACTGTTGCTGCCGACGGCTTGACGGAGGCAAACAATTATTTGCGCGAAGCGGAAATGCAAACAAATCCCTCTCACTCCGAAACGAATATAAACCCCGGGAGCGCTTTTATGCTCCCGGGGTTATCTATTATGCTTCTGCCAAGGCTTTCGCCATGGCTCTTGTCACTTCTGAGCAACGTTTGGCGGCAATGGCTTCAAATGTGGGATAATCCATTTCAGCCGAGTCGTCAGCCTTGTCAGAAATTGCCCGAATCACCACAAACGGCACGCCGTTCTTCCACGCCGTGTGGGCAATGGCCGCACCCTCCATTTCGGTACAAAGGCCATTGGTATTGGCTATGATCGCCTGCTTCTGCTCTTTGCTGCACACGAACTGATCGCCGCTAGCTACTGTGCCGATCTGCACATGGCCGCGACACAGGCTGTTGGCTACCTTGAAGGCCAATTCCGTCAGCATCTTATCGGCCGGAAATGCGCGGACTGCCAAGCCGGGAACTTGGCCGATCTGATAACCCAGCACTGACACATCAAGATCATGGTAGACTGCCTCGCTACTGATAACAAAATCGCCAATGTCCAGCTTTGCGTTCAAGGAGCCTGCAATACCCGTATTAACAATGTGGGTAACACCGAAGCAATCAACAAGCACCTGCGCGCACAGCGCCGCATTGACCTTGCCGACGCCGCATTGAACAATTACCACAGGCAGCTTTTCCAGCGTGCCCTCGCAGTAGACAGAGCCTGCAACGGTCTTTTTGGTTTTATTTTCCATAGCGTCCTTTAATGTGGCGACCTCCACATCCATGGCACCAATAATTCCTAATTTCATAGATTTTCTCCTTTATTCCGGATAAACGAGTCTGCTTTCGTCTGCATTTTCGAGCAGATCTGCATATTTTCTGTCCCAATAGTTTGCCATGGGCAGGTTCATATCCAAGTAGTTACCACAATCCTTGACAGATGCACCCGGAACTTCACCGCGAAAATCAGCAACAAAGCGGAAGCACGCCTTCACCAGCTCCAGCACATCGCAGGAAGAATAATCGCCTGCAAGCAGCAGATAAAAGCCTGTCCGGCATCCCATAGGGCCAAAGTACAGTACGCGTTCCTTCCAGCTCGGCTCGTTCCGCAGATAGGTTGCCGCAAGATGCTCCATGGTATGCATTTCGGCGGTGTTCATAACCGGCTCTTCGTTGGGACTTGTCAGTCGCAAATCGAATGTGGTGACCGTTTCTGCGCCTACTTTATCCTTTCTCGACACATACAAACCCGGCTGCAAGCGGATATGGTCAATGGTAAAGCTTGTAATTTTCTCCATAGTGATCCCCTGTCTGTAAAAGATACATTTATGATAACCTATCGGCTTCTTTTTTTCAAGCCAAAATGGGTCTATGCTGTTTTTTCTTGCTTTTTGTCAAAATTTCGGCTATAATAAGGAAAAATGAAGAAGAAAGGTGGTAACTGTTTTGGATAATCTAAACAATCAACAAAATCACCCCACGAATCCCAACCCGAACCGTCCTGCAAATTTCAAGCCTCGTCGACGCAGAATTTCTCTATGGCGTCGTATTGCAAGATCTATCATGCGCGTTATTGCAAATTTCTTATTACAGCTTCGTGCGCTCGTAAAGCCGTCCGGTTCCGCAAGTCCCCGGTCGACTCGACCCACAAATCCTCAGGCAACCAGGCCTGACAACATCACGACAACGCGATCTGCCAATCCCCGACGCAAAAAGCGCAGTATGCTGCAGATTTTTATAGAATCCTATCTGCCTCCGCTGATTGCCGTTTTGGCTATTGTCTTCATTGTCGTTCTGATATCCTCCACTGTTTCAAGAGGTAAGCAAAAGAAACAAGCTGCCCTGGAAGAAAGCATTGCACACTCCATTTCCGTCCAGGAAGAGAAGGCTCGCCTTGACCTTGAGGCTCAGATGATTCTGGCGCAGGCTGATGCGCTGATGCAAGGCTATGATTACGAGTCTGCCATCACGCTTTTGAATAGTTTCAGCGGCGATTTGAGCGTTTACACCGATGTAAACGACAAAATCATCGCCTGCGAAGCTGCACAAAAGGATATGGTTGCTTGGACAGACCCCAGCCAAATCGTAAACCTCTCCTTCCAGCTGCTGATTGCCGATCCTTCCCGCAGCTTCAGTAATGAGATGTACGGCTACTCCTTTAACAGAAACTTCATTACAACCGGCGAGTTCTCCTCTATTCTGCAGCAGCTGTACAGCAACGGTTATGTGCTGGTGCAGTTAAGTGATTTCATTGAGGAGCAGGCCGATGCTAACGGTAACATCACCTACAAGGCAAAGCCTCTGTACCTGCCCAAGGACAAGAAACCTCTTGTGCTGACTCAGACCAATGTGAATTACTCCTACTACTTGATCGACAGCGATGGCGACCGCTTGGCCGATGCAGGCGGCTCCGGCTTTGCAAGCAAGCTTCTGTGGGACGGAACCACATTCACCAGCCAGATGGTCGATGCCAACGGGCGGACTGTAACCGGCGCGTATGATATGGTGCCGATTTTGGAGGCCTTTATCGCACAGCATCCTGATTTCTCCTACAAGGGCGCCAAGGCGACCTTAGCCTTGACCGGCTACAACGGTTTGTTTGGCTACCGTACCCACCCCCGTGCCGCACAGTATTTCGGCGAAGATGCATATCGCAAGGACATTGAGGATGTTAAGGTTCTGATTGCTGCACTGCGTGAGCACGGCTATACAATGGCATTTTACACCTATGACAACGTTTCCTACGGTGAATACAGCACCGACTTGATCCAAGTAGATCTGCAGGACTGGGCAAACGAAGCGGCTCCCATCATCGGTGAGCTGGACATTCTTGTCTACGCTCAGCAATCGGACATCACAACCGATCAGTTCTACTCAGGCGCAAAATATGAACTTCTCCGCAATGCCGGTTTCCGCTATTTCCTGGGCTTCTGTAACAACGGAGCACCCTGGGCTACCATTACAAACGAGTATGTACGCCAAGGCCGCCTTATGGTCACAGGCTCTAATCTGGCTTACCACGCAGATTGGTTTGCTTCTTTATTTGACGCTGCCAGTGTGCTGGATCCCTCTCGCGGTGTTGTCCCGGGCTAAGTGAATACAAAACGGGGTGCGTAATGCACCCCGTTTTTTAATCGTTACCCCGCAATTCAATGATCTGATCACGCAGAAGCGCCGCGTATTCGAATTCCATCATACGCGCTGCTTCCTTCATCTGCTTCTCCAGACGGGCAATTTCCTTTTCCTTCTCTGCACGCGTCATCTTCACGCCGCTACGGCCCTTTCGCTCAGCTGTGGGCGAGGATATTTCAATCAGATCGCGGACGGATTTTATAATGGTTTTCGGCACAATGCCGTTGGCTTTATTGTATTCGTCCTGAATCTTTCTCCTGCGCTCAGTTTCCCGAATCGCAACACGCATAGAGTCCGTAATGCGGTCAGCATACATAATCACAAGTCCGTCTGCATTTCTGGCTGCACGGCCGATGGTTTGAATCAAGCTGGTCTCAGAGCGAAGGAAGCCCTCCTTGTCTGCATCCAAAATCGCAACAAGACTTACCTCCGGCAGATCCAGACCCTCACGCAACAGGTTAATACCCACAAGAACATCAAATTTCGCCATACGCAAGTCTCGTATGATCTCCATTCGTTCCATTGCGCCGATATCGGAGTGCATATAACGCACACGGATTCCGGCCTTCTGCAGATAGACCGTCAAGTCCTCCGCCATCTTCTTGGTAAGGGTCGTAACAAGCACTCTCTCATCCTTGGCAGTTCTCTTATTAATCTCCCCTATCAGGTCATCTATTTGACCATCAATAGGTCTTACCTCCACCAGAGGGTCTAAAAGTCCTGTAGGGCGAATAACTTGCTCCACTATCTGCCCGGAGCGAGTTCTTTCATATTCAGCAGGCGTAGCAGAAACATAGATCGCCTGATTGATCCTTGCATCGAATTCCTCGAAGTTTAGCGGACGGTTGTCATAGGCAGATGGCAAGCGGAAGCCATAGTTGACCAAGGAGTCCTTTCTACTCCTGTCGCCTGCGTACATCGCACGGCACTGGGGAAGCGTAACATGGCTTTCGTCCACGAACAACAGGAAATCATCCGGGAAATAATCAAGCAGAGTTGTGGGCGGTGTGCCGGGAGCGCGCCCTTGGATCACGCGAGAGTAATTCTCAATGCCGGTACAGAAGCCGATCTCCGTGAGCATTTCCAGATCATAGGCTGTGCGCTGAGAAATACGCTGCGCCTCCAACAGTTTGTTGTTTTCATTAAAATACACAACCTGCTGATCACATTCTTTCCGGATCTCCTGCATTGCCCGTTCCATCTTTTCCCGGGACGCCACATAGTGGCTGGCAGGATAGATAGCAACATGGTCGATATAACGCTCCGTTAAGCCGGAAACTGCATTGATTTCAGAAATTCGGTCGATCTCATCTCCGAAAAATTCAATGCGAATGGCTCTGCCGGCCCAATAGGCAGGATAGACCTCAATCGTATCTCCGCGAACGCGGAACTTATTTCGAGAGAAATCAATATCATTGCGCTCATAGCGGATCTCTGCCAATTTGCGAAGCACCTCGTCAAAGGGATAGGTCTGTCCTACCCGCAGAGAGATCACCATGCTCCTGTAATCAATGGGGTCACCCAAACCGTAAAGACAGCTGACCGAAGAAACCACGATCACATCGCGGCGTTCAAAAAGAGCCGATGTGGCGCTATGGCGCAGGCGATCAATCTCCTCATTGATAGCAGAATCCTTCTCAATATAGGTATCTGTATGAGCAATATAGGCCTCGGGCTGGTAGTAATCATAGTAACTGATGAAATACTCCACCGCATTGTTGGGGAAAAACTCCCGAAACTCCGAGCAAAGCTGTGCCGCAAGCGTCTTATTGTGAGCCAGCACCAAGGTGGGACGGTTCAGTTTCTCAATGACAGAGGCCATTGTAAAAGTCTTACCCGAGCCTGTTACACCCAAAAGCGTCTGCTCACGAAGGCCGTATTCCACGCCCTGCACAAGCTTGGTAATCGCCTCAGGCTGGTCACCGGAGGGCTTAAAGTCCGATACTAACTGAAATTTATCCAACGAAAGCACCTACCTTATCTAACTGTGCAGGTGTTATCAGGCTTGTAAAACTGCGATTGAACCATAGAGACATATTCGCCTTGGCTGACCACAATATGGTCTGCCAGCATAATATCAACCGTATCCAAGGCCGCAGCGACCCGATAGGTGGTCTGAATGTCATCTGCAGACGGAATTGCTAAACCGCCGGGGTGATTATGCGCCAACACGACCGTAGTTGCGTTGACACCCAGTGCGATCTCCACAACGCGGCGAACGGGAACATTTGCAGAATTGACGCTGCCCTCGCCTACTTTTTTGCAGCAAAGCAGCTTGCATTTTGCATCCAGACACAGCATATACACCGTTTCAATATCGCAACCGATGAAATGCGGCACCAAATAATTACCGCACTGGTCAATGGTACGCAGGATCTTGCCGGGCGCAGAGCCTTTGACCTGATAATAACGACCCGTCTGCGTAATCAGGGACAAGAATGTGGAGGTTGCCTTGTTGACACCCTCGACCTTTTCCAATTCCTGCGGACTTGCATCTAGCACAGCATTCAAAGAGCCAAAGTGATCCAGCAGGCGGTGCGCAAGCGGATTTGTATCGATTCTGGGTATACAATAGAAAAGCAACAGCTCCAGAACATACAATTCATCAAAGTTATCCAGCCCTTCCTGACGGAATCGGTTCTTAAGGCGTTCTCTATGACCTTCATGAATCGACATATTTTCACCCCATTCGTGGATTTTTCTTGCTATTTTTGAAATAATTCGTTAGAATAGAAATACTGTAGGTAATTAATGAAAGTTTTCACAATTTATGCGCATTCTATAGCGGGAGGAGAGAGTATATGAATACAATAGAACATCAATTCTCTTGGTTGAAACTGATGGATCGTCCTGCATTTTGTGTAAAAGACGGATTGGTGGCAGCCGTCAATTCCTCTGCCGAAAAATATGCGATCTGCGTGGGCATGGATGTGACCAACTTCGTTGGTACACATAAACAGGAATACGAGTCCTTTACTGCAGGTTGTCTGTATCTTCCCATCAATTTAGAGGGTGCCTCTATCAATGTCAGTGTTACGCGCACATCGGAGTGTGACATTTTCGTCATCAACCAAGATACTGAAGACGGTGAATTGCAAGCCTTGGCCCTTGCCGCTCAGCAGTTAAGAATCCCTCTGGCAAACATTATGGCGGTCGCTGACCATTTGCTGGCAGAAATGGACACCAACGCTGACACCACACAGCAAGCCAGCCAATTGAACCATAACTTGTTCCAGTTAATGCGTATCGTCAGCAATATGTCTGACGCATATGGCTACAAGGACCTGATTGCAGCAGGTATGGAGACCGTGAATCTGTCCGCCGTGGTGGATGAGGTTATGGAAAAAATCCAGACAGTTTCCGAAAGCACCGGAATTGCCATTGAATATACCGGCATTCAGGATTCCGTATTCGGGCTTGCAAACCCAGAAAAGCTGGAACGCACAATCTACAATCTGCTGTCCAACGCTCTGAAGTTCTCTGCCGAGGGCAGCGCCGTTCAGGTAACGCTTGCGCGAAATGCGGACAAGCTTTCATTAACCGTTTGCAACACCCACTCTCAAGTGAACGACGACCATAGCTACTGGAGCCGCTAGCGCCGGAAACCCTCTATTGAGGACAGCCGTTACGGACTTGGCTTAGGTATGACTCTGGTCAGTTCTGTTGCCACAGCCCACGGTGGAACCGTGCTGGTGGACCACCCATCCGATACGCAAACCCGTGTCACTATGACCATCGCAATCAAAAAGGATAACGGAACGACCATTCGTTCCAATGTACTTCGCATCGGCGATTATGCCGGTGGCCGCGACAAAGGCCTTTTGGAATTCGCAGAGGTTCTGACATCCGACGCATACAAAAACATCAACTGATTGTTTCCTGCCTGCTTTTGCAGGCAGGTTTTTCTTTTACAGATAGCGCTGCAGGTACTGACCTGTGTAGCTGCCTGTTGCCTGTGCGACCTCCTCCGGCGTGCCTGTTGCAACCACATAGCCACCCTCATCGCCGCCTTCCGGGCCAAGGTCTATGATATAGTCGGCGGTCTTGATCACATCCAGATTGTGTTCAATGACCAAAACCGTGTTTCCGGCATCCACCAACTGCTGCAGAACTTCAATCAGCTTATGCACATCCGCAGCATGCAGGCCGGTAGTAGGCTCATCCAAAATATAAATCGTTCTGCCTGTAGACATACGCGCCAATTCCGTAGCCAACTTCACTCGTTGGGCCTCACCGCCGGAGAGAGTGGTGCTGGATTGTCCCAGCTTCACATATCCCAGACCAACCTCCACGAGTGTTTGGGCCTTTTTGCGGATCTTAGGCAGATTTTCAAAGAATTCCAGGGCCTCCTCTGCTGTCATATCCAGCACCTGCGCAATATTCTTACCCTTGTACTGAACTTCAAGAGTTTCCCGATTATACCGCAGGCCGTGACACACCTCACAAGGCACATAGACATCCGCCAAGAAGTGCATCTCGATTTTCTTTAAACCGTCGCCACAGCAGGCCTCACAGCGGCCACCCTTTACATTGAAGGAGAAACGGCCGGGGCCGTAACCGCGGATCTTCGCATCAGAGGTCGACGCAAACAGATCGCGAATATCATTGAAAAGTCCTGTGTAGGTCGCAGGGTTGGAACGGGGTGTTCGGCCAATGGGGCTTTGGTCAATATCAATAACCTTATCCAGATGCTCCATACCGCACACGCATTTGCAGGCGCCTGGGCGGACACGAGCATGATTCAACTTGCCCAACAGCGTCTTATTCAGCACTTCATTCACGAGGCTGGACTTTCCGGAGCCAGACACACCTGTAACGCATGTAAGTGTTCCCAAAGGAACGGTTACATTCACATTTTTCAGATTGTTTTCCGCCGCACCCTGCACAGTAAGGAACTTGCCATTTCCTGGTCTTCTGTTTGTCGGCACAGGTATTTTCTTAAAGCCGGTCAAATACTGGCCGGTCAAAGACCGAGGCTCCTTGCAGATATCCTCCAAAGTGCCGGTTGCTACGATCTCACCGCCGTGGCTTCCTGCGCCCGGACCCACATCCACGATGTAATCTGCAGCGCGCATAGTATCCTCGTCGTGTTCCACAACGATCAGCGTGTTGCCCAAATCGCGCAGATGCTTCAATGTTCCCAGCAATTTGTCATTATCTCTTTGGTGCAGGCCGATAGAAGGCTCGTCCAAAATATACAAAACGCCCATCAGTGAAGAGCCGATCTGCGTCGCCAGCCGAATCCGCTGGCTCTCACCGCCGGATAGGGTCGACGCGGAACGGGACAATGTCAAATACTGCAGACCCACATCCATCAAAAAGCGCAAGCGTTCTCGAATTTCACGCAAAATCTGCTCTGCGATCACCGCAGTTGCGCCCTCAAGCTGAAGATTATCGATGAAATTTACCGCATCGCCAATACTCATACGGCAAAAATCCATAATGCCGATGCCGCCAACAGTAACAGCCCGTGCAATTTCGGAAAGACGGTTGCCCTGGCAACGGGGACAGGGCGCTGTTGCCATGCATTCTTCCAGTTCTTTGCGAGCAGCATCGGATTGGGTCTCACGGAAGCGGCGGCTGATGTTATTGAGAATACCCTCGAAGGGTTGCTCCAAAACGCCCATACCATTTCCGCGGTTATAAGTCATACGCAATTTTTCGCCCTTTGTGCCGTATAGGATCACATCCATAGCCTCTCGGGGCAGGTCCTGCACAGGTGCAGTCAAGGAGAAATGGTATTTCTGAGCTAACGCCTCAAAATACATGCGGAAAATGGAATCTGTCCGTGCACTGCTCCAGCCGGAGGCTTGGATCGCGCCGTCGAAGATAGATTTCGTTTTATCCGGAATGACAAGATCCTCATCAGCAATCAGCTGGAAACCCAATCCTGTGCAATCAGGACAAGCACCGGCCGGATTGTTAAAGGAGAACATTCTCGGCTCAAGCTCTGCCAAGCTGATGCCGCAATCCTCGCAGGCATAGTTCTGGGAAAAGCTCAGCTCTTCCCCGGAGTCCGGCAAGCTGATCACGACCAAGCCACCGGAATGGCTGCAAGCTGTTTCGATGGAATCCGTCAAACGGCGACGCTGTCCTTCCCGAATGACCAGGCGGTCAACAACCAGCTCGATCGTATGCTTGATGTTTTTCTCAAGTGAGATTTGCTCACTCAAATCGTATAAAATCCCATCAACGCGGACGCGGACAAAGCCGGATTTCCGCGCATCCTCAAACACTTTAACATGCTCGCCCTTCTTGCCGCGGATAATGGGAGAGAGCACAACAAAGCGAGTCCCCTCACCCAGCGCTTCCACACGGTCTACAATTTGATCGATCGTCTGTTTAACGATCTCCTTGCCGCACTTAGGACAATGAGGTATACCCACACGCGCCCACAGCAAGCGCAGGTAATCATACACCTCCGTGACCGTACCAACAGTAGAACGCGGGTTTTTGGATGTGGTCTTCTGATCAATGGAGATGGCAGGCGACAAGCCATCGATCGCCTCAACATTCGGCTTATCCATTTGGCCCAGAAACTGCCGGGCATAGGAGCTTAAACTCTCCACATAGCGGCGCTGTCCCTCTGCATAGATCGTGTCAAATGCAAGGCTGGACTTTCCCGAACCTGAAAGGCCGGTAAACACCACTAATTTGTCTCTTGGAATGGACAAATCTACATTTTTAAGGTTATTTTCCTTTGCGCCGCGGATGCGAATCGTATCGTTCATAATGCACTCCAAGCTTCCAAAAAAGTCTTCTTTATAGTATAACACAGATGCCGACAATGTACAAGCAATATTTCAAACATAATTTCGTTTTATGGCGCTAAGCGCATTTTCGTTATTATGCAAATGAGAAAGGAAATATTTTACTGTTTTTTGTTGGTTTTTATTCTTCTTCGGTGTTGCATTTCAGGGGGTGTTAGTGCTATAATATCAGTACAATGGCTTATGGTATGGCCATAGGCATAAAAGATGAATAAAGCGAGGTATTTCAAAAGATGATTGCTTACGGTGAAAACATCAAGATTTTCTGCGGCAACTCCAATCCGGCCTTTGCAGAGACCGTGTGTCGTGAGTTGGGTCTGGAAATCGGCAAAGGTACTGTTCAAACATTCTCTGACGGTGAAGTTTCTGTTTCTCTGGAGGAAACCGTTCGTGGCGCTGACGTATTCCTGATTCAGTCCACCTGCAAGCCCGTTAACGACCATTTGATGGAGCTGTTGGTTATGATCGACGCTTGCCGCCGTGCCTCTGCCGGCAGAATCAGAGCCGTCATCCCCTACTTTGGCTATGCCCGTCAGGACCGCAAGGCCAAGAGCCGTGATCCTATCTCTGCAAAGCTGGTCGCCAATATGATCCCCGCAGCCGGTGCTGACCGCATCCTGACTATGGATCTGCACGCAGCTCAGATTCAAGGCTTCTTTGATATCCCTGTTGACCACCTGTTGGGCAATCCTACCTTTGTGAAATACTACCTCGATAAATTCCCTGAGGATAAATTCAACCACGACGATTTCGTAGTCGTTTCTCCCGATGTCGGCTCTGTTGCCCGTGCCCGCGCATTCGCTGCAAAGGTTCATATGGGTCTGGCCATCGTTGACAAGCGCCGTCAGAAGGCAAATGTCTGCGAAGTTATGAATGTCATCGGCGATGTTCGCGGTAAGACCTGCATCCTGTACGATGATATGATCGACACCGCCGGCTCTCTGTGTAACGCTGCAGAGGCTCTGGTCACCATCGGTGGCGCTAAGGAAGTTTACGCCTGTGCAACCCACGGCGTTCTGTCCGGTCCTGCTTTTGACCGTATCCAAAAATCCTACATCAACGAGGTTGTTGTACACAACACCATTCCTCTGGCTGAGGACTGCCCCTGCGATAAGATTAAGCAGTTGGATGTTGCCCCCATTTTTGCGCGTGCGATCTCTCACGTTCACGGCGGCACATCTATCGCCGATCTGTTCTAAGTCGTGTTTGGCAGTAAAAGCGAAAGCTGGCTGATCGTCGGTTTGGGAAATCCCGGCAAGGAATATGCCCAGACACGGCACAACTGCGGCTTTCTGGCAATCGACATCTTGGCTGAAAAGCTCGGCTGTAAAATCGATAAGAGCAAGTTTCAAGGTCTTTACGGACAGGTGAATCAAAAGGGCAAGAAGCTTTTCCTTCTGAAGCCCCTCACCTATATGAATCTGTCGGGTCGTTCCATTCTGCAGCTGTCCGCATACTTCCACATTCCGCCCAGTCGCATCATCGTACTGTTTGATGATATTTCGCTGGAACCGGGACGGTTACGTATTCGGGCAGACGGTTCTGCCGGCGGTCATAACGGTATCAAATCTATCATTTCCGAGCTGGGTTCTGAGGATTTCCCCCGTGTCAAGATCGGCGTGGGAGGCAAGCCGAATCCCCAGCAGGACTTGGCTGATTGGGTTTTATCCGGTTTCTCATCCGATGATAAAAAGGCTTTGGAATTCGCGCTAAAGAACGCAGCTGATGCTGCACTTAGCATTATCGAGCGCGGTGTGCCGGAGACGGCAAATCGCTACAATGGATTAAAACCGTAAATATTGTCACTTAACCACGGAAAGGGGGGTATTTTCCCCCTTTCCGCTTTGCTACGTGGAACAAAATTTGAGGTGCTTTATGGAAAAACTGCTTGACATCTTAAAAAGTATGCCTGAGTACACTGCAGTGCTGAATACTCTTCAGACGGGCAAAGCCGCGGCGATCACCGGAATCGGTCAGTTAAACCGCAGCCATATGATCGCAGGACTTTACGCGCATACCGACGCTCCTCTGGTCGTCATCTGTCAGGATGATATGGCGGCCCATAGGCTATGTCAGGAGTTAAAAGCATTTCTAGGAATCGAGTTCCCGATTCTTCCGTCCCGTGAACTGACGCTATATGACAGCTCTGTTGTCTCACGCGGTTGGGAGCAAAAGCGCCTGCGTCAGTTGTATGATCTTTCCTGCGGTAACACTCGACTGCAAATTATGGCTTGGGACGCGTTGAGCCTGCGGACGATGCCGCCTTCTGTATTGGAAAACGCAGCATTTACTCTGAAGGTTGGAACGCAACACAATCTTGACGAGCTGATCCTCAAAATGACCCATCTTGGCTATAGCCGCTGCGGCATGGTGGAAGGCCCCGGTCAGTTTGCGGTCAGAGGCGGCATTTTGGATGTATACTCCCCTGCTGCGTCTATGCCGATCCGGGCAGAGTTCTTTGGTGATGAATTGGACACTATGGGGCAATTTGATCCGGATACCCAAAGAAGAACTGAGAACATCGACAAGATCACGATCCTTCCTGTTGCTGAAACACAGCCGCGCTTGCATCCTGCCGGACTTGACGGTCTTTGCAAAGACATCACAAACCTGATCAGCCGACAGAACCGTCGCAAGAATCCCAATCAGGATCTGATCAAGACCCTTGAAAAAGATCTTGAAAAATACCAAAACGGCGTACAGAATCCCGCTTCAGACCGATATATGGCGCTCATCTACCCGGAATCTGCCAACGCCCTTGATTACATTCCCCAAGACGCAACCATTATCCTTTGTGACCAGGGTGGCATACATCGCGCCGCTAAATCCCGGACCGAAGATATGGGAATGCAATTAGACAGCCTTCTGCAGGGCGGCTTGGTGGTTGGCGAATTGTGCGATTATGTGGCACAGTGGTTGGATATTTGCGATAGCCTGCAGAATCGCAAGGTTTTGTACTTGGATTCCTTTGCTGCATCCGCCTATCCCGAAGCCTGTCCCCCTAAGGTATTGTTACCGATGACAGCAAAGCAACTGCCCGGCTACGGCGGTAATATGGACACCGCTACCAGCGACCTGCAGCACTATCAGAAAATGGATTTTTCTTGTCTTGTTCTGTGCGGCTCCCGTCGTCGTGCTGAACTGCTGCAGCAGATGCTGAACGACAGAAATCTTTCTGCTTTCCTCTGTATACCTCTGACAACCATGCCAAATCCCGGTCAGATCCTGCTATCTGAGGGTACACTCCCCTACGGAATGGAGTACCCGGATGCGAAACTGGCGATCTTGACAGAGGGACAGTTAACCGGAAAGAACGAGATCAAACGAAAAGCAACTAAAAAATCCGCTACTAACCGTCAAAAGCTTAATTCATTCACCGATTTGACTCCCGGCGATTTGGTCGTACACGAAAATTACGGTATTGGCCGCTTCGTCTGTATGGAGCAGATTCGGGTGGACAACGCCATCAAGGATTATATTAAGATCGCCTATCAGGGAACAGATACGTTATTCGTCCCTGCGACCCAGCTTGACCTTGTCAGCAAATATATCGGCGGTGGTGAAGACGCCAATGTGCGTCTGAATAAGATTGGCACAGATACATGGCAGAAAACAAAGGCGAAGGCGAGAAAAGCCGCCAAGGATATGGCCGGCGAACTGATCCAGCTTTATGCTGCCCGTCGTCGACAGCAAGGCTTTGCTTTCGCTGCCGACTCTCCTTGGCAGAGCGAATTCGAAGACAATTTCCCCTACCCCGAAACAGATGACCAGCTGCGCTGCATAGCCGATATTAAGCACGATATGGAGTCCCCTGTTCCCATGGACAGACTTCTGTGCGGCGATGTGGGCTTTGGCAAAACAGAGGTTGCACTAAGAGCCGTAATGAAGGCCATTATGGACGGAAAACAGGTGGCCATTTTGGTGCCTACTACGGTTCTTGCACAGCAACACTATCAGACCTGTGTTGCCCGTTTCCGCGGCTTCCCTGTTAACATTGATGTGCTCAGCCGCTTCCGCACGACCACCCAGCAGAACAGGACCTTGCAAAACCTTAGGGCCGGTCAAGTGGATTTGATTATTGGTACACACAAGCTGCTGCAAAAGAGCGTTGAATTCAAAGACCTCGGTCTTTTGATTGTAGACGAGGAACAGCGCTTCGGTGTCAGCCACAAAGAGCGTTTAAAAGAAATCTCCAAAGGCGTAGATGTGCTGACCCTTTCTGCGACCCCTATTCCTCGTACCCTGAATATGGCCCTTTCCGGCATCCGCGATATGTCTACCATCGAGCAGCCGCCTGCCGACCGCTACCCCGTGCAAACATATGTGATGGAACACAGTAATCCGGTTCTGGATGACGCGATCCGCCGCGAGATCGAGCGAGGCGGCCAGGTCTACTATCTGCACAACCGTGTTGAGACCATCGACCAATGCGCCGCAAGCCTGAAAAAGCGCATTCCCGGATTAAACATTGCGGTGGCACACGGCAAGATGGGTGAAGAAGCGCTCAGCGATGTGATGCGCTCTATGGCCGACGGTGAGATTCAGGTGCTGGTCTGCACCACAATTATCGAAACCGGCCTGGATATTGCAAATGTAAACACGCTGATCATTGAAAATGCAGATCGGTTTGGTCTCAGCCAGCTGCATCAGCTTCGTGGCCGGGTCGGCCGTTCCACAAGACACGCATACGCCTATTTCACCTACCGACCGGACAAATCCCTTACGGAGGTTGCCGAAAAAAGGCTTGCTGCAATTCGTGACTTTGCTGAATTTGGTTCCGGCTTCAAGATCGCAATGCGAGATCTCGAGATCCGCGGCGCCGGCAACCTTCTTGGTGCTGAACAATCCGGCCATATGATGTCTGTCGGCTACGATATGTATCTGAAATTGCTGGACGAAGCCGTTTTGGAGGAACGGGGTGAGAAGGCCAAAGAGCCCGATTGCTCCGCGGACCTAAATGTTACCGCGAATGTAGATAAGGATTATGTTTCCCGGGGCGAGGAGCGAATGGATCTGTACCGCCGGATGGCTGCCATACGCTCTCAGGAGGACGCTGACGACCTTTTGGACGAGATCGTCGATCGTTATGGCGAGCCGCCTAAGGGCGTTCTGAACCTTGTGGAGATCGCGCTGCTTCGTGCCAATGCAAGAAAGGTTGGTATCTGTGACATCAAGCAAAAGGCAAGCGATGTCCTCTTTACAATGATAAACCTCAATTTCGAGGCTATCAGCGCTATGTGCAGTGACCCTGATTACAAAAACCGTGTTCAGTTTGTTGCCACCGCAAAAGAGCCTACGCTTCGGCTGAGATTGGCTTCCGGCGTTGACAGTTTGCGTCAGTCAAAAACCTTTATCGAGCATTATCACAAATTCCTATAAAAAAGCGTGCTGCAACTTTCGTTGCAGCACTCACTTTTTATTTTGTCCGAATATCGAGATGATACTCGATTTCACCTGCTTCACTTTGCTCAACCGTAATGCTATAAACCAAATCGATAGTGCCACCGTTTTCATCCAGTTTGGCATCAACCTTTGTTGCACACACAGTAAGCATCAACGCGCCAAAACCCATTTCATACAGCGAATCGTGTGGCACACCCTCACGAAAAACCATATGTGAGTTGAGTTTTCCCTCCCGGGTCAGGTGCATTTCTTTTCCTGCGACAAGGAATGTGGTTCTTACGCCCTCAAGGCCCGTCAGATCGCTTTCTTCATAGCTGATGGACCAACCCTGCTCTGTCTTTTCAAGGGTTCCCTCAGTTACAAGCTCGATCACCTCAGGTTCTTGATCGGCATAGTGCTGTTGTCCTCGAATAGACAGCACAACTGTCTTTATCATCCTTATGCCTCCATTGCCAGACGCAGCAACTGGTCGATCAATTCGCCGTATGGGATTCCGCTGGCTGCAAACAGCTTGGGATACATAGAAATGGAAGTAAAGCCAGGAAGCGTATTGATCTCATTGAAAACAACACGACTATCCTCATAGGTCACGAAGAAGTCAACACGGCTTAAGCCTCTGCAACCAATTGCATTATAGACCTTAATAGCCTTATCGCGCAGCACCTCGGATACTTCCTCGGAAATACGGGCAGGAATATAGGCAACCGATGTATCGGATACATATTTGGCCTCATAGTCATAGAAATCTGCGCCGGAGTCAATTTCGCCCACAACGGAGGCCACCGGGCTGGCGTTACCCATTACAGCAACCTCTACCTCGCGACCGTTAATAAACTCCTCAACAAGGATCTTTTCATCGTAAATACCTGCCTGCAACAAAGCATCACGCAGTTTTTCTCTCGATCCTGCCTTCGAAACGCCAACCGAAGAGCCTGTTCCAGCCGGTTTTACAAACACGGGATAGGTAAATTTCGCCTCGATGGTATCAAGGATCGCATCCATCTGATTCTGCAGATTGCTGTTTCTCACCAGCAGCCAGGCCGCCTGCGGGATACCGGCATTATCAGCGACCAATTTGGTCAGCGTTTTATCCATCGCTACCGCAGACGCGGAAACATGAGGACCAACATACGGGATACCGGCCAGCTGCAGCAAACCCTGCATAGCACCGTCCTCACCGTTTTCGCCGTGGAGTACAGGGAAAGCCACATCGACTCGCTCTACTCTTACGCCATCCTCTTCAGAGATCATCAGACCCTGACCACGGACGGGAGAAATAACCGCAGGAAGGTTGCCGGGATGATCCAGCCATTGGCCGGATGGCAGCAAGGAATAGTCCGTTCCGCCGAACAGAATCCATTTGCCTTCCTTTGTAATACCAACGGGAAGAATATTGTATTTCTCAGGATCCATATTGTTCAGCACGGATTCGGCAGAACGCAGGGACACCTCGTGCTCCGGGCTAACACCACCGAACAGCACACAAACATTTAATTTACGCATAACTTAAACCTCGTCATCATTCACTTCAGAAGCGCCTCGCCGGCACGGAAAATGTCACCTGCTCCAACTGTCAGCACCACATCGCCTTCGCAGACAACTGTGCGTAAATGCTCCGTGACCTCCGGCAGCGTCTTGCAGTATACAGAGCCGGGAATTTCCTTTTGCAGATCCATGGAGGAAATGCCTACCGTATTGCGCTCTCTGGCTGCATAGATTTCAGCTAGCACAAGAACATCCACTTTTTTCAGCTCGCGAACAAAATCATCAAACAGCGCCTTTGTGCGTGTGTAGGTATGGGGCTGAAAAGCAACGATCAATCGTTTATAGTTCATTGTGCGAACGGCCTCCACAGTAGCAGCCAACTCATCAGGATGATGGGCATAGTCGTCATAGACATCTGCACCGTTAAATTTGCCCTTAAACTGCAGGCGACGATCTGCGCCTGTGAAACTTGCAAGACCAATTGTAACAGCCTCACCGGGAACGCCCAGCATCCACGCTGTACCAGCCGCAGCAAGCGCGTTCATCGCATTATGCCGTCCAAGTACACGCAAATCAAGATGGCAGTAGAATTTACCGTCACAAATCACATCAAAATGCCGCCAATCAGCGCAAATGTTCTCAGCGCGCACACGGTTATTCTGCTTAAAACCAAAGCTCACATAAGGCAAGCCCTCCAAAGTTTGAACAACATGAGGGTCGTCACCGTTGGCTAGAACGCCATTTGACGAAAGCTTTGCGAACTCCCTGAAGGATTTCTGCACATCAGCAAGATCCTTGAAGTAATCCAAGTGATCGGCCTCAACATTCAAAACAACTGCCAAGGTGGGTGAGAAATTCAAGAAGGAATCACAATACTCACAGCTTTCCAGCACAATGGTATCACCACTGCCAACCCGGTGTGCGGCGTTGAACAGGGGTAAATAACCGCCGATCATAACAGTGGGGTCCCATTGGGCCTCCATCAAAATGTGGGTCACCATAGAAGTGGTTGTTGTCTTACCGTGAGTACCGGAGATACAAACTGCGTTTTTATACTCCCGCATAATTACGCCCCAAGCCTGCGCGCGCTCAAACACAGGAATGCCTGCGCTTCGAGCTGCGGCAATCTCCGGATTATCATTATGTGCCGCTGCGGTGCGAATTACACAGTCAGCGCCTCGAATATTCTCTTCCTGATGTCCGATAAAGACGGGAATTCCTTTTGCGATCAACTCTTCTGTTGATACGGATGCGCTCATATCCGAGCCCGTAACCGTCATTCCCATGCCCTGCAAAACAAGGCCCAGCGGCCGCATAGATACGCCACCAATGCCGACAAGGTGTACATGGCGACCGGGCTGCAGAAACACGCGCAATTCATCATTTCTATTATTCACTCAGGTATTCCTCCCGAAGTTCAGTATTTCATAACCTTCAATCTAATATTATAGTGTATTTTCCGGTTTTTTACAACTATTATTTTATATGTCCGTAAATTCCTATGGTGCAAACAAAAATGTCACCGCAGCCTACGCTTGCGGCGACATTTATTTCAATTATTTTCGTCTATCGAGCCTCGCCACTAAAAAAACAAAGGACCGCCTTTCGGCGATCCTTTATTTTCTGGAGCGGGTGACGAGGCTCGAACTCGCTACCTCCACCTTGGCAAGGTGGCGCTCTACCAGATGAGCTACACCCGCGGAACAAGACGTATTATAGCAAATTTCTAAAAGATGTCAATACCTTTTTTAAATTTTTCTTATGTCTTGTTGCGAATATATGCGTTTTTTTACAGGGAGTCCCTGGTATACCGAGAAAATCCGTCGCCAAGCACCTGATGGGCCTCCTGCATAATAACAAAAGCATCAGGATCAATTTCGGAAACGAGTTGTTTCAAATCGGCAACCTGCTGCCGTTTCACCGCAGTGAGCACCACTTTTGTTTCTGCGCCGGTATAAGAACCCTGACCCTTTAAATAGGTCGCGCCACGGTCTAACTGCTTGCCGATCTCCTTGGCAATTGTTTCGTGTTCTTTGGAAATGATAAGTGCCACCTTGGAATAGTCAAATTTATAGACAACAGCATCAATGACCCGGCCTACCACAAAAATGGCAACACCGCTGTACAAGGTGACAGACACTTCCTTGAATACGATGCCGGATAAGGTTACCACCACAACATCAAAACAGGTGCAGATAAAACCAATAGGCACGCTCTTATAGCGGTACTTTAACAGCCGGACAACGATGTCTGAACCGCCGGTAGATGCGCCGGTCATAAACACAAGGCCAAAACCAACACCACTGATCACGCTGCCATAGAGGGCGCCGATAAGCGGCTCTGTCTCCGGAACAGGGAGTAATGAAAACACATCCAGAAAGACAGACGACAGGAACATGCCCACAAGGGAGCCGACAAAAAACTTCTTGCCGATCTTAATGCCGGCCAGCAAAAACAGCGGAATATTCATAAGGATCGTGACCGTACCGACGCTACCCTTTCCGATCACATGCACCAAAACCATTGCCAAGCCGGAAAGGCCGCCGGCATTCAGATTATTAGGGGCAAGAAACAAGTTAAAACCTATGCCAAAAAGCGCACATCCCAGCGCGATTTTGAGTATATCCATTATAGGCTTAGCAAAGCGTTTCATAGTACTCTCCTAAATATCAAAACTAATTTGTTTGTCAGGCGAATCGTCATCCTTCAGCAGCGCACCTGCAGTCGGAATCGTCTTATTGCGGTAGCGGCTTGCATTGGTGATACCACTCAGCTCCAGCAAGGTCACATCCTTCAGCTGCGCCTTTTTCTTCAGACTCATAACCGCCACACCCTGTGTGTTCTTAGTGGTCTTGGGCAGCAGCTGTGCCGTGGACACAATAGCAGCGCGGCCATCACTGGAGTAGAGCACGATCTGCTTATCCTCATTCAGCACAATGGCAGATACCAAGGGACTCTTATCGGAGAATGCCGCGATCAGGCGGCGGCGATTCGTCTTGGTTTCATAAGCGGACAAAGGCACCTTCGCGCCCTTACCGTTCTCAAAGAAGAACAAGACAAAACCCTTATAATCTCCGGGAAGCACCACCTGCAAGACCGTCTCACCCGGTTCCATTCCCAACTTCTGAGGCAGGTAATCACCCAACTGAGATGCCTTTCCGTCATCAAAATCACTGAGCCGTGTCTTATAGCACTGGTACATATTGGTAAATACCAGAAGTTCGGCCTTATTTGTCGTCTCGGTGGAGAACGCAAGGCTATCGCCCTCCTTAAACTTCTGCTCACCGGACATACGCAAGGATTGGGCTGTGATCTTCTTAATATAACCCTCCTTAGAGACAAACAGTGTGACAGGATAATCAGGAACCTGATCCTCCTCATCCTCATCCTGCACCTCTACGGATTCGTATGCAATTTCGGTCTTTCTGGGCTTGCCATACTTAGCCGCCACCTGTTCCAACTCAGAAATGATGACATTCTTCAGCTTCCGGGAGCTGTTCAAGGTGCTCTGCAGGTCAGCGATGTCCTTTTCAAGATCACTGATCGCTTTCGTCTGCTTCAGAATGTACTCTTTGTTGATGTTACGCAGCTTGGTCTCAGCCACATAATTGGCCTGAATTTCATCAATGCCGAAGCCGATCATCAAATTGGGGACAACTTCGCTTTCCAGTTCAGTTTCCCGGATGATGCGGATCGCTTTATCAATGTCAAGCAGGATGCGCTCCAAGCCCTTCAGCAGGTGCAGGCGCTCTTCTTTCTTTTGGATGTGGTAGAACAAGCGGCGTTTTACACAATCCGTTCTCCACGCAGTCCATTCCTCCAATATCTCACCGATGCCCATAACACGAGGCATTCCGGCAATGAGAATATTGAAGTTACAGGCAAAGCTATCCTGCAACGGTGTCAGGCGGAACAGCTTTTGCATCAGTTTTTCCGGCTCAACACCGCGCTTCAGGTCAATGGTTAGCTTCAGGCCGCCAAGGTCTGTTTCATCGCGCATATCGGCAATTTCCTTGATCTTGCCGACCTTGATCAGTTCGGCGACCTTATCCATAATCGCTTCAATTGCAGTAGAATACGGGATCTCAGTGATCTCGATCACATTGGCCGCCTTCACATAGTTCCACTTGGCGCGCAGTTTAAAACTACCGCGGCCCGTGGAATAGATCTCTCTTGTGACTGCCTCATCAAAAATCAGCTGACCGCCGGTAGAAAAATCAGGGCCGGGCAAAGTCTCTAAGATATCGTGATCAGGGTTGTTCATCAAAGCGATGGTGGTGTTACACACCTCGGCTAGATTGAACGAGCAGATGTTGCTGGCCATACCGACCGCAATACCCTGATTGGCAGAAACAAGCACATTGGGGAATGTGGTAGGCAGGAGTGTAGGCTCCTTCATAGTGGCATCGTAGTTATCCACCATATCCACCGTGTCGGCATCAATATCCCGGAACAGCTCATTGCAGAAGCCGTCCAGTTTTGCCTCGGTGTAACGGGAAGCCGCGTAGGCCATATCTCGGGAGTACACCTTACCGAAGTTGCCCTTGGAATCCACAAAGGGGTGCAAAAGGGTCTCGTTACCCTTAGCCAGACGAACCATCGTTTCATAAATCGCCGCGTCACCGTGGGGGTTCAGCCGCATTGTCTGACCAACAATATTTGCGGATTTTGTTCTGGAGCCTGAGAGCAGGCCCATTTTATACATCGTATACAGAAGTTTTCTGTGTGACGGCTTAAAGCCATCGATTTCCGGAATTGCACGAGAGACAATAACGGACATAGCATAGGGCATATAGTTGATTTCCAAGGTCTCGGAAATCGCCTGCTCCGTAGTGGAGCCAACAAGGCCCACGATACCGTCCGTATTGACTTTCTTTACATTCTGTTCCGGCTCTTTCTTCTTTCGTGCCATTTAGAACCTCTCTTAGGAAATATCGGCCAAATCCAAATACTTGGCGCCGTTTTCCGCAATAAAATTCTTTCGTTCATTCAGCGCATCGCCCAAAAGCACATCAAAGTAATGGGAGGTGCGCTCTGCATCCTCGGGCATCACCTTGATCAGGCGACGGGTTTCAGGATTCATTGTGGTCATCCACATCATCTCGGGATCGTTTTCACCAAGACCCTTAGACCGCTGAATGGTATATTTCTTGCCCTCTAACTCCTGCAGGATCTTTACTTTTTCCTGCTCATTGTAGGCAAACCAGGTCTTGTCCTTGCAGGTAATCTCAAACAAGGGAGATTCCGCAATATAGACATAACCATCGCGGATCAGCTTGGGGCATAGCCGGTAGAGCATTGTCAGGATCAGCGTGCGGATCTGGAATCCGTCCACGTCAGCATCCGTACAGATGACCACTTTATTCCAGCGCAAGGCAGAAATGTCGAAGCTGCTCAATTCCTTAGCCTTCTTGCCCTCTACTTCTACACCACAACCCAGAACCTTCATCAGGTCAGTAATGATGGGGGATGCAAAAATGCGGTTATAGTCCGCTTTCAGGCAGTTAAGGATCTTGCCGCGGACAGGCATAATGCCCTGGAACTCTGCGTCTCGGGACAGCTTAACAGAACCCAATGCAGAGTCACCCTCAACGATATACAATTCGCGGACAGCCACATCCTTACTGCGGCAATCGACGAACTTCTGCACACGGTTGACAATGTCGACCTTGGCAGACAGGTTCTTCTTGATGTTGCTTCTGGTCTTTTCAGCAGACTCTCTGGCGCGCTTATTGACCAGAATCTGATCGGCTGCCCGATCTGCTTCCTGCTTATTCTCCAAGAACCAAACCTGAAGCATCTCCTTAAAAAAGGTCGTCATAGCCTCTTGTGTAAACTTGGAATTAACAGACTTCTTGGTCTGGTTTTCAAAGCAGCCAATTGTAGAGAAGCAGTTGGTCACAATTACAAGGCTATCCTGAATGTCCTGATAGATAATTTTGTTTTCATTTTTGGTGTATTTATTGCTGTCGCGGAGGTACTTATCAAATGCGGCAACAAAGCCGGAACGCACAGCCTTATCGGGGCTGCCGCCATATTCCAGCCAAGAGGAGTTGTGATAATACTCCGTATGGCTGACCTGCTTGGAGAAACAGAAAGAGGCTGTGATCTTCAGCTTCATTTCCGGTCTGTTCTCCGCGTCGCGGCCACGACGCTCCGTCTCCCAGCAAACAGGCATAGTAAAGGCATTATCCCCTACCAATTCCTCAATATACTGGCGGATTCCGTCATTATAACAGAATTCTTCTTCCTCGAATTTCTTGCCGACCTGATTGCGGAATTTAAAGGTAATGCCCTTATTGACCACCGCCTGACGGCGCAGCACATCCCGGTAGTACTCAGCCGGAATATTGATGTCCGTAAACACCTGCTTGTCCGGCCGCCAGCGGAATAAAGAGCCGGTCTTCTTTCTGTCAGTAGGTTCTTTTTTCAGGCCACCCTTGTTTCTGCCCTTTTCAAAGTGCAGATCGTAACGGAAGCCATCTCTGCGGATGGTTGCATCAAAAAATTCCGATGCGTACTGGGTAGCACAAGAACCAAGGCCGTTCAAGCCCAAAGAGTACTCGTAGTTTTCTCCGTTCTCGCCGTACTTGCCGCCGGCATACATTTCACAGAAAACCAATTCCCAGTTATAGCGCTTTTCTTTTTCGTTATAGTCCACGGGACAGCCGCGACCAAAGTCCTCGACTTCCACAGACAAATCCTCATAACGGGTAACGATCACAGTATCGCCGTAACCTTCCCGGGCTTCATCGATCGCGTTGGAAAGGATCTCAAAGACTGCATGCTTACAGCCCTCCAAATCGTCCGAGCCGAAAATAACCGCCGGGCGTTTCCGAACGCGCTCTTCACCTTTCAGCATCGAAATGCTGGAATTACCGTATTTTTCCTGTCTTGCATTGGCCATTTTTCCAATACCTGCCAATCTTATAATTTCCTATATATTATATGCATTTTGTGCCATTAAGTCAAGTAAAACACAACATCTTGCGAATGATTGCGGAAATCAAAAAAGCAGCCGGACATACATCCGGCTGCAATTATGTATCGATTACTTTTCCTGAATTTCCAAAATCTCCATAGGGCAAGCCTTTACGCAAATGCCGCAGGCAATGCACTTGGCGGTGGGGCCCTCTGCAGGAGCGACCATAACCTTCATGGGGCAAACTTCAACGCACTTACCGCAAGAGGTGCAGAGCTTCTTATTGATCATGTAAACGCCGGTCTTGGGGTTCTGGGTGATAGCACCGGCCTCGCAAACCTTTTCGCACTTACCGCACTGGATACAGGTCATGGGCTTAGCAGCGCCGTTCTTCTCAATAATTTGGATGCAGGACAGGTCCGGGTGGAACTGCTTGAAGAAGGCTTTGGAGCAAGCGTCAACACAAGCAAGGCACGCCATACACTCTGCGCCCTTTTTAACAACAAGTTTCTTCATAGGAAAAGATTCTCCTTATTCATATATTTCCTATACATTATATCCTAAGATCTACAAAATTTCAATGGTAATTTCACATTATGCGGCAACATTTTTTGAATTGGATGACTTTTCCTGCGTAAGTAGCCACAAGTCGGTAATAATAGATATGGAACAAAAACAGGAGGTTTTCATATGAAAAAAATCGCATTGCTTGTTGCCGCTTTTATTCTGTCTATCAGCCTGTGCGCTTGCGCCTGTGACAACATGACCCCGGCAACCGAACCTACAACAAATACCACAACCAATCAGACAAACACTATTCCTTCCGAAACGATGACCATTCCCACGCCGGAAACCAACATTCCCGATCCCAGCGTCGACCCCGGCAACAATACCCTTCTGCCTGACGGAACCACCGGTGAAAACACCAGCGGTCAGACCGGTACAGATATAAAATGATCCAAAAAGGGTGCGCTGAAAGCGCACCCTGTCTTTGTATTCGATTATAAAATCGCAATGTAGCGAGTCAAGTTCTTTTTCGTGCGTTCAACCGCAGAACAGGCTGCCGCCAAGCAATCTGCGCCGGCATCCTCTCTCCACGCAGCTACAATACTCTCGCCGGAACAAACAATGGCCCCGTGTCCCAATTTATCGAATGCATAGCTGCAGTTTTTTGCATTTGCGCCGGAATAGTCATATCCGTCGACCAGCAAAAACAATTCGGGGTATTTACCTCGCAGCGCCTGCAGGCTATCTGCCGATGTTGCCGGTCCAAACCCTGCAACGCGGCTAAAACCCGAGCGGCCAACAAAGGGCTGCCCCACTCGCTTCGCAATATCTGCAGCAGCCGTATAGACAAGACGGGAACCTGTGAGAAGATCCTGCAATTCCTGCGCAGATTTATTTGCCGTACGAAGCAACAAGAACAGGTCCTTATCATTTTGATCCATATGCCGCAAGAACGGCTTCAGCGCATCAGAACCGATATAGCAGGACATTGTAATACCATCGAAGATCCAACCTGTATCGCCATAGATAGCATCAGCCACAAGGGCAGCCTCCTGAGCAGAGGTAACCTCCGGCAAGTCAAGGAGCACATAGTAACCCAATTTGCTTGCAAGCAAGAGGATTTCCTGCAAGGCCTTCAATCCGGCAGCGCCAAACACAGCAAATGTACCAAAGGCAAATCGCACGGCAGGCACAGCATCCTTAAGCGCATTGAGCAAGTCCTTGGCATAGGCGCAATAGGCCTCTGTCACTGTGTCCCACCGATCCAAATAAGCCGGCGGAATGTGAGATTTATCCAGGCAAAGCATCACAACAGACGGATTTTTTAATTTGCGGATCCGGCTTTGCAAGCTATCAATCGACATACCGATCCCTCCTTTTAAATATTATAGCACATTTTATCTTTCTTGCAAAGAAGAGAAACCTTTCCACTCAAACTTTTTTATCGAACGGGAATACTATTTGCAGAAAGGAGGCGAACTATATGTATGTAAAAGGATTGGCGATCGCTATGGGTGTGGGCGCAGCCGTAGGCGCTGTTGCTATTTTGGCAATGCCTAAAAATAACCCGACCCGTCGCCTTGCCGCAAAGGCAGCTGACAAAGTGGAAGATGTTGCATGGCGGGTCTCTAATAAGATCTGCGACGAATTGGATATGTGATTTTAAAAAAGAAGCACCCGATATGGGTGCTTCTTTTTATTGAACAGTTATTAGGATATTCTCGTCTGCCATAGTAGCATTGATGGCGCTGATTGGCTTTTCAAAGGAGTCCACGATCTTCTCGCTGATCGGATCCTCCAAGCTGCGCTGAATTTCCCGACGCAGATTGCGGGCACCATAGGTAACGGAGTACGCCTTCTTGACCAAATACTGCCGCACCGACTCATCCCAAGCGAATTGCAGACCTCTGTTCTCAAGGCTCTGACGGAGTTCTGCCAGCATAATATCTGCGATACCAAGGAAATTCTCCTCGGTCAAATGATTAAAGGTGATGATCTCGTCCACACGGTTCAAAAACTCCGGTCGCAGGAACTCCTTGAGCGCGCCCATAGTCTTTTCTTTGACCATATCGTTATCGGTTCTGCCAAAACCAAGGCCTGCCACGCGACCCTCAGAGCCTGCGTTGGAGGTCATCACGATGATGGTATTCTCAAAGTTGACCAGACGGCCCTGTGCATCCGTAATACGGCCGTCATCAAGAACCTGAAGCAGCACATTCAGCACATCGGGGTGGGCTTTTTCGATCTCATCGAACAGCACAACGGAATAGGGTCTTCTGCGGATCTTCTCCGTTAACTGACCGGCCTCATCGTAGCCCACATAGCCGGGAGGCGAACCGATCAGTTTTGAAACTGTATGCTTTTCCATAAACTCGGACATATCCAAGCGAATCAGAGAATCCACAGAATCAAACAAGTCATCTGCAAGGCATTTGACCAGTTCCGTCTTTCCCACGCCGGTGGGTCCAACAAAAATGAAGGAGGACGGTTTCTTCTTAGGGCTGATGCCTACGCGATTTCTGCGAATGGCCTTAGCAACGGTCTCCACTGCCTCGTCCTGACCTACGATATGGGTCTTCAGGCGGTCTGCCAAACCTTGGATCTGGCGGTATTCCTGTGCCTTAATTTTACTTGCCGGAATTTTGGTCCAAAGCTCAATGATCCGTGCCAAGTTTTCAATCGTGACCGCGGGGGCAGGAATTTTATCCAGCTCCTCAATCTCAGCAGCCAACTGGCAAAGCTTACTGCGGATATGGGCAAGGCGCTCATAATGCTCGTTTTCCGTATCTTCCGTGAGCATACGCAGTTCCAATTCGTAGTCATCCCGTTCCTTTTTCTTTTCCGCGCGCAAGGAAATTTCTTTGCTGCGCAGGTTCAGGTCGGAGCAAGCCTCGTCCAGCAGGTCGATAGCCTTATCAGGCAGGAAACGGTCGGTAATATACCGCTCGGAGAGCATAACACACTGACGGGCGATCTCCGGGGAGATGGTCACGCCGTGGAAATCGGCATAATTCTTGGCGATGCCGACCATAATCTGGCAGGCTTCCTCAATGGTAGGCTCTGCAACGCTCACAGGCTGGAATCGGCGCTCCAGCGCGGCATCCTTTTCAATGTGCTTGCGATACTCATTAAAGGTCGTTGCGCCAACCACCTGAATCTCACCACGGGAAAGGGCAGGCTTCAGAATGTTAGCAGCATTCATAGAACCTTCGGCATCACCGGCACCAACAAGATTATGCACCTCGTCGATGACCAAAATGATATTTCCGCAGGCCTTGATCTCCGTAATCAGACTCTTCATACGGCTCTCAAACTGGCCGCGGAACTGCGTTCCTGCCACCAAAGAGGTCAGGTCCAGCAGAAAAACCTCCTTATCGCGGAGCTTATAAGGTACATCGCCTGCAACGATCCGCTGAGCGAGACCTTCTGCGATTGCCGTTTTACCGACACCAGGCTCACCGATCAGACAGGGGTTGTTCTTCTGGCGGCGGTTCAGAATCTGAATGACGCGCTCTGTTTCCACCTCGCGACCAATGACCTTATCCAGCTTGCCCTCTCGTGCGCGACCGGTCAGGTCCATACAGTAACTGTCCAAAAATTTATGCTTTTTATTGTTCTTTTCCTTGGGCGCATCCTCATTGGCAGCTTCCTGCTTTTTTGCAGGCACTTCCTCTTTGTCGCCGCCCATATTGTTGAATAGCTGATTCAGCATAGGGAATGTGGCAGTTCTTCCCTCTGTTTCGTCGCTCTCTTCCTCCTCGATCTGTCCGAACATACTGGACATTTCATCGGAAAGAGAGTCCAGATCGTCTTCAGAAAAACCCATCTGCTTCACGGCCGCATCAATTTGGGGAATACCCAAACTACGGGCGCATTTTAAGCAGTAACCCTCATTCATGGTAACGCCGTTTTCGATCTTCGTGATGAATACAACGGCCATATTTTTCTTACATTTTGTACACAATTTTGGCTGCATACTTTCTCACAACCTTTCTTTCGGTTACTATATCACAATCATACCGAAATAGGAAAAACATTATGTGAATTTTTAAATCATCTCCGGGCATTCAAAACGATCAATGCCGTCGTCGTACCACAGGTGGGTCATATACAGACCGCCGGGAGGAACCGTTGGGCCGGCTGCTGTTCTGTTGCCCTCAGCCAGGATCTGACCGATTTGCTCCGGCGGAAATTTGCCCTCGGCAGCATACACCACCGTACCGGCCATAGCCCGTGCCATATTATAGAGGAATCCGTTGGCGCAGACCTTCAACTCGATAATGTTACCCTTGCGGATCACATCGTAATAATATACTGTGCGAACAGTGGACTTTACATCCGTACCAACGCTGCGGACAGCTGCAAAGTCGTGAGTACCAACGAACTGATCGGCCGCCGCCTGCATAACCTTTTCATCCAGGTGCTTGGGATAAAACCACGCTCTGTTCACATAGAACGGATCCCGAACCCGAGAGTTGTAAATCGTATAGGTATACTCCTTACGCACACAAGAGCCGATGGCATTGAAGTTTTCGTTAACCTCAAATGCCTTTGTTACCACAATATCCACAGGCAGGTGTGTGTTGAGCGCATAGGGCAAACGGTCCACAGGAATCGTCGATGTGGTTCGGAAATTCGCCACATAGCAACGGGCGTGGACACCGGCATCGGTACGACCGCAGCCGGTCACATGCACCTCGTGACCCACGATCATTTCGATTGCCTTTTGCAGCGTTTGCTGCACAGTAGATAGATTTTTTTGCATCTGCCAGCCGTGGTAGGCAGTACCCTCATACATTAAAAAAAGCGCAATATTTCGCATAATTTCCTCACAGACCCAGCTGTGCAACAGCAATTACAGCAGCAAGCAATGCCGTCATAAGCAAAAATGCGCCGTAATCAAACCGCTTTAAGCGCAGCAGTTTCATTTTCGTCCGACCGTCACCACCGTGATAGCAACGACATTCCATGGCGGTAGCCAGCTCATCAGCCCGACGGAAAGCGCTGATAAACAAAGGCACCAAAATAGGCACCAGCGCCTTGATCCGCTGCATGATCCGGCCGGTTTCAAAACCAGCGCCCCTCGCCTTTTGGGCGCAAATGATCTTGTCGGTTTCCTCGATAAGCGTCGGAATAAATCGCAGCGCAATGCACATCATCATAGAAAGCTCGTGGACAGGCATACGGAGCTTTTTCAAAGGACTCAAAAGCGACTCCAAGCCGTCAGTCAGGCTGATGGGAGAGGTTGTATAGGTGAGCAGGAAGGTGCCGGAAATCAACATCAGAATCCGCCCCACCATAAACACGGCACGCATAACGCCTTCCAGCGTGATCGTAATCTTCCAAACCTGCACCAAAACGGTTTCGCCCGTTGTGAAAAACAGGTTCAAAATGCCCGTAAAGATCAAAATCAACACCAACGGCTTCATTCCGCGGATAAAGGCTTTTAAGGGAATTTGGGAAATCGCGATGCAGGCCACAAGAAACACCAGCGTGACACCATAGGATACCCAACTGCCGGCAGAAAACAGCGCGATAATATAAACGATCAAAGCGATCAGCTTCGTTCGGGGGTCTAACCGATGAATGATCGATGTGCCGGGAAAGAACTGGCCCAGTGTAATATCTTTAAGCATGGGCATTTCCCTCCCTGATCCTTACCAGCTCCGCAACTGCCTGTGAAATGGTGTACACCGAATTAACGGCAAGTCCCATTTCCTGCAGCTTCAGAAATAGCTTTGTGATCTCAGGAATATCCAGACCCATATCCACCAGCTCCTGCGCGTGGGCAAAAACCTCTGTGGGGGTCGCATTCATCGCAAGAGAAGCATTGTTCATTACAAGCAGCCGATCAGCAAGTCTTGCCACATCATTCATGGAATGGCTGACCATCATGATCGTAGCATTCTTTGCCTGACGATACTGCTGAATATTGCGAAGGATCTCTTCCCTGCCCTCAGGATCCAAACCGGCTGTAGGCTCATCCAGAATCAGCACCTCCGGCTCCATAGCAATCACGCCGGCGATAGCCACGCGACGCTTCTGTCCACCGGACAGGTCAAAGGGAGACACCTGCAGCTGCTCCTCTGTCAGGCCGACAAAACCGGCAGCCTCCCGCACCCGGCGGTCGACCTCCTCTGACGGCAGACCCATATTCTTGGGGCCGAATGCAATGTCTTTATAAACCGTTTCTTCAAAAAGCTGATACTCTGGGTACTGAAAAACCAGACCAACACGAAAACGAGCCTGTCGTGTTTGCTTTTTGTCTGCCCATATACTCTGTCCATCCAGCAAAACATCGCCGGAGGTGGGCTTCAGAAGGCCGTTCAAATGCTGCATCAGCGTAGACTTACCGGATCCGGTATGGCCGATCACACCGATAAACTCCCCGCGTTCCACGCAAAAAGACACATCCTTCAAGGCAATATGCTCAAAGGGTGTTCCGATGCTATATATGTGTTGCAGGTTTTTAACCTCCAAAATAGGTGCCAATTTTCTATCCTCCTGTGGGTCAAGCCTTTAATACCTCATAAAGTGCCTGCGCACATTCTTCTGCGTTCAAATTGTCTAATGAAAGTTCAAAGCCTTGTTCGTTCAAGCTGTGGCACAATTCCACAGTCTCAGGAGCCGCAAGGCCGATATTATGCAATACATCTACTTGTGAAAATACCGCTTTTGGTGTTCCGTCAAGGCAAACACGGCCTTTATCAAGAACGATTACACGCTGAGCTCTTGCCGCCTCATCCATATGGTGGGTGATCAGCACAACGGTAATATTCTTTTCGCGGTTAAGTTGTTCGATCGTCTCCATCACTTCCCGGCGACCCTTAGGGTCGAGCATCGCAGTGGGTTCGTCCAACACAATGCATTTGGGCTCCATGGCGATCACACCGGCAATGGCAACACGCTGCTTTTGTCCACCGGACAAAAGATGGGGCGCGTGGCTTCGGTATTCATACATACCGACCTGCTTCAGTGCATGATCGACCCGCTGGCGGATCGCAGGCGCGGCAACACCCAGATTTTCCGGGCCAAATGCCACATCCTCTTCCACCACATTGGCAACGATCTGATTGTCAGGATTTTGGAACACCATACCCACGGCTTTGCGAACGGAGATCAGCTTATCCGGGTCTGAGGTGTCCATTTCATTTACATACACCTTGCCACCACAGGGCAACAAAATGCTGTTGAAATGTTTTGCCAATGTAGACTTACCACAGCCATTACTGCCTAAAACGGCCACAAATGTGCCACTTTCAATGGTTAAATTCAAATCCTCAAATACGGCAATGCCGGGCGTGTCTTCCACGCCCGGATAACTGTATGCCAAATGCTCTACGGAAATTGCAGTGCTCAAATCGGCACCTCCCAATCACGGTGTCCAACGGCCGGTGGAGCCGCAGGGCAGCATCAAGCCGGTGGAACGCACCGGCAATCCCAATTCACCAACGGTGGTACTTCCACCGTGGCTACCGCCGAACACCACATCAGATGCGTAGCCCACGGCAGATGGTGCAAGGCCGGTTGTATAGGAATTGATGATCACAAACAGAGGATTGTCGGTCAAAAGCTTGCCAACCTCCAGCAAAAACGGGTAGAAGCTGGTCTCCATTTTCCAGATCTCTCCGCTGGGGCCTCTACCATAGCTGGGCGGATCCATAATGATGCCGTCATAACGGCGACCACGGCGAATTTCCCGCTGAATAAATTTCGCGCAATCATCCACGATCCAATGGATCGGACGGTCAGCCAGCCCGGATGCTGCTGCATTTTCTTTTGCCCAAGCCACCATGCCCTTGGAGGCATCCACATGGAACACCTCGGCGCCGCCGGCAGCGGCAGCTAATGTTGCACCACCGGAATAGGCAAACAGGTTCAGCACCCGCGTGGGGCGTCCGGCAGAGGCGACCTTATCCCGGATAAAATCCCAGTTAGCCGCCTGCTCGGGAAACACACCCGTATGCTTGAAGTTCATGGGCTTAACATTAAAGGTCAAATAGTCCTTATACCGAATTTGCCAACGCTCGGGCAATTTATGGTCTGACCAATGGCCACCACCGGTAGAAGAACGGACATAACGGGCATCATACCGCTTCCATTCGGGTGCCTGATGAGGCGTATCCCAAATCACCTGCGGATCCGGACGCACCAGGATATACTTTCCCCAGCGCTCCAACCGTTCGCCGTTGGATGTGTCCAAAACTTCATAATCTTTCCACTCATCGGAAATCCAAATCATCTGTTTCTCCTTATACACAAGGCAGTATTTGCAACATGGCGCACAGCGCCTTTGCCTTAATGGTTATGCTTGGGACAAACCAAATAGGGCGCAGAAATGCTCTGGCGCAAATTGTTCTTCATGCCTTTGAATACGCCGTCGCTGCCATCGGACTTAACGAAATAAACATAGTCATTGCGTGTATAGTCCGTCAGCAGCTTATAGGGCGCAGCCTTCATAATCTCATCAATTTCTTTTTGCGTCATTTTCACAAGACTTCTCTTAGTGATTTTGACGGATCTGTCGCTCTGCGCAGCATTCACACAAGCCTGTGTGGCAACACCGCCGCCAGAGCAATAATCAAGAGAAATATGCGTATCGCAGGTTTCTGTGGGCATATCCTCTGCATACACCGCGGTTTTACTGGTAACGATAAAGTCCTCAGGATTCAGGGGATTGATCAAACGAACATCGTTGCCGCAGGCATCTGTTGCGATCTTACCGGAGCTCAGGCAAATGGTCACAGGCTGCATTTTCTTCTGGCTGTAAAGAAGAATATCAGTCTTACCCTGATGAATGGGGCCCATAACCTTCTTGAACAGATACGCAGAGGGGTTATTCACGCTGTAGCAATAAATAGGTTCAGGATCATCGTAGCCGCACCAAACCGCAGCGGTATAGTAGCCGGTGAAGCCACAGTACCAGCGGTCCTTGTTGCTGCCGGTGGTACCTGTTTTACCGGCAGTGGTAATGCCGTGAGAATAGAACAGGTTTGCCTCTGTACCAGTACCTTCATTGGTTGCATCGGTCAAACAGTAGTTCATATAATCTACGGTCTTTTTGCTAAGGATCTGTTCCTTTTCCTGGGTGTTATCCAGAATTAACTCACCGTTACTGTCATACACCTTTGTGAAGGTTCTACCTGCCCGGTACACACCCTCGTTTGCAAAGGTAGCAAATCCGCTTGCCATATCCCGGACGGTCACGCCAAAGGTCTGTGCGCCCAAGGCCAAAGGACCAATGCCGATGTCAGAGTGAATTGTGCCGGCCGGGTCGATATACTCCTCTACCAAGGTAGATAAACGGAAGCGCTCCGTCACAAATTTATAGGCATAGTTTTCGCCGGACTTGCTTACGATCTGGGCGGCAGCCGCGTTAACAGAACGAACGACCGCACGGTTAATGGTACGAGAATAGGAATAGATTCTGGTATCATTCAGCGGATACGGGCCGTCCTCACTATAGGTGAGCGGCAAATCCTTTACCAGAGAAGCAGGTGTAATGGCGCCGGACTCAAAAGCAGGCGCATAAACAGAAAGGGGCTTAATAGACGAACCGGATTGAAGCTCAGAGTCCGTTGCGCGGTTCAGGCCGTCATGGACGGTCTTTTCGCCAACGCCGCCAGCCATTGCCACAATGTCGCCTGTACGGTTATCGATGACGACCATAGCCGATTGCAGCTGCTGGCCGCCACGGGTATCGGGAATTTCATTTAAGTTGGTATAGATTGCGTCCACCTGACGCTGCACACGCGTGTCAATGGTGGTATAAATGTGGTAGCCTGCTTTCTGCAGCTGCTGCATCATCATCTCACGGGTGCTGGAGTTCCACTGGAAGCCTGCCTGCTCGGCAAGAGCCTTCGCCACATCCTCAAGAACGGTATCGCCAAAATAGGAATAAACGCTCTTTGAGTTGTCCTTAGTCACAGAGGTCTGGGTGCCACATACGGGGCAGTAATAGGTTACCTTATCCTTTGTTGTATAGGTCTTCGCCAAATCGCGATAGTCACAGGCTTCATTTTCACAACTGACAAGGCGATCTTCATTTGCAACGCCTGCTTTCAGCACCAGCTCCTGCTCGATGGCGGCCTGATACTCTTCGTCGGTCAGCCAGCCGTACTCACGCATTGCCCACAGAACATTTTCCTTACGCAGTTTGTTGTTATCAAAGTTCTGGTAAGGGTCATAGTATGTGGGAGAATTGGTGATACTGATCAAACTGGCGCATTCTGCTGTAGTAAGCAGTTCCAACTCCTTGCCGAAGTAGGTCTCTGCTGCGCTACGGACACCGCGGCAACCCTGACCCAAATAGATACAGTTCAGGTACATCTCCATGATGGTGTCCTTGTGGTACTTCTTTTCCAGCTGGATTGCGCGGAAGATCTCAAGAACCTTTCGCTGAACGGTTACATCGTCAGCTGTTTCGTCCTCCATCAAAAGCAGGTTTTTGATCAACTGCTGGGTAATACTGGAGCCGCCCACCGAATCGTCACCGAAGAACATTCTGGCACAGGCCTTGATAGTGGTAATCCAGTCTACACCCTGATGGGTATAAAAACGGTGGTCCTCAATGGAAACTGCCGCGTGAATCAAATCCTTGGGAATATCCTCAAGGTCAGCCCACTTGCTGCTGGTCGTTGCAAAAATCTGCTGATAAACCTGAATGTCACCGTTTTCATCCAAGTAATACATTGTGGAGCTTTGATCCATCTCCACATCTTCGATATTCAGGCCGGCCATAGGCAGGATATCCTCCTGCAGGTAGTCGCCCAGAATGCCCGCGAAAACAAACGCACACACAACGCCAATCAAACCAACGGTAAGAAACGCACCAAGGGCAACCTTAAAGGCAAAGGTAGCCACCGTCCAAGCACGGCGCGAATATGTCAGGAATTTTTCATGATCCCATTTTTCTTTTACGCGCTCAAACCAATCTTGTAATTTATCAAGCATTGTATAACCTCCATTGTTCCGGCAAAATGCCCACATGGTTAAAAATCATTTTATTCAGCATATAAGCATACCTCTATCCATATCATTATAACATATAATCCCACAAAGGGAAAGACCTAATTTGTAAATAATCTTTCATAAATATAGTATACCCATTTTTGTACAAAACCTTTTTTGGGCTACCACTACATAAAACACTCTGTCGTCGGGAAAACTGTTGCCGTTAACACAATTCTACTTGATTTTCCTTCCGGTTGCAGTTAGAATATACCTGCAAAAAGCACATTGGAGGTATACGCTATGTCTAATGAATACGGTTCTGATTTTATCACCATCGTCGACGAGGACGGAACAGAGTTTGAGCTGGAAGTGCTCACCACCATTGAATATAACGGTGCGACCTATCTGGCTGTTACCATTGCCGGTGCAGAAGAGGCCGAAGACTTGGAAGTAAGCGTTCTGAAGTCCGTCGAAGAGAACGAGGATGACCCCATTCTCTGCGCTGTCGAAGACGAGCAGGAACTGGAGGCCGTTTACAACCTAATCATGGATCAGCTTTACGAGGAAGACGCAGAAGACGATGAGTAATCCATCTGCCTGCGTGGTGCGCAATGCGTCCTGTTGGACCCACATCATTATCTAGGGATGTTAGACTTCCCGGTTGGATTGCAGACCTCCCGCTTATGCTTTGACATGTAGCGGATGTTGGGAGCAGCTAAAATCGGGAGCGGCAACCCACCTGCCGTATCGTGCAGGTCATAATCGGACGCATGCGGCCAACGCGGGTATGGCACGGGGAGTTTCGGCTCCCCGTGTTTTTTCTATATTTCAAACAGAAATTGTAAACTTTTTTCATTTTCTGCGTGTTTGGAAAGAATTTTCTTGCAACTGACAAACAAATCGGTTATAATACCTGCATCTATGCCCTGAGGGCAACAATTACTACCTATCAGAATATGAGAGGATTTGATTACCATGAGCGCATCCGATAAGAAAAAACTCCGCAAGGAACAAGTTTCTGCTCAGCTGACTGAGAAGCAGAAGAAGGCACAGTCCGAGGCTAAGAAGCTTCGCGCATTGACTGTAACATTCGTTGTTATTATACTCGTTGTGGCTCTGACCACTGTTGCTGTTTTGGCCGTTCGTGCCGTAAACAACAGCGGTATCATTGACAGAAACACTATCGCTGCTGTTGTTGGTGACAAGGAACTGAACAGCATCCAAATGAACTACTACTTAGTTGATGAAGCCAGAAATACCTACTCCCAGTGGCAGCAGGCCTACGGCGATAGCGTTGCTTTGTACGCATCCCTGATGGGCATCGACATCAGCACCCCGATCAATGAGCAAATGTACGACGCTGAGAAAGCTCAGACCTGGGCTGATTTCTTCCTTGACTCCGCAATGGAGAAGGCAAAAAGCGATTATGCATTGTACAACAAGGCAGTAGCAGAGGGCTTTAAGCTTCCCGAAGAAGACCAGAAGAATCTGGACTCCATCTCCTCCACGCTGACTCTGTACGCACTCTACAGCGGCTACAATGATGCAGACAAGTACCTGAGCGCAATTTACGGCTACGGTGCAGACGAGGAGTCCTATATGGAGTACTCCACTATCGCAACGACCGCCAGCGCATACTACAACCAGCACAGAGATAGCCTGACCTACGACGCTGCCAAGATCGACGAATATGAGAAGGACAAGTTTGACAACTACAGCTCCTTTGATTACGCAAGCTACTATGTAAGCTCCAGCAGCTATCTGAAGGGCACCAAGGCCGAGGATGGCACCACCACCTATACCGACGCTGACAGAGCCGCTGCTCTGGCTGAGGCCGACAAGATCGCTAAGGAACTGGCAACCAACACCGATGTAGAGGCTCTCGACAAGGCTGTTGCTGCACTTGAGATCAACAAGGATAACAAGAACGCCGCCACAACCAAGAACAAGGACGTTATGTACACAAATGTCCCCACCGACACTCTGAAGGCTTGGCTTGCTGACGAGGCTCGCATTGAGGGTGAGGTCGGCATCGTTGTAAACGAAAGTGTTTCTACTGATGCTGATGGCAAGGAAACCAAGACCACCAACGGCTACTATGTTGTTGTTTTCCAGGGTCGCGATGACAACCTGCGTATGCTGGCCAATGTTCGCCACATTCTGGTCTCCTTCGAGGGTGGCACCACCAACTCGAATGGTCAGAAGGTTTACTCTGCTACAGAAAAGGATAAGGCAAAGGCTGAGGCCGAGGCTCTGCTGAAGCAATGGAACGAAGGTGCTAAGACCAACGATTCCTTCGTAGAACTGGTCAAGAAGCACTCCGACGACTCCTCCGCTTCCACCGGCGGTCTGTTTGAAGGTATCCACGCCGCTTCTCCCTATGTGGACTCCTTCAAGAACTGGGCAATCGACCCCGAGCGCAAGGCTAACGATGCCGGCGTTATCGAGAGTGAATACGGCTACCATGTAATGTACTACGTTGGCGACGGTGACATCAACTACCGTGACCATATGATCACCGAGGATATGCGTGCCGAGGATATGGAAAAATGGCATGAAGAGATCCTGAAACCTGTAACCGTTACCGAGAAAGACACCCATCGTCTGAAGCTGGACCTGGTTATGGCCGCTCTGTAATTACAAATAAAACCCGGCGCTGCAAACGCGGCGCCGGGTTTCTCGTATAAAAAACACCTCCCTGGGGAAACTTTCCAAGGAGGTGTTTTTTATGAAGCATCGATTGTTGTTATCATTATCAGGCGTTATTGCAGGGCTGGTAAACGGTTTGTTCGGTGCCGGCGGCGGAATGGTTCTTGCTCCGATGCTTAGCGAAAAGGCCGGCATCTCCGAGCAGGAGCGCTTCCCTACCTCAATTGCGATCATCGCGCCCATATGTATCGTTTCGCTGCTGTTCTTCGAGCGCCGGAGCATTTCCTTTTGGCAGATCCTGCCCTACTTGTCAGGTGGCGCTGTGGGAGGCATTGCCGCAGGTATTTGGGGCAAGCGCATCCCAACCGTTTGGCTACACCGCATTTTGGGCGTACTGATCCTTTGGGGAGGGATTCGATACCTATGCTAGAATTTATCGCGTTCCCGGTGGCTATACTGCTGGGCTTTCTTGCAGGCCTTGGTGTAGGGGGCGGAAGCTTGCTTGTTCTCTGGCTCACAATGGTCATCGGAATGGAATACGCCGATGCAAGAGTCATCAATCTGCTTTTCTTCCTTCCCTGCGCCATTACTGCGACCCTGTTTAACCGAAAACAAGGTCGCGTTCAGTTCAAAAAAATCTTACCTGCAGTTATATGCGGCTGCGTTTTCGCCGCAATTGCAGCAATCGTCAGCACAAAGCTCGACACAGCAATTATCAAAAAGTTTTTTGGTGGATTGCTCCTTTTTACTGGCCTTCGGGAGCTGTTTTACCGGCCACGAAAGGCCAAATAGCCCTCCAAAATCAAGGATGCTGCCACAGCATCCACCGTATCCTTGCGCTTTTTGCCGTGGTAATTATGCTGGGACAGAATGTTATGCGCCTCTACAGTGGTTCTGCGTTCATCCCACAGATGTACAGGTAGTCCGGTCGCCTGCTCCAGCTGTTGGGCAAACGCCCGGCAAAGCTCAGCGCGAGCGCCTTCTGTTCCATCCATATTCTTAGGCAAGCCCACAACGATCTCACCCACATCGGAAGCTTTAACCATAGCGCAGATCTGTGCTATGGTTTTTTCTGTGTTTCTGCTATGGATCACCGTTGTAGTTCCAACGATGCTGCAGAGCAAGTCAGAAATCGCGATTCCCGTCCGCGCATCGCCATAGTCCACGCCCATAATTCGTTTCATAGCGTTATTCTCCTTAAGTATTGAATTTACGCCCATTATACAGCAAATTTCCCAAAAAATAAAGAAAAAATTTGTTGACTTCCACACCCTGCTGTGTTAGAATGGTTCTACCTGTGTAAAAGGGCTTATTTTGTGCGCCCATTTTACAGCCTCGGAGCGGTAATTTGTAGTTAACCGCTTACTAAATTTCTCTCTAGCCGAGGTGATACAGGGAGGCAATTATTTAAGGAGGTGCCGTTATGCGCGTTAAAGTCACTTTGAGATGTTCTGAGTGCAAGCAAAGAAACTACAACACCATGAAAAACAAGAAGAACGATCCCGACCGTCTCGAAATGAAGAAGTATTGCAGATTCTGCAAGAAGCACACCATTCACAACGAGACCAAGTAAGGAGGCCCCAAAATGGCAGATGTAAAAAAGCAAAACATCTTCGCAAGAGCATGGGGTTCCGTCTGCAGATACTTCCGTGAGCTCCGCAGTGAACTTAAGAAGGTCGTGTGGTCTACCCCCAAGCAATTACTGAAGAACACCCTGATCGTCCTGGCTTGCGTTATCGTTGTGGGCGTATTCATCTGGTTGTTCGACTTCGTCGCTCGTTTTGGCATTGATGCTCTCATCAACGCTGTTAAGTAAGGAGACGAAACATGTCAGACGCTGCAAAGTGGTATGTTGTCCATACCTACTCCGGATATGAAAACACCGTAAAGGCCACCATCGAAAAAACTGTCCAGAGCCGCGGCTTGCAGAATCAGATCATCACCGTTGCCATTCCTCAGGAAACCGTAACAGAGATTACTGATGCCGGCGTAACCAAAACCTACGACCGGAAGCTGTACCCCGGTTATGTATTCGTCAAGATGGTATATTCTGACGATACTTGGCACGTAATTCGTAATGTCCGTGGCGTTGCCGGCTTTGTTGGCGCATCCGGAAGCGACCCCTTCCCCCTGTCTGAGGACGAGGTGTACGAGATGGGCGTCGAAAAGCGCGAGATCGTTGTCAATTACGCTATTGGCGACACCGTGCGTATCCTCGACGGTCCGCTCAGTTCCTTCACCGGCGTGGTGGAAGACCTGGAGGTCGAGAAAAATTCGGTCAGCGTAGTCGTGTCTATGTTTGGCCGCGAAACCCCTGTTGAGTTTGAGCTCGATCAGGTGGAATTAATTTCCCAATAACCCCTCGGACCATTTGTCCGTTCGGATCGTGGGAGGGGCAAAAGCCCCGCAAGAAATGCGATTTTTCGCATATTACCACATTTTATTCAGGAGGTGCTTATTATGGCACAGAAAGTTACTGGCATTATCAAATTGCAAATTCCTGCCGCTAAGGCTACCGCATCCCCCCCTGTTGGCCCCGCTCTGGGTCAGCACGGTGTTAACATTGCTGCATTCATCAAGGAATTCAACGCTCGTACCCAGGCTATGGAAGGCTACAAGATTCCTGTTGTCATCACTGTTTATGCAGACCGCAGCTTCACCTTTATCACCAAGACCCCTCCGACCCCCCTGCTGGTTCTGAAGGCAATCGGTCTGGACAAGGGTTCCGGCGCTCCCAACAAGACCAAGGTTGGCACCATCACTCGCGCTCAGATCGCTGAGATCGCCAAGACCAAGATGCAGGATCTGGAAGGCGCTACTCAGGAGGCTGTTGAGAGCCAGGTTGCCGGTACCTGCCGTTCCATGGGCGTTACCGTCGTAGATTGATTTTAACCGTCCGAGCAAATATTTTGGCTCGGTAATGTGGGAGGATTTTTCCGCATCACCACTATAAGGAGGATAATTACATTGTTTAGAGGCAAAAAGTATCAGGAGAGCGCCAAGCTGATTGTCCGCTCTGTTCAGTATGATCCCACCGACGCCCTGGATCTGGTTGTTAAGGGCGCTTCCGCTAAGTTTGACGAGACCGTCGAGCTGCACATCAAGTTGGGCGTTGACTCCCGTCACGCTGACCAGCAGGTTCGTGGCGCAGTTGTTCTGCCCAACGGTACCGGTAAGACCGCTCGCGTTCTGGTCTTCGCTAAGGACGCTAAGGTTGACGAAGCTCAGGCTGCAGGCGCTGACTATGTTGGCGGTATGGAGCTGGTTGAGAAGATCACCAAGGAAAACTGGTTTGAGTTCGACGTTGTTGTTGCTACTCCCGACATGATGGGTGTGGTTGGCCGTCTGGGTAAGGTTCTGGGCCCCAAGGGTCTGATGCCCTCCCCCAAGGCTGGCACCGTTACTCCCAACGTGACCGCTGCTGTTCAGGAAATCAAGGCTGGTAAGGTTGAGTACCGTTTGGACAAGACCAACATCATCCACTGCCCCATCGGCAAGGTTTCCTTCGGCGCTGAGAAGCTGGCTGAGAACATGGACACCCTGATGAACGCTGTTGCTAAGGCTAAGCCCGCTGCAGCAAAGGGTCAGTACTTCAAGTCCTGCACCGTGGCTTCCACTATGGGCCCCGGCGTGAAGGTCAACACTTCCAAGTACGGCAACTAATTGCTAATTAAACCGGAAGGGATCTCCCTTCCGGTTTTCCCTTATTTTTCTTATAAATAATTATAAAAAACCGAAATTTTCCCTTGACAATACGGAAATTGTCTGCTATTATATCAAGGTTGCCAAAGACAGTAGGTGTCGTAAGACATAAATCCTACCGAGGTGCGTTTAACATTTTGATTGTTTGCGTGTCTTTCTGTCTTCTGGCAGGAAGACATTTTTAGTTTTCGGAGGTGAAACACACATGCCCAACGCAAAGGTTCTTGAGAGCAAAAAGGCAGTCGTGGAAGCCCTGTCCGCTAAGATCAAGGAAGCTTCTTCCGTGGTTTT
>JAZLCU010000030.1:0-6289 GCA_045614325.1 Faecousia sp. | reverse complement strand
AAAAATTTTGGAGGTATTTATTATGGCTGGCGGTCCTGGATCTTATGTATTCGGCGCAGAAGAAAAGAAGGAATTGATGGATGTTATCGAAGCAGGTGCTTTGTTCCGTTACGGCACTCCCGGTGTCGACGGCTTCCAGGGTAAGGTTGCTACCTTCGAGAAGGAAATCGCTGCTCAGCTGGGCCACGCTCATGTGGTTGCTACCAGCTCCGGTACCGGTTCTCTGATGTGCTGCTTGGCAGCTCTGGGCATTGGCATGGGCGACGAAGTTATCGTTCCCGGCTACACCTTTATCGCTTCTATTTCCACCATCGCAATGATGAACGCTACCCCCGTTCTGGCTGAGATCGATGACTCTCTGACTATCGACCCCACCAAGATCGAGGCTCTGATCACCCCCCGCACCAAGGCTATTATGCCTGTCCACATGCTGGGTAACCCCTGTAAGATGGACGCTATTATGGAAATCGCTAAGAAGCACAACCTGTATGTCATCGAGGACTGCTGCCAGGCAGTCGGCGCTTCCTACAAGGGCAAGTGCTGCGGTACCATCGGCGACATGGGCGCTTACTCTCTGAACGTATTTAAGACCATCACCACCGGCGACGGCGGCTTCGTTGGTACTTCCGATCCCGATCTGTACGAGCGTGCATTCGGCTACCACGACCAGGGTCACAAGCCCTCCCGTACCGGCGTTGAAGTTGGTAACCGTTCCATCGTTGGCGTTAACATGCGTATGAACGAGCTGTCCGGCGCGGTTGCTGTTGTTCAGGGCCGCAAGCTGCCCAACATCCTGAAGACTCTGCGTGAGAAGAAGGCTCTGCTGAAGGCTCAGCTGCAGGATCTGCCCGGCGTTGGCTTCCGTACCATCAACGACGAAGGCGAGTGCGCTACTCTGCTGACTCTGCTGTTCGACACCAAGGAGAAGGCTGCTGCATTCTGCGCTAAGGCCGGCACTTCCGTGATCGCTCGCTCCGGCTGGCACGTATACAACAACATGGAGCAGATCCTGGACAAGAAGACCTGGACCAACGCTCACCCCTTCCGTCAGTCCGAGAGAACCTACGAGAAGAACATGCTGCCCGCTACCGACGATATCCTGGAGCGCGCTGTGAACATCTCCATCGGCGTTGTGGACAAGGGTCTGGGCGCCGGCACCGGCATCAACATCAACTCCACCACCGAAGAGATCAACCAGGTTGCCAAGAACATTCGTGAGATCGTTCTGTCCCTGTAATTTTTCGGAGGACATAAAATGAAGAAGATTAGAGTTGCCATTATCGGCTGCGGCTCTATCAGCGACATTTACATGAGCAACATTCAGAGCGGCAAGTTCTCCATTCTGGAGCTGGCTGCCTGCTCTGACCTGTTCCCTGCCGCTATGGAGAAGCAGGCTGCAAAGTATGGCTGCAAGGCTATGACCACCGAGGAGATCTGCGCTGATCCCACCATCGATATGGTCATCAACCTGACTATCCCTGCCGCTCACTATCCTGTTATCAAGCAGTGCCTGGAAGCAGGCAAGCACGTCTTCTCCGAGAAGATGATCGCTGTTGAGCTGTGGCAGGGTAAGGAACTGGTAGAGCTGGCCAATGCCAAGGGTCTGTATCTGGGCGTTGCCCCCGATACCTTCCTGGGCGCATCTGTTCAGACTGCCAAGTACATCGTGGAATCCGGCCTGATCGGCAAACCCGTTTCCTGCCGCGCTTCCATCAGCCGTAACTACGGCATCTATGGCGAGTTCCTGCCCCACCTGTGCAAGCGTGGCGGCGGTATCGGCTTCGATATGGGCGGTTACTATCTGACTGCTTTGGCTTCCATCCTTGGCCCCGTGAAGGCAGTTTCCGCTTTCACCGCCATCAATGACCCCGACCGTGTCAACACCCGTATCGGCACCGACCGTGAGGGCAACGACCTGTACGGCCGCGAGTACAAGCTGGAGGACGCCAATGTTATCACCGCTACTATGCAGTACGAAAGCGGCGTTCTGGGCACTCTGCACATGAACTCCGACTGCATTCTGGACGAGACCTACGGCCTGGAAATCTACGGCACCGAGGGCATTCTGTACATGGGCAACCCCAACGAGTTTGGCAACCCCGTTTACATCAAGAAGACCCTGTCCGACAAGGTCGAGTTCCCCCACACCCACGGCTATGCTGAAAACTCCCGTGGCGTGGGCGCAGCCGAAATGGCTTGGGCTATCGTGAACGGCCGCAAGAACCGTGCAAGCAAGGAAATGGCTTTCCATGTATTCGAACTGATGCACTCCATCATCGGCTCTGCCGAATCCGGCAAGGTCGTTACCTTGGAGTCCACCTTCGAAACCCCGAAGGCTCTGCCTGCCGGCTATATGGGCGACGGCGGCTGGACCCGCAAAGAAGAAAGCGCTTTGGCATAATCCCATATTACATTACAAGGTCAGAGGGCCGGTCGTTGGCCGGCCCTCTGTTTCTTTGAAAAGGAGATTGCTATGGGCACGCAACGAAAAATTCGCAACGAAGAGTACGAAGTACTGGCTTATCCCAAGTTAAACCACGTTCGCGCCAGCATCGTTCACATCATCAACCGAAACACCCACGTCCATCGGGCGCTGGAGTTGGGCTTGGTGCTGGAGGGTGACGCCATCGTCCGTGTGGACGAGCGGATCTTCCCCATTCAAAAAGGTTCGTTGTTCTTCTTCAATGCCAATGAACCGCACCAAATTCAGGCATCCTCTCAGGCCGGCATCAAAGTGGCCTATCTGCAGGTTGCCAGCTCCTTCTGCAGCGAATACCTGTCCTGCTTCCGCAATCTGGAATTGCAGGAAAACGACCTGACAGGTACGCTGCCCCCCCAATTTTTGGACGAACTGACAAGATTGATGGTGCAGGCCCTCACCGACTATATGGCTGAGGATTCTGACCTGTACGCCCTGCGCTGTGTGTGCAGCATCTGTCAGTTGTACTCCCGGCTTCTTACGGTGGCCCCCTACCGGCAGATGACCGAGGCAGCCTACCTGGCGCGAAACAAAAAGATGGCTCGCTTAAGCCGTATCACCGAATATATCGACAACAATTACAGCGAAAAAATCACCCTGGAGCAGCTGGCAAAGCAGGAAGGCGTGACCACCACCTACCTGTCCCACTTCATCCACGACCATCTGCACATGACATTCCAGGAGTATGTCAGCTCCGTCCGGTTTGAACGGGCGCTGAAACTACTCCGGGACACCTCTATGTGTATGACGGATGTGAGTGTGGTCAGCGGCTTTTCGGATGTCAAATACCTCTCCCGTATGCTGGAAAACCACTTTGGTATGTCCGCACAGGAGTCCTGCCGGCAATTGCGCCGGGAGACCCCCCTGCAGCAGGCCGAGCAGGAACAGACCTTTGCATCGGAAGAGTTGGGCCGCAGCTGGCTTGCGGCTTTCTGGAGAGAATACAATCAATAACGAAAGGAAGAAGTTGTTATGAACAAAAAAGGCATTGCTGTAGCAGGCAATATGATCGTGGATATGCTCTATCCCATCGCCGGTATTCCTAAGCCCGGTGAACTGACCACCATCACCGAGGACGCTTCCAAATCCATCGGTGGCTGCCTGTGCAACGACATCGTTGACCTGGCAAAGCTGGATCCCCAGCTGCCTCTGGTGGCCTTGGGCCGCACCGGCAACGACGAAGCCGGCGCCTACATTATGGAGCAGCTGAAGAAGCACGACAACATCGACCTGCAGCATGTTAAGATCACCGGCACCGCCTCCTTTACCCTGGTTATGGCCGATGAGATCACCAAGCAGCGTACATTCTACCACTGCCGCGGCGGCAATGCAGGCTTCTGCGAGGAGGACATTCCTTGGGATAAGCTGGATGTGGATATGCTGCATATCGGCTACATCCTGCTGCTGGACACGCTGGACGAAGAGGATCCCGAATACGGCACCAAGATGGCAAAGCTCCTGTGTGAGGCACAGAAGCGTGGCATCAAGACCTCCATCGACGTGGTTTCCGAGGCCGGTGACCGCTTCCGCAAGCTGGTCTGCCCCGCTATGCGCTACACCGACTACTGCATCATCAACGAAGTGGAAGCCAGCGCTACCACCGGCGTTGAGCTGCGTACCGAGGACGGCACTCTGCTGAAGGGAAATATGCCTGCAGCACTGAAGAAGATGAAGGAGCTGGGTGTTTCCACTTGGGCTGTTATCCACTGCCCCGAGGTCGGCTACGGCCTGGACGAGAACGACAACCTGGTTGAAGTTCCCAGCCTGAAGCTGCCCGAAGGCTGGATTGCCGGCACCGTTGGCGCAGGCGACGCATTCTGCTCCGGCGTTCTGTACGGCGCCTGGAAGGGCATGGATTTGAAGTCCGCCATCGAGATGGGCACTGCTTCTGCCGTTTGCTCCCTGTCTGAAGCAGGCGCAACCGAGGGTATGCGCACCGCTGAGGAAGCAATGAAGGTTTATAACGAACTGAGATAATAGAAAGAAGGCTAAAAACTATGAATGCTGTTATGTATGGTGGCGGCAACATCGGCCGCGGCTTTATCGGCGCTCTGCTGAGCCAGTCCGGCTACCGTGTCACCTTTATCGATGTGGCTGAGCCTGTGGTAAAGCACCTGCAGGAAAAGGGTTGCTACCCCATCCGCTATGTGTCCAGCAACGGCCACGAGGATGTGCTGGTTGAGAACGTTACCGCCGTCAACGGCAACGATATGGAAGCCGCATCCGATGTGATCGCAAACTGCGACATTATGGCCACCGCCGTGGGCGCCCGGATTCTGAAGTTCATCGTTCCCAACATCGTTGCCGGCCTGCGTAAGCGCTGGGCAATGGGCGATAAGCCCCTGAACATCATCGTTTGCGAAAACCTGATGGACGCAAACCTGGTGGTCGAGGGTATGATCAAGGAGCAACTGACCGAGGACGAAAAGGTCAAGTTCGACGCAACTGTCGGCTTGGTTGAGGCCTCCATCGGCCGTATGGTTCCCGTGCAGACCGAGGAGATGAAGGACGGCGAGCCTATGCGCGTCTGCGTAGAGCGCTACGGCTTCCTGCCCACCGACAAGGCTGCTTTCAAGGGCGGCGTTCCCGAGATCAAGAATATGGTTCCCTTTGAGCCTTTCGATTTCTACTTAAAGCGCAAGCTGTACATCCACAATATGGGTCACGCAACCTGTGCATACCTTGGCGACCTGCTGAAGCTGCAGTATATCTACCAGTCCATCGATGTGGCTGATGTGCGGATTTTGGTGCAGAACGCTATGCTGGAAAGCGCCGTTGCCCTGTCTAAAAAGTACGGCGTGGAGTTGGGCGGCATCGTGATGCACATCACCGACCTTTTGAACCGCTTCACCAACGCTGCGCTGATGGATACCTGCGGCCGTGTGGGCGGCGACCCCGGCCGTAAGCTCAGCCCCGATGACCGTCTGATCGGTTCTTCCTTGCTGGCTCTGGAGCAGGGCATCACCCCCGCTTATATTGCCGTTGGCGCAGCCGCCGGCCTGCACCGTTACATCAACGAGGCAGAGGGTATGGAGCAAGGTCTGGACGCTGCAAAGCAGGTGCTTTCCGATGTTTCCGGCTTGGCTGCTGACAGCGAATTGGCTCAGATGATCCTGCCCGTTTACGAGAAGATCCTGGCCGGCGCCACCGTTTCCGACCTGCGTCACATCGCTGACGAAGTGAAGGCAAAGAGCCTGACCGCCATTATTTAATTCGTTTTTGTCGTTACGCAGAGGACAAAGTTGCCAGTTTTTGTGTATACAATTTGTCATAAATGCATAAAAATCAAAAAGAGCAAAATAATCGTCTGTAAAACGCAAAATAAACTTGATTACTTTCTCCGCTTGTGGCAAGATGAAAGTAGTCAGGAAGTATGCCCTGAAACCAATTTAACAAAATGAGAAAGGATGCAAATATTATGTCTAGATTTAAGTTTACCGCAGGCCCCTGGAACTGTAACGAAGGCGTAGAGGCTTTTGGCCCCGGCGTTCGTCCTACCGTTGACATGGAGGCAAAGTTTAAGAAGTTCGCAGAGATCGGTATGTCCGGCGTTCAGTTCCACGATGACGACGCAGTGCCCGATATGAACAACATGACCGAGAAGCAGATCATTGATTATGCTAAGGACATGAAGGCTACTTTGGACAAGTACGGCCTGGTTGCTGAGTTCGTCGCTCCTCGTCTGTGGATGGATCCCCACACCACCGACGGCGGCTTCACTTCCAACTCCAAGGAAGACTACGAGTTCGCTATGTGGCGCGCTCACCGCTCCATCGACATCGCTAACGCTATGGGCGCTAAGAACATCGT
>JAZLCU010000029.1:0-29156 GCA_045614325.1 Faecousia sp. | reverse complement strand
GCGTCCTTTTTCAGCTCGATAACGATACGCATACCGTTACGGTCGGACTCGTCACGCAGGTCAGAAATGCCCTCTAAGCGCTTGTCCTTCACCTGATCGGCAATGGACTTCAAAAGCAGCGACTTATTCACCTGATAGGGCAGCTGATCCACGATAATACGGGTGCGATCGCCGGCAAAATTCTCGAAATTTGTCCGGGAGCGGACAACCACCTTGCCACGGCCGGTGGCGTAGGCAGCACGGGTGCCGCTGCGACCCATAATGATACCGCCGGTGGGGAAGTCGGGGCCGGAAATATGCTCCATCAGGTCAACTGCGGTGACCTCAGGATCGTCCAGCACAGCCACGCAGGCGTTGATGACCTCCCGCAGATTGTGGGGCGGGATATTGGTAGCCATACCAACGGCAATACCGTTGGAGCCGTTGACCAACAAATTGGGGAAACGGCTGGGCAGCACACGGGGTTCTTTCCGGGTCTCGTCGAAGTTGGGATCCCAATCCACGGTATCCTTTTCGATGTCCCGGAGCATTTCGTCAGAGAGCTTCTCCAGACGAGCCTCGGTATAACGGTAGGCAGCGGCCGGGTTGCCGTCAATGTCACCGAAGTTACCCTGGCCGTCCACCAGTGTATAACGCATAGAGAAATCCTGCGCCAAACGAACCATTGCGTCGTAAACAGAGCTGTCGCCGTGGGGGTGGTAACGACCCAGCACGTCACCGACGCTGGTAACGGACTTCTTGTGCTTTTTATCGTGGGTAAGGCCGCTTTCGTACATGGTGTACAGGATGCGACGGTGAACGGGCTTCAGACCGTCACGAACATCCGGCAATGCACGGCCAACGATGACACTCATGGCGTACTCAATATAGGATTTTTCCATTTCATCTACCAGATTGGACTCTGTGATGTGCTGCTCAGGGAACAGAATATCCTCCGGCTTATAATCACGATTATGCTTTGCCAATTTGTGTCACCTCCTTAGATGTCAATGTTAATGGCGTATTTTGCGTTACGCTCGATCCATTCCTTACGGGGTTCGACCTGCTCGCCCATCAGAATGGTGAAGATCTCGTCAGCACGACGGGCATCCTCCAAGGTGATCCGCCGCAGGGTTCTGCGCTCGGGATCCATAGTGGTCTCCCACAGTTCTTCCTTGTTCATCTCACCAAGACCCTTATAGCGCTGGATCTCCACCTTGGCGTTAGATTCGCCACGGAGTTCGGCAGAAATGCGATCTCTTTCTTCATCGGAATAGGCCACTCGCTCTGTCTTGCCTCTCTTCAATTTGTAAAGAGGCGGCACGGCAGAGTAAACAAAGCCGTTTTCAATGAGCGGCCGCATATAGCGGAAGAAGAAAGTCAGCAAAAGTGTACGGATATGAGCGCCGTCCACGTCAGCATCGGACATGATGACGATCTTGTGGTAGCGGAGCTTCTCGATGTCGAAATCTTCACCGATACCACCGCCCAATGCCAAAATCAGAGGATTCAGCTTATCGTTGCCATAGACCTTGTCGGCTCTGGCCTTTTCCACGTTCAGCATCTTGCCCCACATGGCTAAGATTGCCTGGAAACGGGAGTCTCTGCCGCCAATGGCAGAGCCTGCAGCGGAGTCACCCTCGACGATGTACAATTCGCAGAGGGAGGGGTCTTTTTCGTTGCAATCCTTCAGCTTTTCGGGCATACCGCCGGATTCCAGACCGGTTTTGCGACGGGCATTTTCTCTGGCCTTCCGGGCGGCTTCTCTTGCCCGGTTTGCCATCATTGCCTTCTCAAGAATGATCTTGGCGGTTTGGGGATGTTCTTCAAAATAGGTAGATAGCTGATCGCCTACCACCTGCTGTACCAAGGTGCTGATATAGGCGTTGCCCAGCTTTGCCTTGGTCTGACCTTCAAACTGCGCATCGGTCAGCTTGACGGAGATGATAGCGGTAATACCCTCACGGCAGTCTTCACCACTGACCTTGTCATCGCCCTTGATAATGCCGTTTTTCACGCCGTAGGCGTTCAATACACGGGTCAGTGCCGTCTTAAAGCCGGTCTCGTGCATACCGCCCTCGGGGGTGTTGACCTCGTTGGCAAAGGACAGCATAAACTCGTTGTAGCCGTCGTTATACTGGACGGCAATTTCCGCAGAGGCGTCGTCCTTCATACCGCTCATGTAGATCACATCACCGTGAATGGGGGTCTTATTCCGGTTGCACCAAGTGACAAACTCCCGGATACCGCCCTCATAGCACATGGTTTCGCCAACAGGCTCATCCCCACGGTCATCGGTGATGGAGATGGACAAACCGGCCGTCAGGAAGGCCTTTTCCCGCATACGAGTGTGCAGGATCTCATACTCATACTCGGTGGTATCGAACATCTCAGGATCCGGCTGGAAGGTGACTTCCGTGCCGGTCTTTTCGGTTTTGCCGATGATCTTCATCTCCTGGGTGATGTGGCCACGGGCAAACTTCATCTCGTAGATGTTGCCGTTTTTGTAGACCCGTGCGGTCAGGCTCTCGGAAAGGGCGTTTACAACAGACGCGCCCACGCCGTGGAGACCGCCGGAGACCTTATAACCGCCGCCGCCGAACTTACCGCCTGCGTGCAGCACGGTAAAGACAACCTCCAAAGCCGGCTTGCCGGTCTGGGGCTGGATGTCCACGGGAATACCACGGCCATCGTCGGTAACGGTGATGGAGTTACCGGGGTTGATGGTGACGGTGATATTTTTACAGTAGCCGGCCAGGGCCTCGTCGATGGAGTTGTCCACGATTTCGTACACCAAGTGGTGCAGGCCGGAACTGGATGTAGAGCCGATATACATACCGGGGCGCTTACGAACCGCCTCCAGGCCCTCCAAAACTTGAATTTGCGAACCGCCGTATTCTTCTGTTACCTTGGTTTCTTCAGACATGATTGATACTCCTTCCGTTACAGGTCGCTCTCTTCATTTCCGGTCATTGCGAGGGTGCTCCGGCACCCGTGGCAATCCCCAAAAGAAACGCGCGACCCAACTCAAAGAATTGCTGCATAAAGATCTATCCACGCAGGATTCATACTATTGATTAATTTTTCTTTTCTTTTTCTGTTCCACCCTTTGATTTGTTTTTCCCGCGCAATCGCCGCTTCCGGATTATTACTTACTTCATAATAGACCAAATTTTCCACATTGTATTGCGCTGTAAACCTATGCTTATCAAAGTGTTTTTTATGTTAATAAACGCGCCTTTTCAGGTCGTTTGTCACACCGGTATATAAAACTGTTTTATGTGCATTGGTTAAAATATACACATAGTAGTTCATTACATCACCTTTGTGCTTTCTGACAGGGGATTGCCACAACCAGTCTGCGGACTGGTTTCGCAATGACCCGTTATTTTATACTTCCTTTTTCGATTTCGATGGTCTTACCCAGTTTGGTGAACCGGTCGGACTCGCAGCAGGTGATGAACACCTGACCGTGGGTGATGTGATTTAAGACAAAATCCTGCCGACCCGGGTCAAGCTCCGACAAAACATCGTCGAGTAGCAGCAGCGGGATTTCCCCGGATTCCTTCTCCATCAGCGTCCGCTGAGCCAGCTTCAGGCTGATGGCCGCGGTGCGGATCTGACCCTGTGAGCCAAAGGCCTTCAAGGAGGTATCCGTCAAAAACACATCGAAATCATCCTTGTGTGGGCCGGTGAGGCAACTGCTGCTTTCCAGCTCCGCCCGGTAGTGGCTCTGCAGGTGCTCCTGCAATTTTTCCTCCAATTCGCTGACCGGAGCAAATGGGTCTAAAATGTTGGAAACGGTCTTATACTTTAGGGTAAATTCCTCTTTTCCGCCGGAGAAAAGTTCGTGAAAAACTTTGGCTTCCCGGCCGAGACCTTCGAAAAAACGGGCTCTGTAGGAGATGATCAGCGCGCCCACCTGACAGAGTCTTGCGTTGAATTCCGGCAAAATTTCCAGCAGTGCCGGGTTCTCGTGCCGGTCTTTGAGGATCTTGTTTTTCTGTTCTAAAATGCGGTTGTATTCGGTCAGCGCCGCCTCGTAATTGGGTCGGAGTTGACAGATGGCAGAGTCCGCCAGCCGCCGACGGCCTGCGCCGCCGCCCTTTAAGACCATCAGGTCCTCCGGGCAGAACAAAATGGTGTTTAAGACCCCGGCGATTTCCCCGGCTGTCTTTTTCTTCACACCGTTGCGGTACAATTGCCGCGGCCGCGCCCCGGAAAACAGCACCCATTTTAGGGTCTGCTCCCTTTCCTGAGAGGAAACGCCGCCCTCTATTTGGGCAAAATCCGCCCCAAAGCGTACCAGCTCCGCCGCCCTTTGGGCTCGAAAGGCTTTGCCCGAGCCGAGAAATGCCACGGCCTCCAGCAGATTGGTTTTGCCTTGGGCGTTATCGCCTACGATCAGGTTCACGCCCGGGTCAAAATTGGCCTCACAATTCCCGTAATTGCGGAAATTTTCCAGCCGGATGTTATTTAGCTTCATATGCACAAATGGCGTACACACCGCCCATAAAGGAGAAGCTGTCACCGGGGTAAAGCTTTTTACCCCGCATGGTGCAGACTTCACCATTGACCTTCACCTGTCCGTCCAAAATCAGCTGCTTGGCCTCACCGCCGGAGTAGACGATGTTGGCGTACTTCATAGCGTCCTGCAGCTTGATAAATTCCGTGTGGATGGCCAAAGGTGTGGCATTTGGCTGCTTTTTTGTTACTGTAACTTTCATAAATGCCCTCTTTTAGCTCTTGATTCTCACAGGCAGGATCATATAGGCAAAATCGTGCTTATCGTCCACGGGGGTCATCACGATGGGGCTCAAATGGTTGGTCAGCTCCAAGCATACCTCCTCGGTGGGAACAACACGCAGCGCATCGATGATGTAGCGCACATTGAAGCCGATCTCCAGCTCACCGCCGTCACCGGCGATGGCGCAGCGGTCCTCTGCCACGCCGATGGTGGTGTTGGTGCGGACCTGCAGCTCCTGATTTGCGAAGACGCAGCGCACCGGGGACTTGTACTTTTCAGAAACGATCAGACCCACGCGCTCCATGGAGGACATCAGGTCGGAAACATGTGCCACCAGCTTGATGGGACTGTTCATAGGAACGACCTTACGCCAATCCAAAAATTCGCCTTCCAGCAGACGGCAGATGATGGTTGCATCGCCGATCTGGTACAAAATGTGCTTTGCGCCCAGCGTAAAGGCCACATCCTCATCGGAATCCTGCAGAATTTTTTCCACTTCCTTCAAACCCTGTGCAGGCACAACGAAAGACAGGGTTCTGCCGGTGGTATTTTCGCACTTATAGGTGCGGCGTGCCAGACGGAAGCCGTCAACAGCAATGGCAGAAACATAATCCTCCCGGACCTCAAACTTCACGCCGGTATGGATGGGGCGACCCTGATTTTCGGAAACGGCAAAAATGGTGCCGTTTATCAGTTCCTTCATAGCGGACTGAGGGATGCGGATGCTCTTACCGTCGCCCACATCGGGCAGAACGGGATAATCGTCAGCGGATTCTGCGGAAATGGTGAAGCTGGCGTGGCCGGAACGGATGGAAACCTTATAATTTTCATCCACCACCACGGTGACCTGACCCTCAGGCAGGCGTCTTACAATATCACTGAAGAGCTTTGCCGGCAGCACACACTGACCAATGTCGCTGACATCTGCGTCGATCATATAGGTGATGGCGGTCTCCATGTTGTAGCCGGTCAGGCTTAAGCCTGTGCCTGCCTTACATAAAATGCCCTCAATGGCAGAAAGGGCGCTCTTTTGAGCAACGGTACGGCCGGTAATATTCAAACCCATAACCAGCAGACTTTTTTCACAAGTAAAACGCATATTCAAAACCCTTCTTTCTGAAAAATAAGATATATAAATATAAAAATAGATATTTTAGGTAGTAGTAACAGTAGTAGTACGAAAATATGTGGAAAAGTGACTTTTGCCCTTATTTTTCAAGGACTTTTTCTCAACACCCTTCTTGTGAAAAAGCCAAACTTTTACACAAGGGGCAAGCGGCCGCAATTTTACGACCGATTTTCCACAGAAATTTTTTCCACATTCCACAACCCTTGTGGATAAATTTACAGGCAGGAATTGATGTTTGCGGTGATATCCCGAATGTGGTTTTTCAGGCTCTCGTCACCGGAGGCCAGCATATCTTCCACTTTCTTGATGGAGTAGATCACCGTGGAGTGGTCCTTGTTCAGTTCCTTGCCGATCTCTGTGGTGGAGAAATTAGTCAGCTTGCGGATCAGGTAGATAGCCACCTGCCGGGCTTCGGCCGTGCCTTTGTTTTTCAGCGTGCCGCGAAGCACGGACTCGTCCACAGAGTAGAACTTACAGACCTGATTGATGATCAGGCTGGGTGTGGGCAGGGCGTTGCCCTCAGCCTTGAACATATCGGTGATGGCCCGGGATACATTAGGAAGATCCAGCGGCATATTATTTAAGTCACGGTAGGCCATGATCTTCTTGACCGTACCCTCCAGCTGGCGCACATTGTTTGTCACATTCACCGCGATGTAGTTACACACATCGTCCGGCAGGGTCAGACCCAAGGTGTCGGCCTTGGCCTTGATAATGGCCATACGGGTCTCATAGTCCGGCGCTTCGATGGATGCCATCAGACCCCATTCAAAACGGCCGCGCAGACGCTCCTCCAAAATCAGCATATCGCCGGGCTTCCGGTCGGAGGTCAAAACGATCTGCTTATGCTCCTCGTAGAGCTTGTTGAAGGTATGGAAAAACTCCTCTTGGGTGGAGTCCTTGCCGGCGATGAACTGAATATCGTCCACCAAAAGCAGGTCAGCTTCCCGATATTTGTTGCGGAATTCGTCCTTTTTACCGCTTTGGATGGCGGTGATCAGCTCGTTGGTGAACTGCTCGCTTTTGATGTAGACCACATTGGCATCGGGATTTTTCTCACGGATGCCCATGGCAATGGCGTACAGAAGGTGGGTCTTACCCACGCCGGGAGGGCCGTAGATGAACAGAGGGTTGTAGGTCTGACCGGGCTGCTGGGCAACCGCATAGGCTGCGCCGTGAGCGAACCGGTTGGACGGGCCAACCACAAAGCTGTCAAAGGTGAACTGGGGATTTAAGTCCATATTCACGGCGGTTTTGCCGCCGGTTTTGTATTTTGTCATATCCTCGTCGGAAAAGACCTTCAGCTTCGCATCGGAATCGAAAATCTCCTTCAGGGCGTCCTGCACATATTCGGTGCAGCGGCGGACGATGATCTCCCTGCGGAACTCGTTGGGAGAGTGAATGATCAGATGCTCATTTGTAAATTCCACAGCCTCCGCGTCGTCAAACCAAGCGGTGACCATGGTGGAGGTGAGCCGCTCCTCCAAATAGCTTAAGACTTTCGCCCAAGCATAGGCTGCTGATACCATAGTAAACTCCTTTCTTTTCAAAAAACCTTTTTTCTTTAGGGAAAATGCAGGCGGAAAATGCCAGAATTTTGCCTGTTTTTACAGAAAAAAGAAGGATAGTTTCTCACCCTAGATTTTACCATAGAAACGCCCAAAAAACAAGGGTTTTTTCCACATATACAATATAAAAAAGATATAGGCAAAAAGGGTATAAAAAACACCCGCTTTTTCCGTCGGCACCAAACGGCAAAAGCAGGTTCTCTTCTTTTTTCGGCATTATCCATTATATCACACTTTTTCTAAAAAATCTTCCCAACATTTTACCAACCTTTTGAAGGCGGTTTTGAACAATTCGTAAACATTTCCGTTTTCCCTTGAAAAATTGTATTTGACCCACTATAATGGCAAAGGACTAAATGAAAAAGGTGAAATTTATGGGTTTTTTCCGTAGATTGGGCGGACAGATCAATCGCTGTCTTACCCGTTTTATGGCCGGTCGCTACGGCTCGGATAAACTGAATATGGCCATTTTGGGCACAGGCCTTTTGCTGTGTGTGGTGAGTATGTTCATCAATTGGGTGGTGCCGGATCTGGTGCTGACGCTACTGTCCTACGCGCTGATGGTCTGGGCGATCTTCCGGATGCTGTCCCGGAACACCTACAAGCGCTACCGGGAAAATCGGGCATACCTGAACTTCATTCAGCGGCTGAAGGACAAGGAGCATACCTATTTCACCTGCCCCCGTTGTCATCAGACCGTGAGAGTGCCTCGCGGCAAGGGCAAGATCCTGATCACCTGCCCCAAGTGCACCGAAAAATTCCAGAAAAAGACATAATGAAAACCCAACCAAACAAAACGGTTGGGTTTTTTCAATTAACCTTGACACGCAGTTGTAAAACCGCTAAAATTGTTTTAGAAGTAACCCAAAACCACCGGAAAGGCAGGTCGCTATGAACCATAAAATTCTGAAAATCGACCCATATCTTGCGCCGTTCAGGGCGGATCTTGACCTGCGCGCAGAAAAATTCCAAGCAAAATATGGGGAAATTCTGTCCTTTTCCGGCTCGCTTTCGGACTTTGCCAACGGCCACGCCTACTTTGGCTTTCATAAGACCGCCGACGGCTGGTTCTATCGGGAATGGGCTCCCGGCGCAGACAGATTGTGGCTCACCGGCGATTTCTGCGGCTGGGACAGAAGCGCCTACCCGATGACAAAGCTGGAAAACGGCGTGTTCGAGCTGTTTATCCCCGGCGCGGACACCCTCCGCGACGGTATGCGTGTGCTGACTTTGGCAGAGCGCGGCGGTGAAATCTTCGAGCGCATCCCACTGTATATCCGCAGAGTTGTCCAAGACCCGGTGGACTACACCTGGCACGGCGTCATTTATGACGAACCGGAATTCAACTGGACAGACGCCGGCTTTAAGCCCAAGAAAAAGCTTTTCATCTACGAGTGCCACATCGGTATGGCCCAGGAGGAGGGCCGGGTCGGCACCTACGCGGAATTTACCGAAAAAATCCTGCCCAGAATCAAAAAGCTGGGCTACAACACCCTGCAAATTATGGCGGTGATGGAGCATCCCTATTACGCCTCCTTCGGCTATCAGGTCACCAATTTCTTCGCCGCTTCCTCCCGGTTCGGCCGGCCTGAGGACTTAAAAAACCTCATCAACACCGCCCATAAAATGGGCATCGCGGTGCTTCTGGATGTGGTCCATTCCCACGCCAGCCGGAACACCCGTGAGGGCATTAACGAATTTGACGGCACGCCCTACCAGTTCTTCCACGAGGGGGCAAAGGGCGACCACCCGGCGTGGGACACCAAGTGCTTCAACTACGGCAAGAACGAGGTTCTGCATTTTCTGCTTTCCAACCTGAAATTCTGGCTCACCGAGTACCATTTTGACGGCTTCCGCTTCGACGGCGTCACCTCTATGCTCTATTTAGACCACGGTCTCGGCACCGCCTTTACCGATTACGGCAAATACTTTTCCTTGAACACCGATGTGGAGGCGGTCACCTACCTGCAGCTGGCCACCACCCTGACTCGGGAAGTGAACCCCAACGCCATTTTAATTGCGGGGGATATGTCCGCTATGCCCGGCCTGTGTCTGCCGGTGAGGGACGATGGCGTGGGCTTTGACTACCGTCTGGCCATGGGTACGCCGGATCTTTGGATCAAATTATTGAAAGAAGTCCCCGATGAGCATTGGGACTTGGGACATATCTACTATGAGCTGACCGGCCGCCGCCCCAAGGAGAAGGTCATCGGCTACTGCGAGTCCCACGATCAGGCGCTGGTGGGCGATAAGACCATAATGTTTAGGCTCTGCGACAAGGAAATGTACTGGGGTATGGAAGTGTCAAGCCAAAACCCCGTCATCGACCGGGGTATGGCCCTGCACAAGATGATTCGCCTGCTGACGATGACATTAGGCGGCGAAGGCTATCTGACCTTTATGGGCAACGAATTCGGCCACCCGGAGTGGATCGACTTCCCCAGAGAGGGTAGTGGCTGGAGCTACCATTACTGCCGCCGGCAGTGGAGCCTTTCCGACGATAAAAACCTGAAATTCCAGTTCCTGAACGCCTTTGAAAAGGACGCGGTGAAGCAAAGCCGCAGCGCCGGCGTTTTGACGGGAAAAGAGCGTCAGCTGTATGTGGACAACACCGCAAAAACCCTTATGTATCAAAAGGGAAAGGGCATTTTTGCCTTCAACTTCCACCCCACGAAATCCATTGAGGGCTCCTTCGTTCCCACCGATGTGGCAGGCACCTATGAGGTTGTTATGTCAACCGATGACTTCTGCTACGGCGGCTTCGGACGGGTGCATCATAAGCGGTACGAAACCGTCACGGAGAACGGCCGCATCGGCATCCGCCTGTACCTGCCCAGCCGCACCGCAGTGGTGATCAGAATGCAGAATGAAAAATGAAAATATATAACAAAGACAACATTCCTCTTGCTAAGGTGCTTAGGAAAAATATGACGCCGTGGGAGCGCAAGTTGTGGTACGATTTTTTGAGAACCTACCCGATCCGCTTCCAAAGGCAAAAAGCAATTGGAAACTACATTGTAGATTTCTACTGCGCAAAGGCACGGTTGGTTATCGAGCTTGACGGCGGCGGACATTATACACCGGAACAGACCTCAAAAGATGAGGTTCGCACGAAAGAGTTAGAGTCAATGAATCTAAAGGTAATCAGAATCTGCAATTTGGACATTGATCGTAACTTTAGTGGTGTGTGTGAGCATATTGATTCAGCGGTAAAAGCCTCCCTCTGATGAGGGTAGCGAAGCGAATTAAGATAACAATACCTGCCGGTGGCAGGTATTCCGCAATTTGAGTGGCTTGCCGTAGGCAAGACGGAGGGAGAGAACAGAAAGTCTCTCCCCCAGTCTTTTGCTTCGCAAAATCCAGCCCCCTCGTCAGAGGGGGCCTTTTATCACGCAGCCGCAAGAAGAAAAGGACGACCGATTGGTCGTCCTTTTGTTTTTATCTTTCCTTGCCCAAGAAGAACAGCGCCAGCGTTCCGGGGCCGGAGTGAGAACCGATGACCGCGCCCACATAATAAATGAACACATTCTTCACGCCGTAGCGCTCCTTCACCAGAGCCTCCAGATACTTGGCATCCTCCATACAATCGCCGTGGCAGATGAACACCGTATCGTTGGCGCCGGGAATGCCCAGTTCACCCATTTTATCGGCGATGGCGGAAATAGCAGCCTTTCTGCCCCGGGCCTTGGCCTTATTGATCAGGTGGCCTTCGTTGTCCATATGCAGCACCGGCTTGATCTGCAGCATCGTGCCAACCAGCGCCGTTGCTGCGCTGATACGGCCGCCCCGTTTCAGGTACATCAGATCGTCCACGGTAAACCAGTGGCACAGGTGATACTTATTCTCCTCGCACCAGGCGGTCAGATCCTCCAGAGAGAAGCCCTCGTCACGCTTTTGGCAGGCATAGTAAACCAAAAGGCCCTGACCACGGGAGGCGCACAGGGTGTCCACCACATTGATTGTGCGGTCGGGATAGCGCTCACGCAGCTCCTCCGCGGCGATGACGGCCGACTGGTAGGTAGCGGACAGGCCGGAAGAGAAGGCCAGCACCAGCGCATCCTCGCCGCCCTGCAAAATGGGCTCGATGACTTCTTCCCAGCCGGTGGGATTCACAGCGGCGGTGGTAGCCACCTCGCCGGCCCGCAGGCCGTCAAAAAAGTCCTTCAGCCAATCTTCTGTATAGGTGGTGGTGATCTGTTCTCTATAATTGACGCTCAGGCGCACCACAGAAAGGTTCAATTCGTCGTACATCTGCTCCGGAAGATCGCAGCAGGTATCGGTTACAATACGATAGGACATAGGTATCTCCTTTAAAAATGACTTTACAGGAAAGCGTTTCCTGCATATAATGATGCTACGCGGTTTATTTTATACGCTGTACCCCAAAAAGCCAACCCACCCCCATTGGAAACGGCCAAAAACGGGGATACAGACAGTAGAAAACGAACTCTACTGCCAGTAGAATTTTTTAAAAAGTTATGAAAAGACCTGAAAAGGGGGAGAATTCGTGATAAACTTCCTTATAAAATATTGCTTACCCAAGGGTCTGCCTGCAACGGATCCCAAGGTGCGAAATAAGGCCGGCCGCCTTTCCGGTATCGTGGGCATCCTGTGCAATGTGATTTTGTTCGCAGGAAAGTTCCTGATCGGCACATTAAGCGGCTCGGTTTCCATCACCGCCGACGCTATGAACAACTTAACCGATGCCGGAAGCTCCGTTGTGACCTTAATCGGCTTTAAGCTGGCAGAAAAGCCGGCCGACGAGGACCACCCCTACGGCCACGCCCGTTACGAATACTTATCCGGCCTTGCGGTGGCCGCGCTGATTCTCATCATCGGCTTTGAGCTGGCAAAGACCTCCGTGGGCAAGATTTTGAATCCCACCGCCGTGACCTTCTCGATTCCGCTGCTTGTGGTGCTGGTGGGTTCGATCGCAGTGAAATTATGGCTCAGTTTATTCAATCACAAACTGGGCAAACACATTGATTCTTCTGCCCTTTTGGCAACTGCCACCGACAGCCGCAACGATGTGATCGCCACAGCCGCGGTGCTGGTAGCCACCCTGATCGAGAAGTTCACCGGCTGGCGCGTTGACGGCTATATGGGTCTTGGCGTGGCACTTTTCATCCTCTACAGCGGCATAAACCTTGCCAAGGAGACCATCAGCCCTCTGCTGGGCGAGGCGGCCAGCCCCGAGCTGCAGAAGCAGCTTGTGGAGATATTGGACGCAGACGAGGCGGTGCTTGGCTACCACGACCTGATGGTCCACGACTACGGCCCCGGCCAGCGGTTCGGCAGCCTCCATGTGGAGATGGATCAGGGCATCGACCCCCTGTGGTGCCACGAGCGCATCGACAATTTGGAGCGAAAGGCCTACGAGGAACTGGGCATCCACTTAGTCATCCATTACGACCCCATCGTCATGGGCGACGAGGAATTAAGCGCCATGCGTGAGCTGATCGGCAAGCTTCTGAAGGAATACGACCAGCGCCTTGACTTCCACGATTTCCGTATGGTCAAGGGCACCGGCCACACAAATCTCATCTTTGACATCGTGATGCCCCACGCCATGTCCGGGCAGGAAAAGGCCATCAAAAAGGCATTGGAAAATGCCTTGGCCGAACTTGACCAAGGCACTTATTATCTGGTGCTCACTTTTGACAAGAGCAGTTTTTCTTAAGTCCCGGCAGGGTCACCATCAAAAGGCAGGCCCACAAAAACAGGCTCAGCACCCAAACCTGGGAGCAGACCATAGGCGCAGAGAACATAACCAGTAGTACATAAAGCACCAGTCCCGTGTGGGCGCTGAAGTAGACCGACAGGAAATTCAGCACCAAAAAGACAAGGGACAGGGCCAAAACACCGCCGCTTATCAGCCGCAGAACCAGCAAGGTTTTGCGGCAGTTCTCTTTTTTAGCCCGGTAGGCAAGGTAAAACCCCGGCACAAAAAAGATGAGAGAGGTGAGGATCAGCAGGATCCTGCCAAAGCCTGTGGGATTTGGCAAAAAGCCTAAGCCGGCGCACAGGGCATATAAAACCGCCCAAAGGGCGTAAACAACGCTTTTTTTCATAGGAAACTCCTTGTAACGGAAGATATATTTACATTTTATCCCAAAACCGCCCGCTTTACAAGGGGAAATAAAAAATACTGGACAGTTGGGCAAAGTATTGCTATAATAAGGTTAACATAAATATAGGAGGAAGTTTCAATGAAATGTCCTTTTTGTGGCGATCAGGAGAGCAAAGTAGTCGACTCCCGCCAAACTGAAGATAATCAGAGCATCCGCCGGCGCAGAGAGTGCCTTGCCTGCCAGCGGCGCTTTACCACATATGAAATCGTGGAAAGCCTGCCCATCATCGTGGTAAAACGGGATGGCTCCCACCAGACCTTCGACCGCAACAAGATCCTGAACTCTATGGTTCGCGCTTTCGACAAGCGGCAGGTGGATGTGGCCGACTTGGATCGCATCACCACCGAGATCGAGCAGACCATTCAGAACACCTTGGAGCGTGAGGTCACCACCGACGCCATCGGCCAGATGGTCATGGAGCGCATCAAGCCCCTTGATGAGGTCGCCTACATTCGTTTTGCGTCCGTATACCGCCGTTTCCAGGATGTACGGAGCTTTATCCACGAAATCGAGATGTTCCTTGAGGAGAAATAACCCAAATGAAGTTTATCACAGGTTTGTTTGACCTTGATTTAAGCGGTCTTGTGCCGGAGATCGGCGGCTTTATGGCCACCGTCAAGTTCCTGATGGGACTATCTATGCTGGCAGGACCTATGCTTTTGATCGCCTTTGGTCTGCTGTATATGTTTAAGCCGGCGGAGCATGCCAACTACCGCTTCGGCTACCGTACATATTTCGGAATGGGCAGCACCGAGGCGTGGCAGTACACCCAGCGGATCGCAGGTCTTGTGTTCACGGCGCTGGGCGGTGTGCTGTTCCTCGCCATGATCGTGGTGATGTGCTTCTTCGGTAAGAGTGAGCTGCTGCAGAATGTGACCACCGCGGCCATCTGTCTGGGCATTCAGGCAGGCGCGCTGCTGATCGCCCGATTGGTGATCGCCATTTTGGTTGGCGTGTATTTCGACGGCTTCGGCGACCGCCGCAGATAAAAAAGCAAAGGGAGTGCCGCAAACGCACTCCCTTTTTCGTTGAAAAAGAGAAACAGGAGTGATTTTATGAAGATCCGTTTAGCTGTTCCCGAAGATGTGCCGGGCATTTTAGAGCTTTTGCGGCAGGTTGGCCGCGTGCATTATGAGCTTCGCCCTGACCTGTTTCGCAGCGATGCCCAAAAATACGGCCCGTCCCAAGTCCTTTCCATGCTGGGTCGGGAGGACACCCCTGTCTTTGTGGCTGTGGAGCGGAAAAAGGTGCGCGGCTACTGTATGGCGCAGCTGCAGACCCACTATCGGGACACGGTGATCGTGGATCACACCACCTGCTATATCGACGATTTGTGCGTGGACAAGCGCCACCGGGGCAAGCACATCGGCACGGCGCTTTATGCCGCCGCCCGGGACTATGCCAAGACGAAAAATTGCAAGGACATCACCTTAAATGTGTGGAATTGTAACGCGTCGGCAATGAAATTCTACGAATCCCTTGGCTTAAAGCCCCGGAAAATCACCTTGGAAGAGTCCTTGGAGGAAAGCTGATGCTGGAAAAAAACAGGCAATATGAGGCCTGCGTCACCGACTACACCGCTGAAGGCGCAGGCGTTGCCCATGTGGAGGGCTGTGCGGTGTTTATCCCCAATGCCATCGCCGGCGAAAAATACCGCATCCGCATCGAGAAGGCCGCAAAAACCTGGGCGGCCGGCAAAATTGTGGAGATTTTGGAAAAATCCCCCCATAGGCTCCAACGGGAATGCCCCATTTCCGCCTCTTGCGGCGGCTGCGACTTCTGGCATATGGACTACGCGGAGGAAACCCGGCTGAAGGCAGAGCGCGTCCGCCAGTGCTTAAACCGCATCGGCGGCGAGTCCTTGACGGAAATGCCCATTTTGGCCGCGCCCACCTGCAAAGGCTACCGCAACAAGGCCCAATACCCCGTTGCCAGCCAAAAAGGCCGGGTCATTGCCGGCTTTTTCAAGGCCGGCACCCATCAGGTGGTGGAAAACGAAACCTGCCTGATCCTGCCGCCGGATACCGACCGGGTGCGGCATATCGTTATAGATTATGTAAACCAATTTGGCATCTCCGCCTACGATGAAACCACCGGAAAAGGCCTTCTGCGGCACATTTATGTGCGCCGGGGCGAAGTGTCCGGGCAGGTGCTGGTATGCCTTGCAGTGAACGGCCGCAAGCTGCCCCACAGTGAGGTGCTGGTCGATAGATTAAAGGCCGTTCCCGGCTTTACCACCTTGGTTTTGTCCGTGAACACCAAAAAGGGCAACACCGTTTTGGGCGACGAGGAGATCGTCCTGTTCGGCCCGGGCTATATTGAGGACACTCTGTGCGGTCTTACCTTCCGGCTGTCCCCCCGATCCTTTTACCAAGTGAATCACCATCAGGCGGAGCGTCTGTATGAGGCCGCCATCGCCCAAGCGCAGATCACCAAGGAGGACTTGGTGCTGGATCTGTACTGCGGTGTTGGCACCATCACCCTTGCTATGGCCAAGGCCGCCGGCCGTGTCATCGGCGTGGAGGTGGTGGAGCAGGCGGTGATCGACGCCAAGGAGAACGCCAAGCGCAACGGCATCAAAAATGCGGAATTTTTCTGCAGCGACGCCGGCAAGGACGCCCTTGCGCTGGAAGAGCAGGGCATCCGCCCCGATGTGGTGGTAGTCGACCCCCCTCGAAAGGGCTTAAATGCCGACGCCATCGAGGCATTAAGCCGGATGTCCCCCAAGCGCATCGTGTATGTGTCCTGCGACCCGGCCACGCTGGCCCGGGATGTAGCCCTCTTAAAAGACCGGGGCTACCGGCTGCAGTCCGCCCAAGCCGCCGACCTGTTCCCAAGATGCTCCCATGTGGAATCCATTGTGTGTTTGTCCAAATAAATCGATTGCAAGTGTTTGTTTTGAGGTGATTTTTCGTGGAAGTTGTAAGCGAATATGTATATATTTTAGACCAGGATAATCAGGCGCACTTTGTGCAAACCTATTACGGCACAAAATATGACGACAGCTATCGGGCGGAGGTTTGCCTTGCAGACAAAAATTACAGCCTGCTGGATCTGTATATGACCGATGAGGTGGAAACCGAGGGCGAATATCTGCCCTTCGTGCGCGGTGACGAGTGGAGCAAATTTTTCACCGACCCCTCCTTGAATGTGCAGACCATCATGGCCGAGGCAGGTTTAGCCGGCGTTTCGGCAACCAAGCTGATGTTCGTGCATATGGAGAGCGGCAGCCGACTCATACAGGAATCCGACGGTTTTATTGCCTCCGCCGCAGGCGTGGAGCCGCTGGACGGCGTGTTGCTTACGGAGGCAATCTGGTTGGCTGAGGACAGGTCGGCAAGTCCTGCCCAGCAGGAGAAAATGATCGCCGCCTGGCTGGCAAAGCGTGTCCAAGAGCAATAAGAATAAGAAAAACCCCCTCTTTCGAGGGGGTTTTTTGCAACCTGATAAGGGGAAGCGCTTAGTACATAAACTCGTTGGTGTTCTTCAGGGTGTAGACATCGCCCTCTGCAAGGGGGGTTTCGTCCACGCCGACCATCGCCAGTTCGCCATTGACGGAGAAGCTCCAATAGTAGCCGCCATCCTCGTAGATGGCATCCTCGCCGTCAACGGACTTGATATAGCCGGGCTGGCCTTCGAAATATTCCACCAGACCCTCCGCTTCCAAAGCCTCGTTCAGAAATTCTGCGTCGGATTGCAGGGTCAGCTTTTTCACCGAGCCGTCCTTGTGGATGATCTCCACCGTAAAGGACTTGGTGCCCTCGGTGCCTGCAGGCTTCAGCAGGAAGTAAGCAGCGGCCAGCGCAGCCACCAGCACCACGGCGATGATGACCCATAAAATTTTCTTGTTCATTAAAATACCTCCAAAAACAAAAAGTCCACGGCGCAAATATGCACCGCGGCCGGTTTTCCGCGACAAACGCTCCTTTCGTACAGCGCAAAAGGAAGGAGAAACCGATTCGTAGGTCTTCTGACTTGCGCTTTTGCAAAGGAGGTTGCAGCCTTTGCCGAACACCTTGCCTTCCCGGTTTCCCAGTGACTGACTTTCGTCAAAAAGGTGTCCAATAGCGCACACAGCGGCGGTACCGTTCGGGAATCGCACCCGATTATCTTGTTAAGCGTACTTGGGTTTTACCCCCAAGCAGCCACGAAGCGGCTATTCGGTTGTCAAGGCAAAGTATATCACGAAAAAGAATGGTTGTCAATGTAGGACGGGGTTATGGTACTTTCTTGCGCCGCCAAGAAAGTACCCAAAGAATGCGGCACAGGGGAGGGTTTGAGTTGATTGCTCCCGCAATCAAAGCCACCTCCCCTGTGTACCCCTCCAGGCGCGCATCGCCGACAGAGGGCGCAAGGTTGACGGTTTTCGGGACGGAAAATATTCCCTATTCCCGATTGCGACAAAACAACCCCCGGCTGCATGTAGCCGGGGGCTGATTTTTATTTCAGGCGCTTGTAGACGATGGTGTAGGTGGCGCCGTGTTCCACGGGGGTGGTATCAATGGGCAGGTCTTTGTAGCTGTTGCCCTTCCAAAGGAGCCAAGCGCAGCCGGCGGCCGGCGATACGCCCTGCACCTGCTTAATATAGGCGCCGTTGTCATCCTGACCGAGGGTGATGTAGCCGGCATAGTCCAAAGCCGGGCCCATATAGTCCTCGGAAGTGACCACCTGATAGGTGTTCTTCGGCTGGCCGAAGGTGTCCTGCACCACCAGCGTGAAGAATTTTATCTTCAGCGTGCCGTAGTCCAGAATGTACCGGATCACTTCGTTAAAGGTCTCCACAGGCGTGGACGAGCCGTTTTCTACAAAACCGTCTACAAAGTAGACCGGGGTTTGCCGGGTGTTTTCGGGGTTCTCGGCGTCCTCGTAGCGGCCCTTCACGCCTGCCAAAGCAGGCTCGTGGCCGTCGGTATGGACCCGATAGACCGCGTCGGCCAGCTCGGTGCTGTCACCTGTGGTGGTCAGGTCGCCGCCAAAGAAAACATCAGAACGGCTTGGCGATTGGATGCTGTAGACGCCCTCGTCGGCCGCTACGGTGTAGCCCATATGTTGGGCGAAGGCCTTGACGGTGTCCCAAGTGGTGCCGATGTAACCACGGGCGATGGGCAGGTATACATTATAAAACATATGCTCTGCCGCATTAGCCGAGCCTGTCAGGGGGTCAAACTCCAGGTAGACCAGCTTGTAGGTGCCTCCCTCCTCCACAGGAATCAGGCCGGGGTCGCGATCTGCTGCCAGGTCGCCGGAAAAGACCGCCCAATAGGCATTGTTCTCGTCAAAAGCGGCCTTTACACCGTTGACGGTTTTTATCTGCATACCGAAGCGGTTCGTTTCCGCCTCCACAAGGTCGCTTTCCAGCAGGGCTGCGCCCAGATAGGTCTGCTCCGTCCGGAGGGTGGTCTCCTTGGTGGTGCCGTCTTTATACACCACGGCCACCGTAAAGGTGGTCTTTTGGGAATCGGCGTTGCCGGTAGATTCAATTGTCGTGTCGGTATTTGTGTCCACAGGGATGTCTGTGTAGCGAGCCAAAAGGCTGGGACGGATGGACAGGTAAACCGCCAGCGCCGTCAGCGCCACCAGCACAGCCACAGTGAGACGAATGATTTTTTTATCCATAGGCATTCTCTCTTTAGAAGATTGCCCCTACCGCTTTCCGTGGCAGGGGCAGAGCTGTGATCGTGGGGAAATTACACCATCGCGCAGGTGATGATGGCCATCTTGTAGACCTCGTCGGCGTTGCAGCCGCGGCTCAGGTCGTTGATGGGAGCAGCCAGACCCTGCAGGATGGGGCCGTAAGCCTCAAAGCCACCCAGACGCTGTGCGATCTTGTAGCCGATGTTGCCGGCCTCGATGGTGGGGAAGATGAAGGTGTTGGCGTAGCCGGCAACGGGAGAGCCGGGGAACTTCAGCTGGCCGACCTCGGGAGCAACGGCGGCGTCAAACTGCATCTCGCCGTCGATCATCAGATCGGGAGCCAGCTCCTTAGCCACCTTGGTAGCCTCGGCAGACAGTGCAACGGTGCCGCCCTTGCCGGAGCCGTTGGTGGAGAAGCTCAGCATTGCAACCTTGGGCTCGATGCCGAAGACCTTAGCGGTGTTAGCGGTCTCGATAGCCACCTCAGCCAGCTTGCGGGCAGCGGAAACGGTCACATTGCCTTCCTTGTCAACGGAATCCTCGTAGGACAGGTTGATGGCGCAGTCGCCCATAGCCAGCTTCTCTTCGCCGCGAACCATAATGAAGCAGGAAGATACCAGGTTTGCACCCTTCTTGGTCTTGACCAGCTGCAGAGCAGGACGAACGGTGTCAGCGGTGGAGTAGGTAGCGCCGCCAAGCAATGCGTCAGCGTAGCCCATCTTCACCAGCATAGTGCCGAAGTAGTTGCCCTTGGAAAGAGCAGCGCGGCAGTCGTCGCTGGACATCTTGCCCTTGCGCAGCTCAACCATCTTCTCGACCATTGCGTCCATGCCTTCGTAGGTCAGGGGGTCCAGGATTTCAACACCGTCGATGTTGAAGCCGCCCTTTGCGGCGTTTTCCTTAACGGTGTCCACATTACCAACCAGAATGGGGGTCAGAAAGCCGCCCTCGACCAGGCGAGCGGTAGCCTCCAGAATACGGGCATCGTGGCCCTCGGTGAAGACAATTTTACGGGGATTTGCCTTCAAAACTTCGATCATTGCGTTAAACATATCGTTTTCCTCCAAATTTTGGGCTTGGCCCATATTTTTACAAGATAATTATACATCACAGGAACGCTGTTCGCAACCGTTTCGGGCAGAATATTTCCAAAAAAGATTTACAAAAAGACGGGGCTCTGCTATCATAACGCTATGAAAAAACAAAAAAGGAGCGGACGATTATGGCAGAAAAGAAAGACAAGCGGTTTATAAAGGTCTATTCCCAAGGCGGCGGCTTTTCCAGCCCGGCGGTGGAGGTTTTGGTGGACAGAGCGACCGGCGTGAACTATATTTACGCCAGTTACGGCTACAGCGGCGGCATCACACCCCTTCTGAAGCCCGACGGCACACCCGTCGTCACCCCCGTCCCAGAAGAAAACGCAGAATAAAAGCCTCCCTCTGACCAGGGAGGGGGGGTGGCGGGGGCAAGACGGGGGGGGAGGAAAAGTAGTCTCCCCCCCCCCCTCGCCAGAGGGGGCCTTTTGTGTGCATTTGCAGGCAGCATTACCCAAAATCATGCCGGGTGGTATAGCAGCCAAGTTCTTCGAGTGCGCAGACAACTTCCTCGATTCGCATAAAGCACTCCGGGTCATCAAGGCGGTCATCGTCGACGATAGACTTGATTTTTAGCAAGGTTAGGTAGCACTTTTTCTCCACAACCTGTAAAACATCGCAATCCAAACCGCGAAGAATCACCTGTATGTCGCCGTTCGTCAGGGCTTGGGCAAGAATTTCTGCGTACAACTCCATAATATGCACCTCCAAATAAATGTATTAGGGGGATTATATCCCCTTAATTATGGGGATTATAAACCCCATAATGGAAGCTGTCAAGATAGGAGGGTGCATTATGATAAAATTCGACAAACTGTGGATAACCATGGAAAAGAAAGGCGTAACCACATATTGGCTGCGTGAGAAGTGCGGCATTGATAGAAAGACCATTCGCCGGCTGCATGCAAACGAGAACATTGAAACCAAAACCCTCAATAAACTTTGTACAGCATTGGGCTGTTCTTTGCAGGATATTGCGGAGTTCGTGCCGGATAAAGCAGAATAAAAAACAGACGACCATTGGCCGTCCGTAATTCTCAATTCTCAACTCTTAATTCTCAATGTAAAAAGGAGTGCCGGTTGGCACTCCTTTTTTATACTTCTTTATACATAGTCACCGCGTCGTCCTTGCGGACATTATCGGCAACCACCACAACCTCAACGGTCACGGTGCGACTACCAAGGGCAATCTCGATCCGGTCTCCGGGTTTGACCTCATAACTGGCCTTCACCACACGGCCGTTGACGCTGATGCGTCCGTTGTCGCAAGCCTCGTTGGCTACGGTGCGGCGCTTAATCAGCCGGGAGACCTTCAGATATTTGTCCAGGCGCATCTTACTTGGCGACAGCGTCCTTCAGAGCCTTGCCGGCCTTGAAAGCGGGCAGACGGGTAGCAGGAATCTGAACAGCCTCTTTGGTGCGGGGATTGCGGCCCATACGAGCTTCGCGGCACTTAACATCGAAGTTGCCGAAGCCGGAAATCTGAACGCGCTCGCCACCTGCCAGAGAAGCGGTGATGGTTTCGAAGGTTGCGGAAACAACGCGCTCTGCGTCCTTCTTGGTCATGCCGGTCTTCTCAGCAACAGCGGCAATCAGTTCGGTTTTATTCATAAAAAATACCTCTTTTCTAAAAATTAGGATATGATAACATTACCACAAAGTTGCCCAAAAAGCAAGGGGTTTTTGTAAAAAAACTGGTAATATTCGCAAAAAAGTGAATTATAGTCGGAGAAAATTCGCAATTTTATCACCTTTGGGAAGCAGCAGGCAGTCCTCCCGGCGCAAAGATTTGAACACCACCACGAAAACCACATACACAACTGCGCCCAGCGCAACAGGCGCGCCGCACAAAATCACGCGGCTATCAATGGACAAAAGGGAAATCACCCGGTAAGCGCCCCAAACCACAACGCCCATAATGGCCGCAGGAACAAACGGCCGCAGCAAATTTCGCAGAACGTGTACTTTTTGGGGAACAACCCGGCTGATGGCGATCAGATTCATCACGCCGATGCACAGGTAGCACAAAAGCATACCGATGGGCGCGCCCACAATGCCGATTTGAGGGTTACCCACAAGCAGGTACACCACCACCAGCTTCATACCGCCGCAAAGCAGCGTGTTGATCACGGGGATGTGGGCATAGCCGTGGGATTGCAGCACCACATTGGTGTACTGGATCACTCCGTAGAAGAACACATTGATGCCAAGCACCGTCAAAATCACCTGCGCCAGCGCCAGCTCATCGCCGGAGTAGCCGCCAAGCAGACCCATTACAGGGCCGGCCAAAATGCTCAGACCCACCGCGCAGGGCAAACTCAAAAGACCCGTAATCCGGGCGGCGGATTCCTGGGTGGCCTTGGCGTCTTTGTGGTTGCCCACTGCCAAAAATGCGGTGATGGCAGGCAGCACCGAGGTGGTGATGGGAACCATAAAGGAACAGGGCATATTGAACACCGTCTGACACATATTATAAATACCCTTGGTGGTGTCAGCCACCGCCTGACTCATACCGTTTGCGGTGAGCAGCTGACCCATATAGAGGTTGGTTTCAATAACAGTCAGCACCTGCAGACCGGCAGAGCCGATTGTGATGGGAACGGCAATGGCCAAAAGCTGCTTGGCGGTCTTGCCGTAGGTTTCGGGCGTGTCGCCGGTGTTGGGCAGATCCCGGTAGGCAGGCCGCCATTTGCCGTGCAGGTACAGAGCCGACACCAGACAGCTGACCGTCACGCCCAAAATGGCCGCGCCGGCGGCATAAGCCACATTGGAAGTGGCTTTCATTACGCCGTAGGCCAGTACAAGGCCAACCACCAACTTGAAAAAGGCCTCGATGATCTGGGAATTGGAGGTGGGGCGCATATTGCCCTGACCTTGGAAGAAGCCTCTGCTGGTTGACATAACACACATCAGCAAGGCGCAGGGGCCAAGACAGAAGATGGCCGCCGCCGCGTTGGGCTGCTTTTGGAATGCCGCTAACTGGGGGGCAAAACCCATCATCAGTGCGGTGCTGGCGATGCCGAGGCCAAGGAAAATACCCCGGGCGGTGGCATAGATCCGCCGCACCTGATTGTAGTTGCCCAAAGAGCTCGCCTGAGAGATCATTCGGCTCATAGCGATGGGCAGACCGGCTGTGGAGATGAGCAGCAGCACCGTGTAAATGTCATAGGCGGTGATGAAATAGCCGTAGCCCATATCGCCGATGATCATTTTTAAGGGGATCTTATAGAACGCGCCGATGATCTTCACGATGATGGTGGCCATAGCCAAAAGCGCCGCGCCGTGGAGGAAGGTTTGCTTCTTATCGTTCATTATGCCTCCGAATCTGCCTGCAATACCTTAGGAATTGCGTATTCCATCATTTCCTGCACCACTTCATTTAAGTTAATGGTGGTGAAATTGCCGTTTTGATATAAGATGTTGCCACGGACCATGGTCATAGCCACATCGCCGCCCTTGGCAGAGAACACCAAAGAGGAGACCACATCGTGGCAGGGGATCAAATGGGGCGCGGAGAAATCCACTAAAGCGATGTCTGCGTCCATACCCTCCTTCAGCATACCGCATTGGCCTTCCCGGCCCTGGGCTCTTGCGCCGCAGACGGTGGCCATCATCAAGGGGGCAATGGCAGGCATCGCGTCGGCATCGCCGCCTGCCTGCCGGGCCTGCAGCGCCACAAAGCGCATCACTTCAAACACATCCAGATTGCCGCTGGCAACGGCGCTGTCCGTACCCAGCGCCACATTCATTCCGGCCTTCACAAGGTCGGTGACGGGGGTGGGGGCGTAGCCCTGCTTGGCGGCGGCAATGGGGGTGGCCACGGCGGAGGCCTTGGCTTTTCCCAGCATTTTCTGCTCAAGCTCGGTCAAATGGGCGCAGCCTGCGGCGGTCACCGGAACGCGGAAGATCCCGTGGCAGTTTAATAGCTCCGCCTGCGTCAGACCTGTGCGCTCCTCGCAATCGGCTACCTCCTCGGCACATTCTGCCAAGTGCATTTGCAGACCGAGACCCTGCTCGGCGGCATAGGAGGACAGCGCCTCCCACAGCTGGTGATTGGAGGTGAATTCTGCGTGAAGACCGGCATCGATCTTGATGCGACCGTCGTCATAATCGTGCCACTTTTCCACAGCGCTGACCAGCAGCTTGCAGCCGGGGTCGGTGTCAAAGTCGAAATCCTCGCTCTCGTCCACGAACCGGGTGGCGGCCAAGGCGATGTTGGCCTTGATGCCCACCTCCGCCGCAATCTCGGCGGTGACCTCGGGAGAATAATACAGGTCGGAAACAGAGGTAATGCCAAACCGCAGACACTCGGCAAGGGCCAATTTGGTGGCGGCGCGGCCGGCGCGCTCGTCCAGCTTGCTCTGACGGTTCAGAAGCTCCTTCAGGGCGTCGAGCTTGGTGGCATCGTCCAGATAGTTACGCAGCACCGCGGTGGCAAGATGGGTGTGGCAGTTGATAAGGCCGGGAATGGCCACCATACCTGTGCCGTCGATGATGGTCTTGGGCTTGCCCTCGGGGGCATCCTTGCCGATGTAGGCAATTTTGCCGTCCTTGATGCCGATGTAGGCGCCGAAAAGCACCTGAGATTTTTCGTTCATCGTCACCACGGTGACATTGGAAATTAAGGTATCCAAAATAACACTTCCTTTATGGCTTTATAAAAGCGCGAACAGTTCGTCCTTTTGCCGGAGCACATCGTCAATCTGCTCGATGTATTGCCGGGGGAATTTGGGATTGTGGAAGCGCTGCAAGGTGCCATCAGGCAGGTTTACCTTGTTCATACCGCCGCCGCCAAGGGACAAAATGGTGTGCAGCTCCTCCATCATATAAATATTGTATAGGCAATCTAAGCCGTCTCTTGCCCAGCCCACATTCTCGAAAGAGCCGGACATATACTTCTGCCTGTATAAATAGTAAGGCTTGTAGCCTAGCAAATACAAGGTTTTTGTGGCGTAATCCACCATTTTTGCAACTTCTTCGTAAGATGGCAGATTGGCCCGCTTTTCAAACAGGTCTGCGCCCTTTTTGAGGGCCAGGGTGTGGACGGTGATGTTGGCAGGATTTAGCGCCGCCACTTGGTCTAAGGAGCGCTTAAAGCCCTCGAAGGTGTCCTCGGGCAGGCCTGCGATCAGATCCATATTGATTTCATCGAAGCCGGCTTTTTTGGCTTCCTCATAGCGCAAAAGCACATCGGCCCCGGTGTGGGGGCGGCCGCAGGCTTTTAAGATCGCGTCCTGCATGGTCTGGGGGTTGATGCTCATACGGTCTGCGCCATGGGCGCGGATGACCTGCAGCTTTTCTGCGTCCAGGGTGTCGGGTCTGCCGCCCTCCACGGTAAATTCGATGCACCGGGACAGGTCAAAGCTGTTATGGATCGCGTCCAACAGCTCTGCCATTTGGCTTGCCGACAAGGTGGTGGGCGTGCCGCCGCCGATGTAGACGGTGCGAATGGTTTTGCCGGAGCGCGCAAGCAATTTCCCCGTGTAGGCCAGTTCCTTGTAAAGGGCCTTCAGGTAATCTTCCAGCAGGCTGCCGTCACGGCCGATGGTTTGGCTCACAAAGCTGCAGTAGGCGCACCGGGTGGGGCAAAAAGGAATGCCCACGTAAAGAGAAATGTCGTTTTCGTCCATTTTCTCCACAGCCTTGACGGTGGACTCCGAGCAGGCGATGGCCAGCTTGCGCCGCTGGGGGCTGACGAAATACACCTCTTTTAAGAGCTTGTCAGCGGACTTCTCCGAGCCACCCTCAAGCAGGTGCTTGGTGGAGATTTTTGTGGGTCGAACGCCGGCCAGCGCGCCCCAAGCCGGGGCGGATTCCAAATGCGCAAGGGCCGCCAGATAGAAACTCTGCTGCAAAATGCGCCGCCGCAGCCGCACGGATTCGTCCTTTGCTTTTAAGCGGCGGACGGCCCGGGTCTTTTTGCCGGCAATTTCCACTTCGCTAACTGCGGTGAGCCACACCTTTCCCCGTGTCAGACGGGAAAGGGCGCGACCTTCCGTATCCTGTGAAAACAGCGAGAGCATCAGCTGCTCCACGCTGTAACGGTCATCGTGACCGATGATTGTCAAGTTCATAAAAATTCCTCTTGTAGGGACCGGCGTCCTCGACGGTCCAAAGGGATCGTTACCGATTCATATAGGGGTTAAACTGCCGTTCTGCGGAAAGCTTCGTGGCCGGGCCGTGGCCGGGCAGAACTTTATAGTCACCGGGCAGCGCTTTCAGCCGGTCAAGGGAAGTCATCATCTGACTCCAACTGCCGCCGGGGAAATCCGTGCGGCCGCAGGACTCCATAAACAGGGTGTCGCCGGAAAAGATGGTGTCCTCGACGAGCAAACAAACAGAGCCTTGTGTATGGCCGGGGGTGTGCAGCACCCGAACGGACAGGCCGGCCAAGGAAAGCATATCGCCCTCCCCGTAGGTGCAGGTATAGTGCAGAGGGCCGGCGGTCATCTCCTCCGGCTGGGAGAGCTCCTTTTCGTGGATATACACGGGGCAATTTGCCTTTTCCGCAATGCCGCGAACACCGCCCACATGGTCAAAATGGCCGTGGGTCAAAAAGACTGCGCAGACGGTCTTGCCCAATTCTGCCGCCTTGGCTAAGATGATTTCCGGGTTGTAGCCCGGGTCGATGACGATGCAATCGTCGCTTCCCTCCCCCCAAGCCAGATAGCAGTTGGTCTGATACGCCCCAAGAGGCAGAATTTGAACATTTACCATAAAAACTCCTGCGTAAACAATTAAGAATTAAGAGTTAAAAGTTAAGGATTTTAATTGTTAATTTTTAATTTTTAATTCCTTCTTGGTGTGTCCATCAAGGCATCGGTGTCCAGCCACAGGGTCACCGGGCCGTCGTTGACGGACGCCACCTGCATATCCGCGCCAAACCGGCCGTGCTGGGGGGGAAAGCCCAAAGCTTCGCAGTCTTTCAAAAACTGCTCATAAAGCCGGTTGCCCAATTCGGGGTTTGCCGCCTCGGTAAAGCTGGGTCTGCGACCCTTCCGGCAGTTGCCGTAGAGGGTAAACTGGCTGACCACCAGCACGCTTCCGTCCACATCGGCAAGGCTTAGATTCATTTTGCCGTTTTCGTCCTCGAAAACACGAAGGCCCAGCGCCTTTTCCGCCAAGTAGCGGCACTTTTGCTCGGTGTCCTCCGGGCCTACGCCCAGAAGGATGAGAAAGCCCTGTCCGATTTTGCCTACGACCTCACCGTCGATGGCAACGGAGGCAGATTTTACTCTAGTCAGTACAGCGCGCATAATAACTCCTTATCAAAGCCTTCCCCTCGAGGGGAAGCCTTTCATTAATTCTGACCGCGGCGTGAGCCGATCACATTGCGGACATTCAGCAGCTTGTTGCGGATGGATTCCAGCTCCTCCACATTCTTGACTTCAAAGCGCACCGTAAACACGCTGCGGCCGCCGGGCAGATCCTTGCCGTTAAGCTCCTTCAGACGGACACGGGCGGTGGACATCGCGGTGGCCACATCCAAAAGCAAACCGTCTCTTGTGATGCAATCCAGCTCCAAGGTGGTGTCAAAGGGCTGGTCGTCGCTGTTTGCCCAGCGCACCCGGACCCAACGGGCGGCCTGATGGGGCTCGTCCCGATTCTGGGCGTTGGGGCAGTCCATACGGTGAATGGACACGCCAAAGCCCTTGGTAATAAAGCCGATAATGCCGTCGCCGGGAACGGGGGTGCAGCACTTGGCAAACTTGATCATACAGGACTCGATGTCCTCCACGATGACGCCGTTCACGCCGTGGCGGTCGGGCTTGGCCTCCGGCTCGATTTTGTTCTGCAGGCTCTGCTTTTCGTTGTTCTGCACCTTTAAGAACCGGTTGATGTCGTCCCGGATGCGACCCACAGCCTTGGCGGCGGTTAAGCCCCCGTAGCCGATGGCGGCATACATATCCTCCCAAGTGTCGAAGGCCAGCTTTTTCAGCAGGCCCGGGCCCAGTTCCGGATCAACGGTGACGGACAGGGGCAGACCGATCCGCCGCATTTCTCCTTCGAAGGAGGAACGGCCGTGCATGACATTTTCTTCCCGCTTTTCCTTCTTGAACCACTGCTTGATCTTGGTGCGGGCCTGATTGGACTTGCAGATGTTCAGCCAGTCGCGGCTGGGGCCTTTTGCGGCCTTGGAGGTGATGATCTCCACGATGTCGCCGTTTTGCAGAGGCGCATCGATGTTGCAGATGCGGCCGTTGACCTTTGCGCCCACAAGGGCGTTGCCAACGCCGGAGTGAATGGCGTAGGCAAAGTCGATGGGGGTGGCTTCGGCCGGCAGAGGCACGATCTTACCCTTGGGGGTAAAGGTGAACACCTCGTCATCGAACATATCGATCTTCATGGAGCTGACATAGTCCTCAGCGTCGGTGTCCTGCTGGTTTTCAAGTAAGCGCCGCACCCACTCGAAGTCCTTTTCCTGACCCTCGCCGGCGCCCTGCTTGTATTTCCAGTGGGCGGCGATGCCGTATTCGGCGGTCTCGTGCATCTCCCAGGTGCGGATCTGCACCTCGAAGGGGATGCCCTGTGTGCCGATGACGGTGGTGTGCAGGCTCTGGTACATATTGGGCTTGGGGGTGGAAATGTAGTCTTTAAACCGACCCGGCACCAGATTGAACAGGTCGTGAACATGGCCCAGCACATTGTAGCAATCGGGAATGGTGTCCACCACCACACGGAATGCGTAAATGTCGTAAATTTCGTCCATATTCTTGCTCTGTGCGCCCATTTTCCGGTAGATGGAATAAACGTGCTTGATCCGGCCATAGACCTTATGTTTGATACCCATATCGTTCAGCCGGGTTGCCACAGTATCCTTGATCAGCTGCATAAAGGCTTCATCGTGCTCTTTACGGGCACTGAGGAAGGCCA
>JAZLCU010000028.1:0-63339 GCA_045614325.1 Faecousia sp. | reverse complement strand
CGAAAGAGAGCGGGATTTTACTTTTTCACTATTCACTTTTCACTCTTCACCAAACTTGCATTCGGGTTTTTGGGAAAGTAAGAAGTAATGGTGAATACTGATGAAGTATTGCGCCTCCGCCGCTTTTATGCTATAATACACCCAAGGCGGTGATGATATGAGAAAAACATATGCTCTTTTTATGCTTGTGTTAATGTTACTGTTTTGTGGATGTCAGAAACAATATCCTCCTGATGAGGTTAAAACTATTGTTGAAGAAAATTTTGATTTATTAAAAGAAGCGGCCGATTTGACGATAAGCAAAAACCTCTCGTTTCCAATATCTATGTATGAATTGAAAGAAGTGCAAGGATTAACCGAAGCAGAACTTGATGTTTTCAAAAAATGCCAAAAGATAGGTGTACGAGATTTGTTTTATTGTAATCCTTTGGATTATAACGGTAACAAAATTTATAATAATAATCACTATTACCTTTTATTTACATTTTATTATGAACCAAGGTCGCAAGCAATATTATATATTCCTCCTCATTCGGATTTTGAAACACCAGAGGAGGCGATTTTTGACAACCAGCCGTTTATACATGAAAACGACATTGAAGAAGTAATAGAACTTGATGAAAACTGGTATTATTATCGTTGCAAATGGTAATGAAAAATTTTAAATATAACTATTAAGAAAATCAGGTTCTTCGTCCAGTTCTTTTTCGGACACGAGAGACAATTAAAAGCCAACCCTATTCGGGGTTGGCTTTTAATTTTGCAACGACCTGACTCGAAAGATTAAATGCGACGCGAATGAGCGTCGCCCGATTCGGCGGCAGCGCAAAACCATTCATTTCTGTCGTAACTTATAACTTAAAATCGCAAATTTTTAACGAAAAATTTCAAAAAAATCTTTACGAATGAAAATACAGGGTGTATAATAGGCGCGGTAAGATTTTTTTGACTTGCAAAAGAGGATTACCTGATTCAATTTTGGAGTGTGATAATATGAAACTGATTATCAAAAACGACTACAATGAAATGAGCGCTTGGGCCGCCCAACATATTGCTGATGCTATCAACAATCACAAGGAAAACCGTCCCTTCGTACTGGGCTTGCCCACCGGTTCTTCTCCTCTGGGCGTCTACCGCAACCTGATTGAAATGAATAAGGCCGGCAAGGTCACCTTTAAGAATGTAGTAACCTTTAATATGGACGAGTATGTAGGTCTGCCCAGAGAGCACGACCAGAGCTACTGGTATTTTATGCATGACAACTTCTTCAACCACATCGATATTCCTGCTGAGAACATCAACATTCTCAACGGTATGGCTGAGGATCTGGAAGCAGAGTGCCAGCGCTATGAGGACAAGATCGCTTCCTACGGCGGCATCGACCTGTTCCTTGGCGGCAGCGGTGTTGACGGCCACATTGCTTTCAATGAGCCTTTCACCTCTCTGTCCTCCCGTACTGGCGTTCGCGCCCTGACCGAGGATACCCTGATCGTGAACTCCCGCTTCTACGACAATGACCCCAACAAGGTGCCCAAGACCGCACTTTCCGTTGGTGTTGGTACTGTTTGCGATTCCAAGCAGGTTCTGCTGGTTATCAACGGTCACAACAAGGCTCGCGCTCTGCGCCACTGTGTTGAGGGCGGTGTTGACCACGCTTGGACCATCAGCGCTCTGCAGATGCACCCAGACGGAATCGTTGCATGCGACGAGGCCGCTTGCGGCGAACTGAAGGTTGATACCTACAAGTACTTTAAAGAAATCTACAAGAACGAAAAGTAATGAAATACCACAAATCCTCACCCATCCGGGTGAGGATTTTTACTGTGGAAAAATATACAATTATTTAAAATATACTTGAATATTCAAAAATAATGTGATAATATACATTCTGACGGTGCAGTATCCTAGTCAAAACTATTTACTCCCAGGTAGGGCCTAAAAATCCTATAAAGGGCATATCGATGAAGTCCCTGGTGTCTGCTTTTTGCGCCCAGCTTAGGGTGGGTGCTGGGGGTTAAGGATTTCGGGCGCGCTCCAATGGCATGGAGCATACGACCCGGTTTCCGTGGAGACCTGGTGTTGTGCGACGGAAGTTGTGAACTCCCTTATGGGAAGCCGCTTTTGCGTACGAGCCGGGTATGAACCTGCAAAGTGGTGCACAGAATCGTGTGCTGCGTGCAGTGTAGCCTGCCTTGAGTGAGTATGTGGGGAAAGGGGATCTCTCAGCGGTTGATAATGGCCATATCACTGCTGTTATTGCTCCTGGAAACCATACTTGCAAAAGAGGATAAGAGTTTATGGGTTTTGCAGTGGAAAACACCTAGGCTGTCAGTTTTGGGCAGGCAGGGGATTGCAGTACGGACTAAGTGGCAATCGGGTATTCAAATTTGGCAACACTTGAGCTGGCGAATGAAACGGAAACGGCCTGCGCGGCAACGGCAGGTTTCGCCTGGGGAAAACCAACCCGACCTAAGCCGTAAGATTTATCCTGCCTGCCGCCGTTATTTTTATGAAAAAAGGGGATAAGACAAGTGTCTAAATCCGACATAGACTCGAATAAGAAAAAGCACAATAAGACAATCCGCTGGGTTGTCGCGATTTTTTTAAGTACGATTATTGTATCTGCGCTGATCACATTGATTTCTGAGGAGATCATGGCCTCCAACTCGATGTTTGTGGCGTTTGCAATTTTGCTTGTGATCGTCTTTTTGGGCATTATTACCGATGTGGTCGGTGTGGCAGTTACCTCCGCCGATGAAAGACCGTTCCATTCTATGGCAGCCCATAAGGTACCCGGCTCCAAGCAGGCGATCAAGCTGATCCATAATGCCGAGCGTGTCAGCTCCATCTGTAACGATGTGATTGGTGACATTTGCGGTGTTGTATCCGGCTCCGCTGCTGCCACCATTACCGCGCAGATTTTGGCTAATTTTGAATTTACATTTCCCCGTATGATCTCTCTTGTGATGTCTGCATTGGTCGCAGGCCTGACGGTCGGCGGCAAAGCCATCGGCAAGACCTATGCCATCGGATCCTGCACGCAGATTGTACTGACTACCGGCAAGGTGATCTGGGCGTTCCAGAGCCTGTTCAAACGGGAAAAGAATAAAGATTAAAGGTATTTTGCTTTGAATTTACAGAATATTCGCGACCATAAACAGTTGGCCGCACTCAGTGGGGAGGAGCGCGCTCTGCTGTGTCAGCAGATCCGTGAATTCCTCATCGAAAATGTCTCACAAACGGGTGGACATCTGGCTTCCAATTTGGGTGTTGTCGAGCTGACGGTCGCCATTGAAACCGTCTATGACACCGAAAAGGATCGACTTGTTTTTGATGTGGGCCACCAGAGCTATGTGCATAAGATTTTAACCGGACGCCAGTCCGGCTTTGCTGCTTTGCGACAGTTTGGCGGTATGGCCGGCTTTCCGAAGCCGTCGGAAAGCGTGACCGATGCATTTACGGCCGGCCACGCATCCAGCTCCGTTTCCATTGCGTTGGGAATGGCACGGGCAAGGTCTGTTCAAAACGAGAAATATGATGTGATCGCCCTTATGGGTGACGGCGCGGCTACCGGTGGTATTGCCTATGAGGGACTGAATGATGCGGCCGTGAGCAACGAGCCTATGGTCATTGTTCTTAATGACAACGCAATGTCCATTGACCACAATGTGGGCGGAATGGCATCGCATCTGCGTGCGCTGCGAACCAAGGAGCGCTACCTTGGCATCAAGCGCCGCACCAAAACATTGCTGGATAAGATCCCCGGCGGCAAATTTGTCTCCGGATTTTTGCGATATGTGAAGGACAGAGTCCGTAGATTATTGATCCCCACGACGATCTTTGAGAGTATGGGCTTCACCTATTTAGGACCCGTTGACGGCCACGACACGGAGAAGCTGATCAAGTTGCTGTCAGCTGCCAAGGCTATGAAGCGTCCTGTTGTTGTCCATGTGTTCACCCAAAAGGGCAGAGGCTATGCCCCGGCTCAGGAACATCCGAAGCTGTTCCACGGTATCGGTAAATTTGATCCGAAGACCGGCGAACCGATTCGCTCTGCGTCTGCCACCTTCTCCGATTCCTTTGGTGATGCGATGACAGAGCTTGCCAAAACGGAGCAAAAACTCTGCGCGATCACCGCGGCTATGCCCGGCGGCACAGGCTTGTTGGAATTTAAGAAGCAGTATCCCAAACGGTTCTATGATGTGGGTATTGCGGAGGAACACGCAGTTTCAATGGCCGGCGGCCTTGCCAAGCAGGGTATGATCCCTGTGGTTGCGGTGTATTCCACCTTCCTGCAACGGGCGTATGATATGATCCTGCAGGATGTTTGCATGCAGAATTTGCATGTTATTTTTGCAGTTGACAGAGCAGGTCTGGTGGGCGAAGACGGTGAGACCCATCACGGCATTTACGATGTGGGCTTTTTGCGCCACGCACCGGGTCTGACCGTACTGGCACCTGCCTCCGGCGCGGAATTAAAACAGATGCTCCGCTGGGCGGTCACGGGACAAAACGGCCCTGTGGCCATTCGTTATCCCCGTGGCGGCGACAGAGGCTATACTGACTCCGCGTGGGTATCTGCTGAAGAAAGTAAATTTATCAGCCACCGTGAAGGCAGCGATGTAACGCTTATTACCTACGGTGCGCTGCTGAAAAATGTTATCGAAGCCGCTGCGCTTTTGGCTGAACAGGGCGTTGAAGCGCAGGTTTTGCGTCTTATGACTCTGTCTTCCTTGCCGATAGAAGAAATTGCGACCCAGTTGCCTCCGAAGTCCCGTGTTGTAATTGCTGAGGAGGTCGGCGGACACTGCGGTATCGCGCAGGAATTGGCCTACGGTCTGCAGAAGCTGCGTCCCGATTGCGCGTTTGCCAATATTGACTTGGGCGATCGCTATGTTCCCCATGGCAGTATGGACGCGCTGTACGCCCACTGCGGTTTGAGTGCTGATGGGATCAAGAATTTCACTATGGAGGTGTGTTCCCGTGAAAATTAAAAAGCGGCTGGATGTCCTGCTGGTTGAACAGGGACACGCCGATACCCGTACAAAGGCTCAGGCCATCATTATGAGTGGCCTTGTATATGTCAACGGCCAGAAAGCGGATAAACCCGGTACCTCCTTTGAGGAAACCGTATCGATTGAAGTTCGCAGCGGCTCTTGTCCTTATGTAAGCCGTGGCGGCCTGAAGCTGGAAAAGGCCCTGCGCGATTTCGGTGTAAAGCCTGAGGGCTATGTCTGCAGCGATTCCGGCGCATCCACCGGCGGCTTCACAGATTGCCTGCTCCAACAGGGCGCAAGCAAGGTGTTCGCCATCGATGTAGGCTATGGTCAGTTGGATTATAAGATCCGCTCCGACCCCAGAGTAGTGGTAATGGAGCGCACCAATATCCGTTTTGTCACACCGGAAGACCTTGGCGAGCCATTGGATCTGTCTGTTATTGATGTGAGTTTTATCTCCTTGCGGATCGTCCTGCCTGCTATCAAGAACCTGTTGAAGCCTACAGGTCAGGTTCTGTGCCTGATTAAGCCCCAGTTTGAGGCCGGCAGAGAAAAGGTGGGAAAAAAGGGTGTTGTCCGTGACCCAGCGGTGCATAAAGAGGTGCTGGATCAATTTGTTGCACTTGCCGCAGAACTGGACTTTACCATTTTGGGCCTCACTTTTTCTCCCGTAAAGGGCCCGGAGGGTAACATTGAATTTTTGGCACACCTGACCTTGGATGAAAGGGAAGGCATTGTGCCGGATACTGGTGCGGTGGTTGCCGCAGCCCACGAAACATTAAAGGGGTGAGATCGTGAAAAGAGTTATTTTATCTCCCAATCCCTATCGGGATAAGAATTTCCAAACACTGCGTGAAGCAATGTCGGTGTTGCAGGAAGCGGGTATTGAGACCCGTGTTTGCCTGCCTTTTGAGGTGGACAGAACCTGCGATCTGCCTCGGGATATCCGCTTTTCCCGTATGGATCGGGAACTGCCCAATGCGGATATGGTCATTTGCTTCGGCGGTGACGGTACGCTTTTGCATATGGCAAAGGCAGCCACAAGACAGGGTGTGCCCGTTTTGGGCGTGAATATCGGCACAATGGGCTTTATGGCAGAGCTGGAAAGCACCGAACTGTCAGAGCTGGCCCGAATTGCAAATGATGACTATACCATCGACAACCGCATGATGCTGGATGTGACCGTGCAGCGTGACCGGGATATCATCTTCCACGATCTTTGCCTGAACGATGTGGCGATCACCAAGGGTGCCGTGGCCAGAATCGTCCATTTGGAAGTGAAATGTGACGATGTTCAGGCTATGGAGTGCGGCGGTGACGGCATTATTGTGGCAACTCCCACAGGCTCCACTGCCTATAGCCTCTCTGCAGGCGGCCCTATCGTTGAGCCGGATGCCCACAGCATTTTGATTACGCCCATTTGCGCCCATGATGTGGTCAGCCGTTGCATCGTTGCCTCTGATAAGCGTAAGGTTTCTGTAGCGATGACCCGCAATGCGCGCCGGAATGCTTATTTGTCCGTTGACGGCGGCAAGGCCCTTCGTATGAATATGGGAGATGTGGCGATGATCCACAAATCAAACCTTTGCGCCAAGCTGGTCCGGCTGAAGGATCGTAGTTTTTACGATGTGGTAAATATGAAATTTAAGGTAGGACGGGGTGAATAAATTGAAAAGTCAAAGACAGGCGAAAATTTTAGAAATTATTGCTAACAGAAATGTGGAGACCCAGGAGCAGCTGCTGGCAGCCCTTCAGGATGAAGGCTTCCATGGCACACAGGCCACCATTTCCAGAGATATTAAGGAATTGCGGATCGTGAAAGAGCTGACAAGCCTTGGCACATACCGCTATACCACTTCTTCAAATGAGATCACGGGTACATTTACATCCCGTATGAATACCATTTTCAGAGAATGTGTGGTAAAATTTGACTACGCGCAGAACATTGTGGTGATCCACACCATACCGGGTCTTGCCTCTGCGGCAGCTTCTGCTATCGACGCTATGAATATGAGCGCTGTTGTGGGCAGCCTTGCCGGTGACGATACCGTAATGATCGTTATGCGCGATATGAATGCTGCAGCATCCTTCTGCGGCGAGATCAGAAATTTGCTGAATTAAAGGGGGAATACGCGTGCTGAGTCTTCTGCATATTGAGAATATTGCGGTTATTGAGTGCGCAGACATCTCTTTTGATGCCGGATTTAATGTGCTTACCGGTGAGACCGGCGCAGGTAAATCCATTGTGATCGATGCGATCTCGGCGATCTTAGGTGAGCGCGCTTACCGGGATATGATCCGTACGGGCACAGAGAAAGCCTCTGTGCGCGGTGTGTTCACGGATGTGCCGAATTTGCCTTGGTTCGAGGAAAACGGTGTGCCTTACGACGAAGAGGTGGTTATACATCGCGAGATCTTCACTGACGGCAAGAATATCTGCCGCGTCAACGGCGCGCTGGTTTCGGTATCCATATTGCGAAAGCTGGGTATCCAGCTGATCAATATCCACGGCCAGCACGATTCGGCATCCTTGTTTGATGAAAATAATCACCTTATCTTCTTGGATGCCTTCGGCAATAACGAGGATATCCGAAGCGAGTATGCTGAAAAGTTTGAAAACCTCAGCAAGCTGCGCCGTGAGATTGCAAGGATGACAATGGACGAGGGCGAAAAGCTTCGCCGAATGGAGACCCTTCGTTACCAGATTGAGGAGATATCCAAAGCCGACCTGCACATAGACGAAGATACCCAGCTGGAGCAGCGCCGCAAGATCCTGCAAAACTCCGAAAAACTCAGCGACGGCATCTACGCAGCTGTTGCCTGCTTGTATGGCGATGATGAACAGGACGGTGCAGCATCCCTGCTTTCCGAGGCAGAGCGTGAGCTGTCCCGATTGCTTAAGTATACCGATGCCTATTCGGAAATCCATTCCCGTGTTACAGACCTGATGTATCAGGTGCAGGATGTGGCGGAGGAGCTGCGTGACGCTAAGGACAACTTAAGCTACTCGCCCGATGAATTGGAGCAGATCGAATCCCGTCTTGATGTGATCCACAGATTGCGCCGGAAATACGGTACAACCTGCGAAGAGATTCTGGCATATTTGGAAGCGGCCAAGAAGGAACTCGATGAGATTGCATTTGCAGACGATACCTTGGCGCTTCTGCAGAAGAAGTGTGACAAGGCAGAGGCGGAGGTTAAAGAATGCGCTCTTCGCCTGCGTGAGAGCAGACAATCAGCCTCTGTCACCTTGACGGAGCGGATCCTTTCCGAGCTTGCCCAGTTGGATATGCCGAAGGTGCAGTTTGCCTGCCAGTTTACCCAAATCGAGCCGGCTGCCAACGGCGCAGATGCAGTCGCGTTCTATATGTCCGCCAATGTTGGCGAGGCGCTGAAGCCCTTGAACAAGGTGGCCTCCGGCGGTGAGTTGGCAAGAATTATGCTGGCAATGAAAAATGTGCTGGCCGAGCAGGATCAGGTTGCAACCCTTATCTTTGATGAGGTGGATACCGGCGTCTCCGGCCGTGCCGCGCAAAAGGTGGCCGAAAAGCTCCGTAGTGTGGCGACTATGAAGCAGGTTTTATGCGTGACCCACTTGCCCCAGCTGGCAGCGTTGGCAACGACCCATCTGCTGATCGATAAACAGGAGCGAAACGGCCGCACTTATACCACCGTCAATCCTCTTGATCTGGAGGGTAGAAAACGGGAGCTTGCACGCATCATCGGCGGTGCAAACATCACAGAAACCACACTGAAAAGCGCAGAAGAGATGCTGTCTTGTTAAATTGCTTGACAAAACTGCGACTTTTTGTTAGGATACGGATAACACAGTGATGGGAATAAGTAAACGCCCACTTTTCCTCAGAGAACTGCCGGTTGGTGCAAGGCAGCGGAAGAAGGCGCTGAAATACCTCCCGGAGTGGCTTTCCTGAACTTACAGTAGGGAAAGACGGGGTCGCCCGAAACAGCGAGAGGCGTTGCTTGACGCCGTGAGGGTATGATCGTGAGGTCATACTGAACCAGAGGTGGTACCGCGTAAATTTACGCCCTCTGTCCGAACGGACGGAGGGCGTTTTTTGTACCTCAAGTCCAAAAAACTATAATTTGGAGGAAATAAAATGAAACTGTATGATGAACTGGTTGCCAGAGGCCTCATTGCTCAGGTAACAAACGAGGAAGAGATCCGCGAGATGATCGATAACGGCAAGGCTACATTCTACATCGGCTTTGACCCCACCGCTGACTCTCTGCATGTAGGCCACTTTATGGCTTTGTGCCTGATGAAGCGCCTGCAAATGGCAGGCAATAAGCCCATCGCCCTGATCGGTGGCGGCACTGCTATGATCGGTGACCCCTCCGGCAGAACCGATATGCGTTCTATGATGACTCAGGAGACCATCCAGCATAACTGCGATTGCTTCAAAAAGCAGATGGAGCGATTCATCGAGTTCGGCGAGGGCAAGGCTCGTATGGTTAACAATGCCGATTGGCTGCTGAACCTTAACTATGTGGACTTTATCCGCGAGATCGGCGGTTGCTTCTCTGTGAACAATATGCTACGCGCAGAATGCTTTAAGCAGAGAATGGAAAAGGGTCTGAGCTTCCTGGAATTCAACTATATGCCCATGCAGTCCTACGACTTCTACTATCTGTACCAGCACTACGGCTGCAATATGCAGTTCGGTGGCAACGACCAGTGGTCCAATATGCTGGGCGGTACTGAACTGATCCGCCGCAAGCTGGGCAAGGATGCCCACGCGATGACCATCACTCTGCTTCTCAACTCCGAGGGCAAGAAGATGGGTAAGACCGCAAAGGGCGCTGTTTGGCTGGATCCCAATAAGACCACACCCTTTGAGTTCTACCAGTACTGGCGCAATGTGGAAGACTCCGACGTGCTTAAGTGCATCCGTATGCTGACCTTCCTGCCGCTGGAGCAGATCAATGAGATGGACTCCTGGAAGGATGCCCAGCTGAACACCGCCAAGGAGATCCTTGCTTATGAGCTGACTAAGCTGGTCCACGGCGATGAGGAAGCGGATAAGGCACAGGCAGCCGCTAAGGCGCTGTTCACCGGCGGCGGTGATGATGCCAATATGCCCACCACAGAAATTACCGCTGATCAGTTGCAGGATGGCAAGATCGGCATTCTGAATTTGATGGTTACCTGCGGTCTGGCACCCTCCAACAAGCAGGCTCGTCAGCTGGTGGAACAGGGCGGCGTTCTTGTGAATGACGAAAAAGTGCCCTCCGCTCAGTTCGCAGTTACCGAAGATATGCTCCGAGACGGCGTCAAGATCCGTAAGGGTAAAAAAGTATTCCACAAGGCAATTCTGGCATAAAAATAAGGCAGATATAACATTTCGTTATATCTGCCTTTTTCTTAAATAATAGCTTCTTCGGCCTTGGATTGAATGTACCGCTTGGATTGGGTGGTGAACAGGTTGAAGTATTTGCCCTGCATATCCATCAGTTCCTGATGGTTACCTTTTTCAATCAACTGACCGTTTTCAAGAACGATGATCTGATCAGCGATTGTAGCGCTGGACAGACGGTGCGAGACGAAAATGGTCGTCTTGTCGTGGGTAAGCTGGTCAAACTGATTGAAGACATTCTGCTCGGCGATGGCATCCAAGGATGCTGTAGGCTCGTCAAGAATCATAATGTCCGAATCGGCATAGAACGCTCTTGCGATGGCGATCTTCTGCCATTGGCCGATGGAAAGCTCCGTGCCGGTATGCTCAAAGAACCGCATCAGCGGTGTGTTGTAGCCATCTGGCAAGGATTCGATATATTCGTTGGAGGTACTCTGCTTTGCCGCGTGCTTCACCGCGTCCATGGGCGCATCACTGTGAATGTTGCCAAAGCGGATGTTCTCCTCAACCGTGGCCGCATAGCGACCGAAATCCTGGAAGATAATACCAAAGGTGCGATACAGACTCTTCAGTTCATACTCTTTGATGTCGATGCCGTCTAAAAGGATCTGACCCTCTGTGGTATCGTAAAGACGGGTCATCAGCTTGATGAGTGTGGTTTTGCCGGCACCGTTTAAGCCCACCAGAGCGAGCGTTTGTCCCGGTTCAATGGTAAAGCTGACATTCTTGATCACATCTTTATGAGAACCGGGGTAGCGGAATGTGACATTCTTAAATTCAATGGTATGAAGTTTCCCGTGTTCGACCAGTCTTGCCGGACGGTTTACCGGCACGATGCGCTGCCTTTCATTCATAAAGGAGATTAGATTGTCGATAAACAGCGTACCCTGATAGATGTTGCCCGATGCGTTGATCAGGCTGCTGACGCAGGTTGCAATCGACGCGATCGCGCCGGTGTACAGCGTGTAGTCACCAATTTGGATCTGACCGGTAAATACCTGCTTTGCGATCACGATGTAGAAGAACAGATTGCAGACGCCGCTTGCGACCGCAAACAGGATATGCCACGCATTTTCTTGGAAAATCAGCTTTTGAAGACCCTTAAAGTACTGCTGAAACACTTTTTTGTAACGGGAAATAAAGGTGTCAGCCAGATCGAACAGACGGATCTCCTTCATCAGATCCTTGTCCACCAGAATGTTGGAGAAATAATGCATTTGCCTGCGTTCCTTGGAGCGCCAGCGCATATAACCGAAGTTCTTTCTGCGAAATATAAAGTTTGTGACAGCCGACGGGATGGACACCACCAAAACCAGCAGTGTCAGCCACGCAAGGCCGGGCGCAGAGAACAAAATGACGAGGAAGCTGACAAACTCAATGATGTAACTGATAATTCCGAAGGTTTCCGTCAGTACGGACAAAGGCCTGTGGCCTGCCTCCTGATTGGCGTTCTCCATTTTCTCGTAAAAGGCCGGATTGTCGTAAGAGGAAAGATCCACTTCCTTGGATTTTTCCATAATTTGGCTTTTTACTTCATTTACGATCTTTTCGCCGGCAATTCGGTTAAGCGCACCGCTGATGTTGTTGATTACAAGAATCAACAGACGATAGATGAACAAGGCAATCAGCAGCTGCAAAATGCCGGAGGACAGAAACTCGCTTTCGGGCAGTCCGCCAAGCCGGATCACATTCTGCAATTTATTCAGGATGTTTTGGGAGATCAGCGAGCCAACAACAGGGGAGACACCTCGAAACAGCGCAACGAAGAACAGCAAAAACGGGATCCAACGGCCCGTTCTCCATACAAGCTTCAATATGTAGAAGAATCGGTGGAAAAAGCCGCTAAATTGGGAGACGAGATGTGCAGGGAGCTCCTTGAGGCTCGTAGGGCGCGGTGGCTTCATATCATTAAAAGGACGCCTGGGCCCACCGGGGCCAGGACCGGGACCGGGTCTCATTTGTCACCACTTCTTTCTTGGAAAAATACAAAATAATTATAACAGCGCCAAGATAAAAAATCAATATACTGGACTTTTTGTAAAAAAGCAGTATACTAATAATCAGTTACCAATACCACATCCGATCGGAGGGCATCTTATGAAACTAAATACCAAACGAGCGATTTTGGTCGGCTTTGCATTTTTCCTGATCCTCGCCTTTTGGCAGGCGTATGACAGCATCATTCCCTTGATCCTGACCAATAAATTCGGTATGTCCCAGTTCTGGTCCGGCGCAATCATGGCGCTGGATAATGTTCTTGCTCTGTTTTTGCTGCCGCTGTTTGGCACTTTGTCCGACAGAAACAAGAGCAAAAGCGGCAGACGCACGCCCTTTATCCGTGTAGGCACCATTGCTGCCGTTGTGTTGCTGATGGCGCTTTCCTTTGCGGATTTCAAGCAGCTGCAGAACATTGAAAAGGTGTCTGCTGTGGATGATCCTGTTGCGCTGGGCATTATTTATGACTCTCAGGCTGATGAGAAGATCGTTAAGCCCAATAAGGAATCCGCAACCCTCACAGAGGAGCACTTCATTCTTTCTGAGGAGATCTCCCGGGAGGACTTTGTCAGCATCCAAAGCACGATTCTGGATGAAAGCGGCAAAAAGGTTACCAATTCTGACTATGTGGACTATGTAGTCCCGGCTCGTCAGGCATATATCTGGCAGGTTACGGAAAACAATCCGCAGGCGCTGACCCTGTTTGTGGGAATCCTGTTCCTGCTTCTGATCGCAATGGCGGTCTTCCGTTCTCCGGCGGTTGCACTGATGCCCGATGTGACGCCCAAGCCTTTGCGAAGCAAGGCAAACGCGATTATCAACCTGATGGGCTATGTGGGCGGCATTTTGGTGCTGGTGCTGGGTAAAGTGTTTGCCACCGATGCACCTAAGAATGCGATGATGAGCTATGTGGGCTACTTTGGCGCCATTGCCGCGCTGATGCTGATTGCCCTCATCATATTCCTTGTCAAGGTAAAAGAACCTGCTTGGGCCGCAGAGGCGCAGCAGGAGACCGTGGTTGATAAGACCAGTGGTGAAGCACCTGCCCAAAAACGCAAACTCTCCAAGAGTGAGAAGCTGTCGCTGATCCTGCTTTTGGCTTCTGTGATCTTGTGGTATTTCGGCTATAATGCGGTTAGCAGTAAGTATAGTGTCTACGCCTCCAACCGTTTGGGCAAGGACTTCAATATGACCCTGATGATTGGCACCGGCGCAGCTATCGTGTCCTTTGTTCCTGTTGGTATCCTGTCGTCTAAAATCGGCAGAAAGAAGGCAATCCTGATCGGCGTTGCGCTGCTGACTGTCGCTTTTGGCCTTGCACAGTTTGTCACAGCGGAAACCTCCGTTGTTATGATGATCGGCATTTTTGTGTTGGCTGGCTTTGCTTGGGCAACCATCAATGTTAACTCCTTCCCAATGGTTGTGGAGCTTTGTTCTGACGGCGATGTGGGCAAATACACCGGCTATTACTATACCGCATCTATGGCAGCCCAGACGCTGACACCTATGGTTTCCGGCTACCTGATGGACAAATTGGGTATGGGCGTGCTGTTCCCCTATGCAGCGCTGTTTGTGGCAGGCTCTTTTGTCACGATGCTCTTGGTCAAGCACGGTGACAGCAAGGTGGAGGCCAAGAAGGGCCTTGAAGCATTTGATACGGAGGACTAAGAGAAATGATCGTAGCAATCGTGCTTTTGGCGATTATTCTTCTGTACTTGTTTTTGATTAAGGGCCGGACAGGACACAGAGGCCTTCCTGCGTTGCGCAGATGGTACTATGCCCACAGAGGCCTGCACGGCGAGGGCGTTCCCGAAAATAGTATGGCAGCATTCCGCGCGGCCAAGGAGCATGGGTATGGCATCGAGCTGGATGTTCACCTGATGAAGGACGGAAATCTGGCTGTTATTCACGATTCATCCTTAAAGCGTACTGCCGGCGCGAATGTGCGGATCGAGGAACTGACCACTGAGCAGTTGGAGAATTACCGCTTGGAGGGCACAAATGAGCGGATCCCGCTGTTTTCCGATGTGCTTACCCTGTTCAACGGGGAAGCGCCCTTGATCGTGGAACTGAAAACCGTCAAAGGAAATTATGCCCAATTATGTGAGGCTGCCTGCAAGCTGCTGGATGAATATAAGGGCCGTTATTGTATCGAGTCCTTTGACCCCAGATGCTGCAAATGGCTGCGCAGACACCGCAAGAATGTGATTCGCGGCCAGCTGACGATGAATTATCTTCGCAGCCACAGCAAACTGCCCTGGACAGCGAAATTCGCGATGACCAATTTGCTGGCGAATGTTTTTACAAGGCCGGATTTCATTGCCTGCCGCTTTGAGGACAGAAAGACCCTGAGCAATGTTCTCTGCGAGAAATTCTGGGGTGTTCAAAGCGTCAGCTGGACGCTGAGAACCAAGGAGAATTTTGAAACCTCCATCCGCGAGGACAGAATCCCGATTTTTGAAAACTTTGAGCCTTAAAAAAGTCCCCCATTGGGGGACTTTTTATTTGAAATGGCGTTCAATTTGCGCCAAATGCTCCTTAGTAGGCTCGCAAAGGGGTAGGCGGCAGCTGCCGCAATCATAGCCAATGCACCGCATAGCGGCCTTTGCCGGGATCGGGTTGACTTCGCAGAACAATAGATCGATGCTGGGTAGTAACTGTCGTTGTAAGGCTGCGGCAGTTGCCATATCGCCATTAAGCGCAGCGTGGCACATAGCGTTCGTCTGACCGGGAAATACATTTGACAGAACGGAGATGACACCGCTTCCGCCTAAGGCTATGACAGGAACGATCTGATCGTCGTTACCGGCCCAAACGGCAAAATCCGGGCCGCAAGCGTTTATGATCCGAACCACCTTGGTAATGTCGCTGCTGGCTTCCTTAACACCCACAATGTTCGGGATCTTGGACAGCCGCTGATACACAGCAACGGGAATGTCGACGCCGGTACGGGTGGGAACATTGTAAATGATCAGCGGTATCCGCACCGCGTGGGCTATTGCCAGATAGTGAGCCACCAACCCGTCTGCAGTTGCTTTGTTATAGTATGGAGAAACGATCAAAAGTGCGTCTGCGCCTGCTTCCTGTGCTTCGATGCTCAGCTCGATTGCGTGTTGTGTGGAATTGCTGCCTGTTCCGGCAATGATCAGGCAAGAATCGCCTGCATACTGCTTGCATCTTCGGAATAGCTCGATTTTTTCCTCGTCTGTGAGTGTTGGGGACTCGCCGGTCGTTCCGGCAAGCACAACGGCGCTGATACCGGCACTGATCTGCCTGCGGAGCAGTTGCTCCGCCATTGGGTAGTTTACCTTGCCGTCCAAAAACGGCGTTACAAGCGCGGTGCAAGCCCCGGTAAACAACGGTTTAGCCATAAAAAACACCTCCGTGCTAATCTATGCGCAAGGAGGCGTATTTGTTGTTGCAAAATGCGGAAAAATCCACTATAATCTAAGGATAAACAGCAATTCGTTTCATTTGGAGGGTACTTAATTGAAAACCCACGATTTTTGGTATGATCTGCCGGAAGAACTGATCGCCCAAACGCCTCTGCAGCAGCGCGACGCATCCAGACTTCTGGTGCTGAACCGCAGAAGCGGTGAGACAGAGCATCGGCACTTTTATGATATTCTTGAATACCTGCGACCCGGCGACTGCCTGGTGATGAACGATTCTCGTGTGTTACCTGCAAGGCTTTTGGGTAACCGTCCCACAGGCGGCGCAGCGGAGCTGCTGCTTTTAAAAGACCTGGGGGATAAGAAGTGGGAGTGCTTAGCAAAGCCCGGTAGAAAGCTGCAGGTTGGCCAACAGGTCATATTTGGTGACGGACAGTTGACAGCAACGATCACCGAGGTGCTTCCTGATGGAAACCGTGTAGTCGAATTCCACTACGAGGGCATTTTTCTTGAGGTGCTGGAGCAGCTTGGCAAAATGCCTCTGCCGCCCTATATCAAGGCGGAGCTGCAGGATCAAGAGCGCTATCAAACCGTATATTCCAAGGAGGTCGGCTCTGCAGCCGCACCCACAGCCGGCCTACATTTTACAAAGGAACTGCTGAAGGCTGCGGAGGAAAAGGGCGTCAGCACGGCCTTTGTGACACTTCATGTGGGTCTCGGCACCTTCCGTCCTGTAAAGGCGGATGAGATCACTGACCATCATATGCACAGCGAGCTGTGTATGCTGAGCAAGGAAACGGCGGAGATCCTTAATAACACGCGGCAAAATGGCGGCCGGATCATCTGCGTTGGTACCACTTCCTGCAGAACACTGGAGTCACTTGTCAATGAGGACGGCACATTTGAGGAAAGATCCAAATGGACAGAGATTTTTATCTATCCCGGCTATCAGTTCAAAGCGATGGACGGTCTGATCACTAACTTCCATCTGCCGGAAAGTACCCTTGTGATGCTAGTTTCTGCGTTTGCCGGCCGTGAAAATGTGCTGAATGCTTATTCGCAGGCGGTGCAGGAGAAGTATCGCTTCTTCTCTTTTGGCGATGCCATGTGCATATTGTAGGAGATTATTATGTTTGAATTACTGAAAACGGAAGGCAATGCCCGTCGAGGCGTATTTCCCTGCGCCCACGGCACTGTGCAGACGCCTGTCTTTATGAATGTTGGCACCCAAGGCGCCATCAAGGGCGCACTGAGTGCAAAGGACCTGAAGGACATCGGCTGTCAGGTGGAGCTGAGCAACACCTACCATCTGCACCTGCGTCCCGGTGACCAGCTGGTGAAGGAGTGCGGCGGCCTGCATAAGTTTATGACTTGGGACGGCCCAATCCTGACAGACTCCGGCGGATTTCAGGTGTTTAGCCTTGCTTCTTTACGAAAGATTAAGGAGGAGGGCGTTACCTTTTCGTCCCATATTGACGGACACAAGATCTTTATGGGTCCGGAGGAGAGCATGCAGATCCAGTCCAACTTAGGCTCTGACATCTGTATGGCATTTGATGAGTGTGTGGAAAATCCTGCGCCTCGCGAGTATGTGAAGCAGAGCGCTGACCGTACTTTCCGCTGGCTTGAGCGTTGCAAGGCTGAAAATGCTCGGTTAAATGCGCTTCCCGATACGGTGAATCCCCAGCAGATGCTCTGGGGCATTAACCAAGGCGGCACTTATGCAGACATTCGCGTAGACCATATGAAGCGGATCGCGGAGCTGGACCTGCCCGGCTACGCCATCGGTGGCCTTGCTGTCGGCGAAACAGCTGAGGAGATGTATGACATCATCGAAGCGGTAGAACCCCATATGCCGAAAGATAAAACCCGATACTTGATGGGTGTGGGTACGCCCACCAACATCATCGAAGGTGTGGCAAGAGGTGTGGACTTCTTTGTCTGTGTTATGCCGGCAAGAAACGCAAGACACGCCCGCCTGTTCACCTGGGAAGGCGCAATCAATTTGAAGAATGCCAAGTATGCAAAAGATTTATCACCCATTGATTCCCAATGCGATTGCCCTGTTTGCCGCCGGTACTCAAGAGCTTACATTCGCCACCTGTTTGTGGCAGAAGAGATGCTGGCTATGCGCCTTTGCGTGATGCACAATCTGTATTTCTACAATAAACTGATGGAAAAGATCCGCAACGCGCTGGATAATGGCACATTTGCCCAGTTTAGGTCCGAATATTCTGAGAAACTAAGCCGCAGAATCTAAATATACTTGCAATTTTTCATAACAATGCTATAATAGCAGAAAACAATAATAAAGGAGTTTACGATATGTTACACTTTTTAGAAGAAACTGCACCTACTCAGGGCGGTGGTTTGCTGGGCATGCTGCCTATGCTGCTGATCATGGTCGGCGTGTTCTACTTCATGCTGATCCGTCCCGAGAACAAGCGCAAGAAGGAAGCAGAACAGCTGCGCTCTAACATCAAGAACGGCGATAAGATCACCACCATCGGTGGCATTATGGGTACTGTTGTAGATGTGAAGGGCGATTCCTTCGTCATCGAGACCAGCGCTGATCAGGTTCGCGTTGAGTTTGCAAAGTGGGCGCTGTCCACTAACGAAACTGCTGCCGAGGCCGCTAAGGAAGAGGCTAAGAAGAAGCAGGAGCAGAAAGCAAAGGAAAAGGCTGCCAAGAAGGCCGCTAAGGAGAAGAAATAAAAAACAAAGGGCTTCGGAATTTCCGAAGCCCCTTTTTTTATGCTTTGCGTTTCTTCAGTTCGCTCCAAAGGCGAACCATTGTGGAAACGGAGAGGATACCAACGGCGATCACGCCGGCAATAGCCACTGTGTGGGTAGCCTTAGCGGCAAAGTCTGTCATATTTCCCTGCACGAGGAAATTGGTCGCGTAGTAAATTCCTGCACCGGGAATAAGCGGAAAGATAGAAACGACCAGATAGGAGATTGCCGGATATTTGCGGATTCGCGCCAAAATCTCTGAATAGGCCGCTGCCACCAAAGAGGAAAGGAAGTAGCAGATCAGCTCGCTGCAGCCGAAATAGGAAGCAATGCAGAAGGTAGCCCAAGCAATTGCACCGCCTAGCACACAGAGGATGCTGCCTTTCCCGTGGATGTTGAAGATGATAGCAAAGCCGGCACAGCCTATAATTGCAGAGAAGCATTGCAGAACAAATCCGATATTAAGAGGTGCCGGAGGGACGGCTAAACTCCAAAGAGAACTTGCAAGATTCCACGCAACGCCGGTGCCGAGAGCGATAGCGGCTGCAATCAAAAGTACCTGCACGATGCGATTAATGCCGGAATTTGTATCGCCGAAGATAATGTCGCGCATTGCGTTTGTGAAGATCAAGCCGGGGACGAGAAGCATCAGCGCGCCGATGACCACCATATCTGTGTTGTTTGCAAGGCCGGTCACACCGCAAATGCAGGCAACCAGCGTCATAATGAAGGCAGATGCAATGGTCTTGAAGAAGTTATTTGTTTTAAATTTCTCCAAGAACCAGCCGGTCAAGCCGATCAGCAGACCGCACAGACCGCCGCACAAAGCGTCCTGCCAGTTACCGCCGAAGAAGATCGAAAAGCCGGCAGCGCCTAATATATGGCCTAAAAGCTGCACGCCAAGGTTGTAATTCAGCCGTGATGCTTCGGTCTCGTTGAGCCACTGAGCAGCCACAGTCGGATCCGGTTTCTGGCTGCAGATCCTTCTGCTGAGGGAATTATATTTTTCCACAGAATCCAAATCGTTTCCGTGGAATCCGATCCGGCGGATCCGGGTTGCGGACTTGCCTTCCTTGGTGCAAAGGCTGATCGTAATGCAGTTGGGGATGGCAAAAACCTCCGAAGAAATGCCGTATGCAGCCAGAACGCGCTGTATACTTTCTTCGATTCGGTAGGTTTCCGCGCCGGACATAGCAAGCCGGTAACCCAGCTCAGAGGCTAAGTCCAATAAGATATCGTGATCCATTGTTGATTCCTCTTTCAAATAGGGAAGTGCAGTTGCAAAACCGCCGGAATAAATTCCGACGGTTTTAAGTGTTACTTTCTAACAAACAATACACCCAAAGTGCCGGGTCCGCAGTGGCAGGAGATGGTGCAGCCGGCCTTTGTCCAGTACACATTCTCGAAATCACCGTGCTCATTAACAGCGGCTTCCACAGCAGCAAGGCAGGTATCGTCAACCGGTGTTCTGGTGACGAACAGGGTGTGGCGCTGCAGATCGTCGCGATTGGCAAGTCTGTCCTTCACATAGGCAGCCAAGCACTTGCTGTAGTTGCCGCGGTATTTTTTAACAACGGACATCTTGCCGTCCTTGACCTCAATGCAGGGCTTCAGGTTCAGAAGGTTTGCGCCCAGTGCGGCAGCAGAGGAGCAACGGCCGCCCTTAACCATATAGTCCAAACGGTCCAAAAGGAAGCTTGCCTCCACCTTTGTGGTATAATCGCGCAGAACTTCGCCGATTTCCTCCAAAGAGGACGCGGTTTCCGCCAATTCGCAAGCCTTCAGCACCACCAAACCCTGGCCGGTGGACAGGTTCTGGGAGTCGATGACCAGCACATTGTCAAACTCACTTGCGGCAAGACGGGCATTCTGATGGCAGGCAGAAAAGCCGGAGCCGATGTTGATATGCACGACACCGTCATAGTCATTTGCAAACTTTGCAAAATGGTCCTGATACTCACCAACGCTGGCTGCAGTTGTGGAGCACAGGCTGCCGCCACTGGCTACATGGGCAAAAATCTCGTCAGGCGTGATGGTAATGCCGTCGGAATAAGCCTGATCGTTCTTAACAACAGTAAGCGGAACGATGGAGATGTCGTATTTTTCAATCAATTCCTGCGAAAGGTCGCAGGTGCTGTCAGAGGTGATCTTAATTTTCATAGTGATTTCTCCTTTATGAAAGCGATAGGGGAATGGCGGTGTTTTCATTCGTTGTTGTATCGGGAATGCAAGGAATAAAAGTTTCTTGCATTTTCAAAAACACTTGGTAAAATAGTATCATAAAATGTTTTTGTTGTCAATTAAGGAGTGTTTCCGTTGAAACTGGAGTTTAATGTTACGGGTATGACCTGCGCGGCCTGCTCGGCGCGCGTGGAGAGAACGGCCGGTAAGGTCGCAGGCGTTGAAAAAGCCGAGGTCAATCTGCTGTCCGGCAAAATGGTCATAGAGGCAACAACCAACGCAGTTGCCGATGTTGTAATTGAAAATGTGCAGAAAGAGGGATACGGCATTTATCTCATCGGCGCAAAGCAAGCGCCTGCGCCAAAGACCAAGGAGGGTCTGAAGCCACTCAAGCTGCGATTGATGCTCTCTGTGGCATTTTTGGCTGTGCTGATGTATTTCACGATGGGCCATATGGTGGGTATTCCTGCGCCTTCGTGGTATCACGGGCAGGAGAATTTGCTTGTTGCCACGCTTCTGCAGCTGATGCTCACGCTGCCGGTTGTTTACCTGAACAGAAATTTCTTCTCTAAGGGTCTTAAATCCGTGTTTCATCTTTCCCCAAATATGGATTCGTTGATCGCCATCGGCTCCGGCACAGCGCTCATTTACGGAATCGTAACGCTGTTCCAAATGGCCTATGCGGCTGGTTACGGACAGACAGAGGTGGTTAAAAACCTTGGTGAAAACCTCTATTTTGAGTCCGCGGCGATGATTCTGACCCTGATTACTTTGGGAAAGTTTTTAGAGACGCGTGCCAAGGGAAAAACCGGCGATGCGATTGCTGGGCTTATGGACTTAAGTCCTAAGGTCGCAACTGTCCGCCGTAACGATACGGTCGAGATAATTCCTGCTGAGCAGCTGACAGTTGGCGATATTGTGCTTGTGAAGGCAGGCGGCGCGATTCCTGCTGACGGTGTTGTGATCGAGGGCCGCGCAGCGGTTGATCAAAGCGCGCTGACAGGGGAGAGCGTACCTGTTGAAAAGACGGTCGGCGACCGGGTGGCTTCTGCTACCATTAACCAAGAGGGTTATTTGGAGATCCGGGTCGACAAGGTAGGCGAGGACACGACTCTCGCACAGATCATCCATATGGTAGAGCAGGCCGGCGGCTCCAAAGCGCCCATTGCCCGGCTTGCCGATAAAATTGCCGGTGTGTTTGTCCCGATCGTGATGGCGATCGCGCTGATTACCCTTGCTGTCTGGCTGGTTGCCGGCAAGAGCTTTGCTTTTGCGATGACCAGTGCGGTATCGGTTCTGGTGATCTCCTGCCCCTGCGCGCTTGGCCTTGCCACCCCAGTGGCCATTATGGTGGGCACAGGCCGGGGTGCCGGTATGGGCGTGCTGTTTAAAAATGCAGAAACCCTTGAAAACCTGCATAAAGTAGACACTGTTGTGCTGGATAAAACCGGCACCTTGACACAGGGCGCGCCGAAGGTCACCGATATTTTGCCCAACGAGATTTCAGTGGATACGCTTCTGCAGCTGGCTGCTTCCTTGGAGCAGCGCTCTGAGCATCCTTTTGCCAAGGCAATATTGGCAAGAGCGGGCGATTTACAGATGCTTTGCGTTGAGGATTTTGCGGTTTTACCCGGTCGCGGCGTTTCCGGCGTTATTGACGGAAATTGCATATATGGCGGCAATCTTGCGCTGATGCAGGAGGTGGGTATTTCCGTACCTGACTATCCGGAGCTGGCAAAAAGCGGAAAAACCCTTCTGTATTTTGCGGCCGAGTCGAAATTCTACGGCGTGATCGCAGCAGCAGATGTGTTGAAGGAGGATTCCTTCGTAGCTGTTGAAGCGATGAGAAAGAGCCATTTGGATGTTGTGATGCTGACAGGCGACAACGAGACAGTAGCCAAAGCCATCGCTGAAAAGGCCGGTATCGACCATGTGATCGCCAATGTTTTGCCGGCGGATAAAGCGCAGGCTGTGAAGGACCTGCAGGCACAGGGAAAGCGTGTACTGATGGTAGGTGACGGCATTAACGATGCACCTGCGTTGGTCTGTGCCGATGTGGGTATGGCGATCGGTGCCGGCACAGATATTGCCGTGGAGTCTGCACAGGTTGTCTTGATGAACAATTCCCTGCAAGGGGTGGCGCAGGCGATCAGCCTCAGCCGCGCTACGATGCGGAATATCCGACAGAATCTGTTTTGGGCCTTTTTCTATAATTGCCTTGGTATTCCCGTCGCTGCAGGCGTTCTGTACCCGGCTTTTGGTATTCAGCTGAGCCCTATGATCGGTGCTGCTGCTATGAGTATGAGTTCTGTTTTCGTGGTTGGAAATGCGCTGCGTTTGCGCTTCTTCGGCGCGAAACGGAAAACACCTGAAAAAATTACACAGGAGGAAGAAAAAATGGAAGTTGTGATCAAAGTAGAGGGTATGATGTGCCCCCACTGTAAGGCGAGAGTTGAGAGCACCTGCAAGGCTGTTACCGGCGTTGCAGACGCTGTTGTGGATTTGCAGGCAAAAACCGTTACGGTTACAGGCTCTGCCGATGTTGCGACTTTGGAAAAAAGCATCACAGATGCAGGCTATGAAGTGATCAAATAAGTCCGCTTTATTGTACTAATAGATAGATATACTTAGGCTACAAACCAAGGAGGTAAGGCTTATGTATTCTATCAGATATGTACAAGGACATGTTCATGTATATGACAACAATGGGAAATTCCTGTTCTCCGCAGATACGGAGAGGGAGGCCAGAGAGGAACTTAAGGACTATGCGGAATTTGCGGCTTGACATTTGCTATGACGGCACCCGGTATCGGGGCTGGCAGCGTTTGTCAACAACAGACAACACAATTCAGGCGAAGCTGGAAACGGCCCTGAGTCGGATCCTTGACGAACCGATCGAGGTTAGCGCAAGTGGCCGCACAGATGCGGGCACTCACGCCAAGGGACAGGTCGTCAGCTTTCACTGCGAAAGCAAAATGCCCTGCGAGGAGATCCTTCTGAATCTTCGCCGTTATTTACCCGAGGATATCGGCATATATTCCTGTAAGAACGTGTCCCCACGGTTCCACGCGCGCTTGAACGCTAAGACCAAGACCTATGCATATCGGCTTTGGAACAGCGATGCGCCTTGCGTTTTTGACAGAAAATATGTATATGTAGATCCGCGCCCCGTTGATCTGGATGCGATTGTGCAGGCAGCGTCGTATTTTCTGGGAGAACACGATTTTGCGGCTTTCTGCGCCAATAAGAAGATGAAAAAGTCCACCGTTCGCTATATTCAGAGTCTGGATATTGCAAGAAGGGGAGAAGAAATTGTATTTACCGTGACCGGCAACGGCTTTTTGCACCATATGGTTCGCATTATGGTGGGAACGCTGCTGGAAGTGGGCAGAAAAGAGCGTGAGGCAGACAGTATCCCAAGCCTGTTCGGCGCAAACCGTGCCGATGCCGGCGAACTGATCCCGGCTTGCGGTCTTTGCTTAATGGAGGTAACCTATTGAACATTCAGATATTCGGAAAGAACAAGTGCTTTGACACGAAAAAGGCTGAGCGTTACTTTAAAGAGCGCCGCATCAAATATCAGATGGTCGACCTCCTGCGATACGGTCTGTCCGGCAAGGAATTTGATGCTGTCCTGCATGGCGTGGGTGGCATCGACAATCTCATCGATTGGGACAAAAACGACCCGGATATTACCCTGATGAAGTATATGGAGGATAAACTTGCCAAGGAGGATAAAGTATTTGATAATCCTGCCTTGATGCGTACACCCATCGTCCGCAACGGTAAACAGGTGACGGTTGGTTATTGCCCCGAAGTGTGGCAGACCTGGGAATAATAAAATAGTATTTTACAAAAGCGGCTTCTTGCAAAAGAGGCCGCTTATATTTTTGAAATTTTTCTTGCATATCAAAGAAAAAAGTGGTATTCTAGGAGGGTATAATGCCGAAAATTTTACATCTTGTGAATGATTTTGTGTGGGGTTTTCCTGCGCTGATTTTGATCCTCACCGTGGGGCTGCTGTTGTCTGTCCGAACCGGCTGGGCGCAGCTTCGGTTATTTCCTGCCGCGATCCGCACATTTTTCGAATCCTTTTCCGGCAAGCACAGCGGCAATTCACCTTACCGCGCGCTGTGTACCGCGTTGTCGGCAACGGTCGGCACAGGTAATATAGCCGGTGTTGCCGGCGCGATCTCCATCGGTGGTCCGGGTGCCATATTTTGGATGTGGATATGTGCCCTGCTGGGTATGGTCACCAAATTTGCTGAAGCTACCCTTGCGGTCAGGTATCAGCGGAAGGGTACGGACGGCACATATTACGGCGGCCCAATGTATATGGTGCGCGACGGGATGAAGCCGCGCTGGCAGTTTCTTGCCGGTATCTATTGCTTCTTTGGTGTTGTGGCCGCATTCGGTGTGGGCTCAGCTACGCAGGTGAATGCGGTGCTTGGCGGCATCAACAATGCTGTGGTGTCTCTGGGCGGCCGTGAATCGACCTTTGTCAATCTTCTGATTGGAATTGTGCTAGCAATAATCGCCTGCCTGGTGCTATCCGGCGGTGCAAAGCGGATCAGTTCCGCTGCGGCCTTGGTTGTGCCCTTTGCGGCGGTGTTCTATATGCTCTTATGCGGCGGCGTTTTGGTTGCACGGTCTTCTATGATTCCCGGTGCGCTGCAGGCCATTGTAAAAGGTGCGTTTGAGCCAGCTGCCGTGACCGGTGGAATGTTAGGCTCTGCCTATCAGGCGCTGCGCATCGGTGCTTCAAGGGGTGTTTTTACCAACGAGGCCGGTATGGGAACAGCATCCATCGCACACGCGACCGCAAATGTAAAGCATCCCGTCCAGCAAGGCCTTATGGGCATTGTTGAGGTGTTCCTCGATACGATCGTCATCTGCACAATGACGGCCCTCGCGATCTTGTGCAGCGGCATCACCATTCCTTATGGCTCAGATTATGGTATCCGCATCACTGCCGATGCGCTGTCATTGGTCTATGGCGATTGGGTCAATATTCCGCTTGCCATAGCCCTGTGCTGCTTTGCTGTTGCAACGATTTTCGGCTGGGGGCTTTACGGCGCAAGATGCGCGCAATTTCTCTTCGGTGAGGCCGTCTGGAAGCGTTTTGTGATTTTGCAGGCTGCGTCCATCGTGTTGGGTGCGGTGTTAAGCACAGGCACCGTCTGGATGCTCTCCGAAACAGCCAACGGCCTGATGGCGATTCCTAATCTGATCATTCTGATAAACCTGAGCCCGGAGGTCTCCCGGCTTACCAATGAATATATTTGTGTATTTGGCGGCGTGTCTGCCAAAGGAGGTACCAATGAAAATATCAATCAATGCTAACCGATGCCAGCCTTCTCCCATGCGGAAATTCCATCCTCTGGCGGTTAAGGCCAATGCGGAGGGTAAGAAAATCTACCACCTGAATATCGGTCAGCCCGACCTGCCTACACCCGAGGCTTTCTTTGAGGCTACCGGTTCTTTCAATCCCAACACCCTTGCCTATGAAGCCTCTCCCGGTAGACCCTCTTTGATTGAGGCGATCCAGAATTACTATGCAAAACTGGGTGTTAAGCTGGACAAGGAAGATATTTTTATTACTACCGGCGGCAGCGAAGCCTTGCTGTTTACCTGCCTGAGTATTCTTGACCCCTATACTGAGGTGGTCATTCCCGAACCCTATTATCCCAACTACACCACCTTTGTCCACGCGGCCGGCGGTGTTATCCGTGCACTGCCCACAAGCCCCGAGGAGGGCTACCGCTACGCATTCCGTGAGCGTATCGAGAAGCTCATCACCAACAATACCCGCGCCATTATGATCACTAATCCCGGCAATCCCACCGGCGTTGTTCTGGACGAATCTGAGATGCGTATGATCGCAGACATCGCCAAGAAGCACGACCTGTTCCTGATCAGCGACGAGGTGTACCGTGAGTTCTGCTACGACGATAAGTTTGGCATTCCCTGTATGGGTCGTTTCGGCGATATTGACGACAATCTTGTCATCGTGGATTCCGTTTCAAAGCGCTTTTCTTCCTGTGGCGCTCGCGTTGGCTGCGTGATCACCAAGAATAAGGATCTGCAGCAGGCGCTGCTGAAATTCTGCCAGTCCAGACTCTCCGTTGCCACCATGGATCAGGTGGGCGCAACGGCCTTGTATTCTGTAGATACAGACTATTTTGCAGCCTCCAAGGAAGAGTATCGCCGTCGCAGAGATGCGGTTATGAAGGGCTTGCGCGAAATCCCCGGTGTACTGGTGGAAGAGCCTATGGGCGCTTTCTATGTGATGGCAAGACTCCCTGTGGACGATGCGGATAAGTTCCAGCAGTGGCTGCTGGAGGAGTTTGACTGTAATGGTGAAACAGTGATGTTTGCCCCCGGTGCGCCTTTCTATGAAACACCCGGCTGCGGCATCAACGAGGTGCGTATCGCCTATGTTCTGGAGCAAAAGGAGCTGGAACACGCCATTGAACTTTTGGGTAAGGGTATTGCCCGTTACCGCAAAGAGAAAATGGGCCTTTGATAAAACAGATCCACGATTTGCAATTTCCAATCGGGGAATTTTTTATTTTGTAATCTTGGCTGTATGCGTTTTACCGCCGGAAATATAACTGATTTCGATCTTGTCCAAAATGGCATCATCGGCCTGCACCATAATGCAATCACCGGGCATCAAGCCATAGGTCGCAAAGGCGGTGTAGCTGATGTTGGTGTCGGTGACAGTGATCTTCACATCCTGCACCTTGTCGTCGGTGTAGACCATATACATCTTGCCGTCTTTGTTCAGCACGGTCTCAGCAATTCGGGTGAATTGCTCAACCTTATTCACATCGAAATCTTCCACAGTCAGCTTGCCGCTGACCTGCGCCCGCCTTGCTGGCAGGTATTCGGCCTTGACGACATTTTTAAGGCTGGAGTAGGGGATCTCTGCGTGAACAACGCCGGTGATATAGGGCGCGATCTCATAAGGTGCAAAGTAGAAGCACAGACCCTCTGCTGTGAAGCACCAGGATTCATCGTGGCTGATGTCGGTTTTAAAACGCTGCTTAACGATCTCTTCGTAGCCGGGGTCAAGGCTCAGCTCTTTTTCCTTCTTGTCAAGCACATCCAGCACCAACTGGCAAATGCCTTCCAAGGATGCCTGCGGATCCATAATATCGGCCAAAGACAGCGCTTCGCCGGTTTTCAGATCATAGTTAGCAGAAGCGCAGGTTCTGTCAGGATGGAATGCTCCGTTGTAGACAATGTGGTTACCAAACAGGCTCAACACGGCACCGTCGATCCGCACAGGGCTGTAGGTGATGGAGTACAAATAGGGGATCCAATCCTTTGCAGACGGATATGCAGATTTTGCAGACTCTTTAATGGAATCGGCAGGGAGCTTTGTAGTGTCTACCCGGTTCAGAAAATCGAGAATGATTTTATTTGCAACTTCCTCGTTGTTTAACACCAAAGACATATTCTGGTAGGTGTACTCGAACAAAACCGTTCCGTCCGATGCCTTGGCGGTTTCAGTAACAGCAGGCACAGAAACAGCAACCATATCGGTAAATTCGATAATGTCGCCCGTGTCCTCAGTGGTGTTTTGGGATTCGGTGGTGATATCGCTGCTGCTGACGGAGGAGTCCGTGGGTTCAGGCTTTTTCTTTCTGCAGGCGCAGAGGGTGAACAGCATCGCCAGAACCAATAAAATCGCAATATATTTCTTCATAGCATACCCTCCAAGGTATTGTTCTTTCTGTTGCAGTTATACTATATCATAATTTCCCTGATAGGGCAAATATATTCTGATCTTTTGCCCCAAATCCTTGACAAAAACACCAAAACAATGGTAAAATATGAAAAACTAAATATCGCTGTGAACGGAAAGAGTACCATATTCAATCCAGCAGAGAGTCCGGGTCATCGGCTGTAAGCCCGGGTGGTGTCGAAGATGGGAATGTGCGTCCGGGAGCGAGCTGTCTTGAAAGTTACAAATAAGAGTGGAACCGCGGATTGTATTGACCCGCCTCTTGTGCCATATGGTATAAGAGGCGTTTTTTATTTGAATCATTTTATGGAGGAAACGGTATGTATCTGTATAATTCATTGTCTCATAAAAAGGAGTTGTTTACTCCCAATTCTCCCGATGTTGTGAAGATGTATACTTGCGGCCCGACCGTGTATCACTTTGCCCATATCGGCAACCTGCGCACCTATATTATGGAGGATGTTTTGGAAAAGTCCCTGCGCTATATGGGCTATAATGTTCTGCGCGTTATGAACATCACCGATGTTGGCCACCTTGCGTCCGACGCGGATACCGGCGAGGATAAGATGCTCAAGGGCGCAAAGCGCGAGAACAAGTCCGTTATGGAGATCGCCCAATACTATACCGACGCATTCTTTGCCGATTGCGACAAACTGAACATCAAAAAGCCGGAGGTCATTCAACCTGCCACCGGCTGCATCGATGAGTTCATCAAAATCGTCTCCGGTCTGCTGGATAAGGGCTTTGCCTATGTTGCCGGCGGTAATGTGTACTTCGATACCTCCAAGCTGGAGAAGTACTATGTATCCAATGACCACGATGAAGAGGATCTGGCCATCGGTGTCCGTGAGGGCGTAGAAGAGGACACCAACAAACGCAATAAAAATGACTTTGTCCTTTGGTTCACCAAATCCAAGTTCGAGGATCAGGCGCTGAAATGGGATTCTCCTTGGGGTGTCGGTTATCCTGGTTGGCACATTGAGTGCTCCGGCATCTCCATGAAGTATCTGGGCGAGGATCTGGATATCCACGCCGGTGGTATTGATAATGCTTTCCCGCACCACACCAATGAGATCGCTCAGTCCGAGAGTTTCCTCGGTCACAAGTGGTGCAACTACTGGTTCCATGTTCATCACTTGAACACCGACACAGGCAAGATGAGTAAGTCCAAGGGCGAGTTCCTGACTGTCAGCCTGTTGGAGCAAAAGGGTTATAATCCCATGGCATACCGCCTGTTCTGCCTGCAGAGCCATTACCGCAGAAATCTGGTGTTTTCCTGGGAGAACCTGGATAACGCAGTGGCGGCCTACGATAAGCTGGTTGCCAAGATCGCAACGCTGAAGGATAATGGCGATGTGGACGAAACCGTCCTGCAGGAGCTTAAAGACCGCTTCGCAGGCGCCCTGAACGGCGACCTGAACACCTCTTTGGCCGTTACCGCTGTGTACGATGCCCTGAAGGCAAAGACCACCGATGCCACCAAGCTGGCAGCCATCGCCGACTTTGACCGTGTCTTGAGCCTTGACCTGCTGAAGAATGCCGAAAAGGTGAGAACCGAGCAGGAAAAGCAGGATGCGGAATCTGCCGATCCTGAAATCGATGCTTTGGTTGCGGCGCGTACGCAGGCAAAGAAGGAAAAGAACTATGCCGAGGCGGACAGAATCCGCGATGTATTGAAGGAAATGGGTGTTGAGGTCATTGATACACCTCAGGGCGCAAAATGGAGAAAAGTATGAAACTGCTGATCCTTGACGGAAACAGTGTAATAAACAGAGCCTTTTTTGGTGTGCGGCCGCTCACGACCCGTGAGGGGCTCTACACCCATGCCATTTATGGCTTCCTGAATATTCTGGAGCGTATGGAAAAAGAGGAGCAGCCGGATGCTGTGTGCGTCTCCTTTGACCTGCACGGCCCCACTTTTCGCCACGAAAAATATGAGGGATACAAGGCAAATCGCCACGGTATGCCTGAAGAATTGGCCCAGCAGATGCCGCTGATGAAGCAGGTGCTGAAGGCTATGAACATTCCGATTTACGAGTGTCAGGGCTGGGAAGCTGACGATGTGATTGGCACAGTGGGCCGGATCTGCAGCAATAACAGCTGGGAATGTGTGATCGTCACCGGCGACCGGGACAGCCTGCAGCTGATCGATGAAAATGTGCATGTAAAGCTGGTCATTTCCAAGCCCGGACAGACAACAGCCACCTTGTACGACATTGAGAAATTCTATGAAGAATACGGCTTTGAACCCAAGAAGATGGTGGATTTAAAATCACTTATGGGTGACAGCTCCGACAACATTCCCGGCGTACCCGGTGTTGGCCCTAAGACCGCAACAGAGCTACTGCTTAAGTTTGGAACGCTGGACGGTATCTATGAGAATCTTTCCGATGATTCCATTCGCCCCAAACTGCGGGAAAAATTGGAGGCCGGTAAGGAAAGCGCCTATCTTTCCTATGACCTGGCAACCATTCGCTGCAATGCGCCTATTGATTTTGCGCCGGAAGACGCAATCATTATGCCTTATAACAAGCCGGAGCTTTATGCTATCTTCCAGAAGTTGGAATTTGTTAAGCTGATCGATAAATACGGCCTTGCCGGCGTAGCCGCACCCATTAAGCAAACAGAAAATAAGCTGGAGAAGCTGCCTTGCTTATCCTGCCTGCCGGAAGAAGAAACGCAATGCGCCATTTATGTGGTACCTGACGGAACCCTTGGCGTTGCCTGTAAAGACGGCGTGTGCGTACTCACACCCTTGGAGGCGCAAATGGGCGCTAAACTGCCTAAGGGTAAGCATATCGGACACGATATTAAGACCCTTATGCACACCTTGGATGCGATGGGCATTGGCTGCAAAGAATTTGCTTTTGATACGGCGCTGGCGGCTTATGACTTAAATCCGTCGGCATCTGACTATGCGGTATCTAAATTAGCGACCAATTTCCTGAGTGTTTCTGTTGACGACAATGATGCCGGCGCTTGCGCGCAGGCTCTGTGGAATCTGTATCCTGTTTTGCAGGCAGAGCTGGAAAACAGGGGAATGAGCAAGCTTTATAATGAGATCGAGCTGCCCCTGTGCTCTGTTTTGTACAGAATGGAATCTGCTGGTGTTGCCATCGATTCTGAACGGCTCAAAGTGTTCGGTGAAATGCTTTCTCAGCGGATCTCCGATTGTGAAACGCTGATTTTCGGCTATTCCGGCGGCCCGTTCAATATCAACTCCACTAAGCAGCTGGGTGACTTGCTGTTTGAAACGCTGGGACTTCCGCCTGTGAAGAAGACCAAAACCGGTTATTCCACAAATGCAGATGTTTTGGAGAAGCTGAAGGGTAAGCACCCCATCATCTCCGCGGTGATGGATTACCGTATGCTCACAAAACTGAAGTCTACCTATGCTGATGGTCTGATGCACGCTATCGGTGAGGATGGAAGAATCCACACCACGCTGCAAAATCTTGTAACGGCAACAGGTCGGCTATCCTCTACGGAGCCGAATTTGCAGAACATCCCGGTTCGTACCGATTTGGGCGCGGAGATTCGCAAAATGTTCATCCCGAAGCCCGGTTATGTGCTGGTGGATGCTGACTATAGCCAGATCGAGCTGCGTGTGCTGGCCCATATTGCCGATGATGAAACGATGCTGGAGGCCTTCCGCACCGGTATGGACATTCATACGGCAACGGCATCTCAGGTATTTAACGTGCCTGCCGAACAGGTAACGGCTTTGCAGCGCCGTCACGCAAAGGCGGTCAATTTCGGTATTGTTTACGGCATTTCAGAATTTTCCTTGGCTGAGGATATCGGTGTCAGCCGCTATGAGGCAAAATCCTATATTGACAGCTATCTGGAAAACTATCGTGGTGTTAAGGCTTATATGAAGAAAGTGGTTGACGATGCCCGTGAACAGGGCTATACCCAGACTCTTTATGGCCGCCGTCGCAACATTCCTGAACTGAAAAGCACGAACTTCAATATTCGTCAGGGCGCAGAGCGAATCGCGCTGAACACACCCATTCAAGGTAGCGCGGCAGACCTGATCAAGCTTGCAATGATCCATGTGGACAAGGCACTTTCTGAGCAATTCCCTGAAGCAAGACTTTTGCTGCAAGTGCACGATGAGTTGATCGTTGAATGTCCCCGGGAGGTTGCTGACGATGTTGCCCGTTTGATCAGCGAAAAAATGGAAAGAGTTGCTGCGCTGAAAGCACCCTTGCTTGCGGAAGCCAAGTGGGGCGACAGCTGGTATGAGGCAAAGTAAATGATTATCAGAAAAATGAAAGCGTCCGATGTGGCAGCTATAGCTGAGTTGGAGAAACAGTGTTTTTCCGACCCGTGGAGTGCCGACAGCATCGCCTCGGAGCTTGTGAATCCTTTGTCCTATTGGCTGGTAGCCGAAGTGGACGGACAGGTTGCCGGCTATGTAGGCTCGCAATCGGTTTTGGACGCTGCAGATATGATGAATATTGCAGTCTCGCCCGACTATCGCAGACAGGGCATTGCGAAAGCACTTGTCAATGAGTTGACAGCCTATTTATCGAAAAACAATGTGATCGCATTGTTGCTGGAGGTGCGTGTTTCCAACGAGCCTGCTATTACACTTTATGAGAAAATGGGCTTTCAACAGGTGGGTCGCCGGCCGAATTACTACAGAAATCCCCGTGAGGACGCGTTGATTTTAAGAAAGGGGTTGAGCAAGTGAATATATTGGCTGTAGAATCCTCCTGTGATGAGACTGCTGTTGCGATTGTTAAGGACGGTCGTGAGGTCTTGACGGATTGCATCGCATCGCAGGTCGAGCTGCATCGGATCTATGGCGGCGTTGTTCCCGAGATTGCGTCAAGAATGCACATTGAGGCCATTTATGCGCTTGCTGATCAAGCGCTGGAGAAAGCACAGCTTACCCGTGAGCAGATCGATGCCGTCGCTGTAACCTATGCGCCTGGTCTGATCGGAGCTGTGCTTGTGGGTGTGAATTTTGCCAAGGCTGCGTCTTTGGCGCTCAATAAGCCCTTGATCCCTGTCCACCATATCCGCGGTCATATTGCCGCAAACTATATTGCCTACCCGGAATTGAAGCCGCCGTTTCTGTGCCTTGTGGTGTCCGGCGGTCACACGATGATCGTTGATGTGCAGGACTATACCAAGATGGAGATTCTGGGCACAACGCTGGATGATGCGGCAGGGGAGTGCTTTGATAAAGTCGGCCGTGTGCTGGGTATGCCATATCCCGGCGGTGCGGCACTTGATAAAGCCGCCGCCTTGGGTGACGACGGCAAGTATCAGCTGCCAACGCCACATCCCGGCGCAAATCCCTATGATATGAGCTTCTCCGGCCTGAAAACGGCCACATTGAATTTGATCCACCACGCGGAGCAGGTCGGCGAGCAGCTGGATACAAACAGCCTGTGCGCGTCGTTCTGCAAGGCGGTATCCGATGTTTTGGTGCCTCGTGTTGTTATGGCTATGGATCAAACCGGCAATAAAAAGCTGGCTGTTGCCGGCGGCGTAGCCGCCAATTCCCGGATTCGCGCGGATATTCTTTCCGCCGCAGAAAAGCTGGGCGCTGAGGTTTATTTGCCGCCGCTATCGCTGTGCGGAGACAATGCGGCAATGATCGGCGCACAGGGTTATTATGAGTTTCTTGCAGGTAACATTGCGGATATGAAGCTGAATGCATATGCCACGAAATCCATTTTGGGAGAGGCTCTGTAAGGGACAGAATCTACGCTGAAGTGCATAATTATTTATGCATATGCACAATGTAAAAATGTATATCCGGATGGAATCCAGTAAAAGTTGGCAATTCTCTAGGAAAATGGACAAACAAAGAAGAAAAACCGGCATATTTTGCTCTTGCTTGTGGACAAACTTGTGGAGTGTGTGAATAACTGGGTGCATACGTATAGAAAATGGCCGATTTTGAATGAGAAAAACCCGATTTTTCCCAATCTGTGGAAGACTGTCCAATTCCATCGTTTTCATCAAAAACCATTTATTTCTGAAGAAAATGGTGGTTTTTAGGGATAAAGCCGCATTTTTGTGTCGTTTTAAGGATGTATAATTTTCATAATATACAGTATATATTCGATTATGCTAAAATTGATTAACTCGATGCCTGAGTTGGACGCGGAGCAGCTGGTTTCCGTGTGCCGACAGACGATTATAAGTGAACAAACTGATCCTATTGACGATGTTTCTTTGCAGGCCGAGGTGGACTTTCTGTCCTATCTGCGAGAGACATTCTTTCGAATCAGTGGCGCATTTTATTGCGTTTGGACAGTTGGTGGGGACTATGTGAGCGCCGTTCGATTTGAACCCTATCGTGACGGACTTCTTTTAGAGTCGCTGGAAACAAAACCCTCTGAAAGGAGAAAAGGCTATGCCTTGGCGCTTGTCTTGGAATCGCTGAATATTCTGAAGCAGTCCGATTATTGCACGGTCTATTCCCATATTGCCAAAAGGAATACGCCTTCGATCGCTTTGCACAAATGTTGTGGCTTCAAGGTGGTTTCGGATTCAGCAACTCTGATTGATGGAACTGTGTCCAGCCGCTATTGTACAATGGTCTATAAACTAAAATAAAAGAAGCACTCCGATAGAGAGTGCTCCTTTTTTTACGCGTTGTATTTATCAACCAAGTAAAGGATCGCTTGGCGGTAGCCGTCGATGCCTTGGCCCTTAATGGACTTTTCACAGGCTAGTCCTGCGTAGGAGATCTGCCGGAAGCTTTCCCGGGAGTCCACATCGGAAATATGCACCTCTACAGCAGGAATACCAACAGATTTGAGAGCATCCAAGATGGCAATGGAGGTGTGGGTGTAGGCCGCTGGGTTGATCACAATTCCATCTGTGTTGCCAAAGGCGGCCTGAATCTTATCTACAAGGTCGCCCTCGTGGTTGGATTGATATTGTTCAACGGCAATGCCGGCGTCATCTGCTGTTTGCTTCAGAAGAGAAAGCAGATCCTGAAAGGTTTGTTTCCCATAGATGCCCGGTTCACGAATGCCGAGCATATTGATGTTCGGGCCATTCAGCACGAGAATTTTCATATCATATCCATCCTTTCGCAATTTCCTCGGCGGCCTGCTGGGCCGTACCGTTATTTGTTATCACCTTATCGGCAAAGTGTTCGTACAGACCCTTGCGCGCCAGATACATCTCCTGCAGTTTCCCGGCTTGAGAAAGGGGGCGTCCGTCTGTTGGCAGGGTTTCAACATCACGCTGAATCCAGTAGATTGTTCCGTTTTGATGAAGCAGCGGATAGTTTTCTGCTCTTGTTACGCAGCCGCCGCCGGTGGCGATGACGAGCCCGGACTTTTGACCGAATTCTGCCAGTAATTGCGTTTCCAATTTGCGGAAATGATCCTCACCGTGCTGTGCAAAGATATTAGGAATGGTCATACCTGCAGCATGCTCGATTTCAGCGTCTACATCAACAAACTGCTTGCCGGTCATTTGCGATAGCGTCTTACCAATGGTGGTCTTGCCGCAACCGGGCATGCCGATCAGCACAATGTTTGCCATTTTCGCACACATCCGGCTGTGAATATCCATAATCACAGCATTGTCAATTGTCTGCCCGGTAAACCACTCGGATGCCTCCTTAGCTTGAGCAACCAGCATCCAAAGGCCGTTTTCAGCTGGGATGCCACGGTTCTCAGCGTCCAGCATTAGCTTTGTTCGCGCAGGATTGTAGACGATATCCAGTACGCTTTCCAGCGCTGGGAACAAAGATAGTTCAACGGGAGATGCACCTGCCTGAGGATACATACCAACCGGTGTTGCGTTGACAATAATGCGTGCATCGCTGTGGAGTGCGATGTTATCGTAGTTGTCTCGGCCTGTGCGCGAAATAACCACAACATTTGCACCAAGCTCCTTCAGTACGGCAACTGCCGTTGCAGATGCACCGCCGCTGCCGAGGACAAGGGCTTTCTTGCCGTTGACCAACAGACCGCTGCGCGACACCATAGATTGAAAACCGAAATAGTCTGTGTTGTGGCCGATCAATCTGCCATCAGACCGCTTAACAAGGGTGTTGACAGCACCAAGCTTCTTTGCGCAATCGGTCAACTCGTCGCAATAGGGAATCACATCTTTTTTGTAGGGCATTGTCACATTTAGACCAACAAAATCGCCGTTTTTTAAGAAGCTTTCCAATTCCTCCGGCCGCTTTTCAAACAAGTCGTAGGCATAGTCTCCCAAGAAACTGTGGATATACGGTGAATAGCTGTGACCGAGTGTTTTGCCTAGTAGACCGCATTTCATTTATACCACCTCGGTGTAGCTGCCAAGATACTTAAACTCCTCACATATGTCATCCAGCTCGCACATCAGCTGCACAAATTCTTCGGAGTAGATGGATGTTTCTAAATCAAAGTAGAACATAAACTCAAAATCTCTGTCAGCGATGGGACGGGATTCCAGCTTGATCACATTGATACCAAGCACATACATTCTGGCCAAGACCTTGTACAGAGCGCCGGGCTTATGGGATAGTACCATCATAATGCTTGTCTTGTCGGAACCGGGATAAATCTCCAGGTTCTTACTGATGCAAATGAAGCGGGTTCTGTTGTTGCCTTTATCCTGAATAGAGTCAGACAGATTCTCGAGGTCATACAGCTCCTCGCAATAGCGGCTGGAAATAGCAGCCACATCGTTGCGGCCGGATTCGGAAACCATCTTGGCTGCAACAGCGGTGTTTTCCACGGGGATGATTTTGACGCCGGGAAGAGAAGACAAGAAACCACTGCATTGATTGATGGCCTGCTCGTGGGAGTAGACTTCCTTGATGTCGGAAAGCTTTGTGCCGGGGTTAGCGACCAAATTGTGGTCGATCTTCATTCTGAAGGTTCTCACAATAGAGAAATTGTGGGAGATCATCAGGTCGTAAACCTTTTTAACAGAGCCTGCGGTGGAGTTTTCCAACGGCAGGATGCCGTATTGGCATAGTCCCTGATCGATTGCGTTAAAAACACCCTCAAAGTTTTTAAAATACATAATGAAGGGAGATTTAAACATCTTCTCACAGGCGATCTGAGAATAGGCACCCTCAACACCCTGACAGGCAACCATAGGAGCCTGAGGGAAGAGTTTGTCGGTGTTCTCGATGGAATGGGTAATGTTCTGATAAAGAGAAGTAACCTGATTGTTGCGCTTTTTCTGATAGCTGCGGCTCAACTCAAAAAGCATAGAGTACAAAACTCTCGTGTAGTTAGCCATATCGGGGCCGGCCTTTTCGGCTACATCTTGCAGAATTTCCCGCTCTCTTGCAGGCACATAGATAGGAAGACCGTTTGCTTTTTTGTAATCGGCGATCTGCGCCGATACTTCCATACGCTTTGCAAACAGCCGCACAAGCTCGTCATCGATCTCGTCGATTTGGTTTCTATAATCCTTTATGTCCATTGTTAAGCCTCCAAAATGCTTCTGTCAGAAAGGCAGACATCAAAAATTGCAATAGCTGTGGCCGCCTCAATAACGGGTACAGCTCTGGGGACGATGCACGGATCGTGCCGTCCGTGAATGGTGAGGGCTTGTTCCTCCATTTTGGAAAGGCTAACAGATTGCTGCTGCTTTGCAATAGAGGGGGTCGGCTTGATAGCCGCTCTGAAAACCACGGGCATACCGTTTGAGAGTCCGCCGAGAATACCGCCTGCGTTGTTGGTGACGGTTTTTACAATGCCGTCAGCGATGGTGTAGGGGTCATTGTTTTGGCTGCCGCGTAGGGCGCTGCCGGCAAAGCCGGAGCCAAACTCAAGACCCTTGACGGCCGGAATGCCGTAGATGATCTGTGCAAGCTTTCCCTCGATTCCGCCGAACATAGGCTCACCTAGGCCGGCAGGAAGGCCGGTTACAACGCATTCGATCACGCCGCCAACGCTGTCACCGTCGGCCTTTGCAGCTGCGATTGCTGCCTGCATTTTCTCGCCGGCTTCCACATCAATGGTGGGGAAAATATTGCCTACAGCGTCTGGGTTTGGGTTGACAGGGTCAAAGGAATCGTCACGGACATCAGCAATCGCACTGATGTGTGCGGCAATGCGGATGCCTTTTCGTTCCAGCCATTGCTTGCAAAGACCGCCTGCGATGCACATAACGGCGGTGAGACGGCCGGAGAAGTGACCACCGCCGGCCACATTCTGATAACCTTTATACTTGACTTGAGCAGGATAATCTGCGTGACCGGGTCTCGGACAGTCCTTCAGGCTGTCATAATCGCCGGAACGGGTATTTGTGTTGCGAATGATAGCGGCAATGGGTGCGCCGCAGGTATAGCCATCTGCGAGGCCTGCCAGGAATTCAGGGGTATCGGCTTCTTTTCTTGTGGTAGAGTAATTGTTGCGGCCGGGCGCACGGCGCTCAAGAAATGCCTGCAGAGCCTCAAAATCCACGGGGAGCCCTGCAGGTATGCCGTCCATAGTCATGCCGATCGCAGGGCCGTGAGACTCGCCAAAAATACAAAGCTTCAATTTATCACCGTAGGTACTGCTCATATTGGCCTCCTAGTTCTTTGTAGACCTGCCAGAAGGCAGGGTAGGATTTGTTGACACATTCTGCACCCAGTATGGTAACCGGGCCTGTTGCAACCGTGGCGGCTATTGCGGCAGCCATAGCAATGCGGTGGTCGCCGGCAGCGTCAATGGTGCAGCCGTGATAGGTGCCGGGGGAAATGATCAGCGTGTTTTCTGTTGCATTGGCGGAAGCACCAAGCCGGATAAGCATATCAACCACGGTTGCAACTCTGTCGGACTCCTTCAAGCGAAGTCGAGTAATATCAGTAAAAGTCGCACCGCCCCTTGCACCGTAATACACCGCTAAAATAGGAACTAAATCGGGAAAATCTGCAACGGATAGGTTTTCTTCCCGGTCTGCCTTAACCAGCTCAGCAATGATCTTGTCACCTTGAGGGGAGTCTGAGCGCAGATTTTCAATCTGCACCTTGCTTCCTAAAGCATTTGCAGCAACGAAAAACGCGCAGTTGCTCCAATCGCCTTCAACAGAAACGGATTTCGGTGAGTGGAAGGGGTAGCTTCCGCAAATGCGGAAACCCTCTGTGCTGACACCAAATTGTTTCAGCGCGCCCACCGTCATATCCACATAGGGCTTGGACTCCAAAACACCGCTGATTTCGATGGTGGAAGAACCCTCCATTAGGGCAGCTGCAAATAAAAGTCCAGAAATAAACTGGCTGGAAACATTGCCGGCGATGGAAAAATGTCCGGGCTGTAATTTGCCGCTTGTCTGAATGGTGTCATCGGTCGGCCTTGTTAATCTACATCCCATTCGCTCGAGCTCCTCCCAAAGTGGAGACAGAGGGCGATCAGGGAGTCGGCCGTGAAGCCGGAAGGTAGCACTTACCCCAAGCGCGCAAACCACGGGCAGCAGGAATCGAAGGGTCGAACCGCTCTCACCGCAATCCAAAATTGCAGAATGAGGGAGACACTTAGCCGGATTCACTTGATAGCCGTCTTCTGTGCGCTGAACATCTGTGCCAAGCGCATTCAGACAACGGGCGGTAGCTTCGATATCTTCGTTGGTTTGCGGACAGACAAAAGAGGTAGGTGCATCCGCAAATGCAGCGCAAATCAGCAATCTATGAGCTTGTGATTTGGAGGGAATGGCGGTAACCGTTCCACGAAGCTTGCCGGGGTAAATGGTGATGTCCATATCATAGACCTTCTTCAATAAAGGATTTTAGTGCATTCACATCGGTGGGGACAATGGCACAGCTGCCGATTGCGGTAGGAATGATCAGGTTCACTGTGCCGCCGGCGCGTTTTTTGTCAGACAGGGCGCTGGAGTACAGTTGCTGTGCGGTAAATTGTGTTGTGGTGGGTAGATGGAACTTCTGCAAAACATCGGTTAACTGCTTGTAAATGGCAGGACAGCCGGACTTGGCTACAATGGCCATACCGATGGCAACGGCCTGTCCGTGTGACACGGAATATCCGCTTTGTGCCTCAATGCCGTGGCCGATGGTGTGGCCGTAATTCAGCATTTGCCGCAGGCCATTATCAAACTCGTCCCGTTCAACCACATCGCGCTTTAACTCTACACAGCGAGAAATCACATACTCCCGTTCAAAAGCCAAGCCATTCGCATTCAGGTGACCGAAAAGGTCAGCGTCATAAATAATGCCGTACTTAATCACCTCTGCGCATCCATCCCGGAAAACGGCATCCGGCAGGGTGTTAAGTGTGTTCAGATCGCAAAGAACAAGATGGGGCTGATTGAACGCACCAACAAGATTCTTGCCGGCAGGCAGATTGATGGCTGTTTTTCCACCAACGGAGGAATCCACCATTGCAAGAAGCGTTGTAGGGATTTGCACGAAGGATACACCACGCAGATAGGTGGCTGCGGCAAAGCCGGTTATATCACCAACAACGCCACCGCCTAGAGCGATAAGCATATCGCCCCGTGTGATTTTGTTTTCGGCAAGAAAATTCAGAATCTCGAGATAAGTTTCACTGTTCTTACTGCTTTCACCTGCAGAAAATGTAAAATTTACCATATGAAAGCCGGAAGCGGTCAGTGCCTTAACGGCAACGTCACCATATAGCGGCCAAACTGTGCTGTCGCTGATGATCGCAACCTTGCAGGGTTCGTGGCACACGCGGAGCAAATGTTCACCGAGATGCGCCAGCAGGTCGTTTCCGATGATCACATCATAGCTTTTGGATGCATGGATGTTAATTGTTTTCATCTGTCGACCTCCTCCTTACATTTGCGACCTTCAGCCAGAAGCGCAATCAGCGTCTGCTCGTCATCGCTTGCGATCGCATCCTGATAGGCCTGAAGGCTTGTGATATATGTCTGCAGTTCAAAAAGAATGTTTTCCTTGTTTGATAGAAACAGCTCTGCCCACATCGCAGGATTTAACCAAGCCACACGGGTCAGATCCTTATAGCTGCCTGCAGAAAAACCCTTGTGCTGTGTCGCCGTGGGTGACTTGATATAGGCGTTGCTGACAATATGGGGCATCTGCGAGGTGAAGGCGATCATTCTGTCGTGTTCTTTTGCTGTGGTGATAGAAAAAGAGCCGAATTTGCAGGGAGCCAGCGCCTCTTTTGCTCGTTGCAGCATTTCCGGGTCATCAAAGCGCGGCGGCACAAGCACCATTGGCGCGCCCTGAAAAAGATTGGAACGGCTGTACTTAAAGCCGGAGTTATGAGAGCCTGCCATAGGATGACCGCCCATAAAGCAGAAACCGTATTTCTCAGCTAAGGGAAAACACCGCTTGCAAATTTCTTCCTTAATGCCGCAGCAATCAACAACAAGACAAGCGGGGGAGATGGATGCAGCATTATGCTCCAGCCAATTTGCGGAAGCATCTGCATAAATGGCAAGCAGGATTAAATCACAGGAGGCTATGGTTTCTGCGTTTAATTCGCCGTGAACAGCGCCTGCAAGCTGCGCAAAAGACAAAGTAGACTCGTCCTGTTCTGCTGCATGAACCGTATGTCCGGCCTTGGAGTATGCTCGCGCCAAAGAGCCGCCGATCAGACCAAGGCCCAAGATACCAACATTCATCTGAGTACCTCGCGAACCTTTTGGACCTGCTTATTCAGCGCGTCGAACTGCTCGGGAGTCAGGGATTGTGCGCCGTCACACAGCGCACAGGCCGGGTTGTTGTGAACCTCCACCATAATGCCATCTGTGCCGGCAGCAGCTGCTGCAACGGCCATAGCTGGCACCAGAGAGGAGCGTCCGGTTGCGTGACTGGGATCAACCACAACGGGCAGATGAGACAACTCGTGCAGCACGGGGATCGCAGATAGATCCAATGTGTTTCGGGTATAGTTTTCATATGTTCGAATACCCCGTTCGCACAGGATAATGTTCTCGTTGCCCTCGCTCATAATGTACTCGGCGCTCATGAGTAACTCCTGCAGAGTATTTGCAAGACCACGTTTCAGGAGAATGGGTTTCTTCGTTTTACCCAGTTCCTGCAGCAGGTCAAAGTTCTGCATATTCCGGGCACCCACCTGAATGATGTCTACATTCTCAAAAAGATCCAAAGAGCGTGTGTTCATAATTTCGGTAATGATGGGCATACCGGTTACTTCTTTGGCTTTCAGCAGCATCTGAATGCCAGCATCCTTAAGGCCCTGGAATGCATAGGGCGATGTACGGGGCTTGAATGCGCCGCCGCGCAGAATGTGGGCGCCTGAAGCCTTCACAGATTCTGCAACCGCGATTATTTGTTCCTCGCTCTCAACAGAGCAAGGACCTGCGATCATAGCGAAGTGACCACCGCCGATTTTTACATCACCGCAGGAAATCACGCTGTCGTTGGGATGGAATTTTCTGTTTGCCTGCTTAAAGGGCTCAGAAACACGACGAACATTCTCAACGATCTCAAGGCTGTTGAGCAATTCAATATCCACGCGGCTGGTGTCGCCGACAAGGCCGAGAATAGTAAATTCCTTGCCTTCGGAGAGATGAACATCCAGATCCATATGCTTCAACCATTGGATCAAATGCTCGGTCTGTTCAGGTGTTGTACCTCTCTTCAAAATTGCGATCATAATAACATCTCCCAACAATAAAAAGACCACACAGTAGCGAAACTGTGCGGCGTTTAAAATACGGTATTATCAATGCAAATGCAGCACAAATCGCTATTACTTTTTAAAGGTAAAAAAGTAATAGTTAAAAAAGTAGAACTGTGCAACTTTTGCAATGGCAACCATAATAAGCCTCCGTATGATTTATCTGTTGTCAGTATACCACGCGAAAAAACAGATTGCAAGGGGTTTTTCATATATTTACGCAAGAAAAGGCAGCCCTTTCGGACTGCCTTTTTGGATTATTAGGTATTAACCTGCAGGAGTTGCGATAGTCAAATCGAATTTAGAACCCAGAAGCATATTTCCGTTTGCATCCTCGAGGCTAAAATGATAGGTCGCATTCTTGTGCACGGGGGTGATAACCGCGGTGTTGTCCTTGCATTCGATGGTGGTTTCAGTGGCAACGCCTTCCACGCTGTAACGCAATACCCAGCCGTCAGCAGGAACAGCCGTGCTGGTTTCCCAAACGAGTACGAGCTTCTTGCCGGAGGAAGCATCCACAGCAAAGTTCATAGCGGTTACTGTGTTGGCAGGAATGCTGGTGGTCTGACTCACGCTCATACCTGCAGCCTTGACTTCGATGTTGTAAGCCAAGGTGTGATCGAGGCCTTCGAAGGTTACAACTGTATCGGTGGTAACGATCGTCTTACTGTAGTTTGCGCCGGTGCAGCGAACGGTCCAGTTCTCAACCTGCACGCCTGCAGGAGCGGACCACTTGGCGGTCAAGGTGTTATTCATACAGCTGACGATCTCCAAACCTTCAGCGCGAACAACCTGACTTGTGGTGAATGTCAATTCGTTTGTGCCGGTCACATACAGTTCCTCAACGGGGAACAGCTTGAAGGTATATGCCTTACCAACAGTAAGGTCAGACAATGTGACAGTATGACCGGTGAATGTTGCGGTGCGTTCTTCTTCACCCTCAGTGGAGTAAAGCACAGTCCATTCCTTGCTGTCAGGGCCTTCTAGTGTAAAGTTCAGAATCACGCTGCCATCGGAAACACCGGTAACCGCATCGATCTTTACAATGTTGGAGGGAATAGGTGTTGCGAAGGTGGCGGTGGTCTTACCGCTCAGCTTGTGGAAGCCATCGACAGTCAACTGGATGTTGTAGCCTGTGTTGGGCTTCAGGTCTGTAAACACGGCCTTGCCGTTGACAATGCTGACGGTAACAGGGTTGCCGTAGGTGTCTGTGCAGACGGCCTTCAGGAGGCTTTCGTCCTCAGCGGTATTGACGTGAATGGTCAGCGTGCTGTAATCGGATTCAACGGTAATGCTGTCGATTTCAACAAGATAATAGCTTGTATAGAAGAAGTAGCCGCCGACGGCAATGCCTGCAATTACCAGTAGTGCGATCAACCATTCGATCCAGCGATTCTTTTTCTTAGGTTTGTCTTCGTCAAACGCTTCCTCGTCCTCGTCCAAAGCGTCAGACTCTTCAGACTCCAAGTCCTGATCAACTTCTTCATCGAGAATTTCCTCAACGACATCATCAGGTTCATCTTCCTGCATAATGTCCGGCACATCAATATGGTCCGGAACAACAACGGGCTCTGGAACCTCAACAGCAGCCAGCTCCTCGGCTTGATTCAGAATCTCGGATACCTCATCGGTAATAACAGCGTCCTCGGGCACTTCGTCCTCGGGTACTGCACCCTCACTCAGGTCAACAAACTCAGCCAGCTCGGGGTCAACCTTAACGGCTTCTTCCTCGGTTGCTTCTTCAGCGTTAATAGTGTGTTCGTCGATTTCCTCGATAACTTCCTCAACGGGCTCTTCCACAGGCACGGGAACAATAGGCTCATTGCTTGCGCCATTACGCTGCATATAAGCAACAATAGCCTGACCCAATATGATGGGATCCTGGAATCTGTCCTCTGGGTTGGCGGCGCAGGCTTTCAGGATGATCTGACTCATCTCTGGGTCCGCATATGCAGGAGCCGGAAGTTCATCGCCGGGCTTTACCTCGTCATTAAACGGCAGTACGCCGTTGTTGAATACTTGATACAGAATGAGACCTGCAGCATAAACATCCATTGTTTCGTTCAGCGCGGAGAATGCGTCACTGACTTCGGGAGGCGTATAGGTGCTCAGATATTTTTCGGGCAGGGAAGCGTACTTGAGTCCATCCAAACGAATGAAGCCAAGATCGCCGATGCGGTATTGCTGCTGCTCGGTCACAAAAATGTTGCTGGGCTTCAGATCAACATAGAGATAGCCGTTTCTTCTGCAAACAGATAACGCAGCACACAAATCGAGACCTAAATTCAGACCGTCAAGGTGCGTAAAGGTATGGCGCTTAAAATGCCGCTCAAGTGTTCTGCGATACTTGCTGAGCAGGTAAACATCAAAGCCCTTTCCGTTTTCCATCGTTTCGACCTGATGGTTACAGAAGGGGATAAAGCCCTCTTGCTCAGCCAAGGAAGCCAGCGTACTGATTTCCTTAAGAACAATCTCCGTCAGCTCGCTGAAGTAGGCTACAACAGAAGCTTCATCTGGGTATGCGCCGGTAAGCAGCAGAGCATCCATCTGGGTCTCAGATGCAGGAATGGAGATTACCTTAACAATATACTTTTCGTCGGTTTCGTTTTCCATAGCAGGACAGCAGCGGACACCGCTGTGGTCGCTAATGGGGCCGCCCATGATGAAATTATCCAGCATTGGCGAGATCAGCCTTGGTTCGGACACATTTGTCGCCTCCTTTTTCTTCCTGTCTATATCATAAAATAAATTTCTAAAAAAAGCAACATGTTTGTAGTTGTTTTATTCAGCAAGAAATGCTATAATACCCGTGAAGATATTAAGCAGAGACTTCTGCTGATCAGGAGGTAACGATATGAGCAAGATTATTTGTGATATTTGCGGAACATCCTACCCGGAAACGGCAAAGAGATGTCCGATTTGCGGTTGTGTTTGTGACAGCGATGTACAGCGTGCAACCAGTGAGATTAGCAAAGAAGGCAATGTAACAACCGGCTATACATATGTTAAGGGCGGCCGCTTTTCCAAGGCTAATGTTAAGAAGCGCAACAAAGAAAATGCTATGGCTGAGGTCAGAACAAAACCTGCAAAGGAGCCTGAACTGGAGAAGCCCGTTTTTGACGAACCCGTCGTTGAGGAGCAGGCGCCTGAAAAGTCTGGTCGTGGCTTAGTGATTACGGCTGTATTGTTGCTCGTTGCAATTATTGCTGTGTTGATTTATATCGCAGTTAAGTTCTTTGGACCTATTTCCGGCCCTCAGAATCAGGACGAATCTACCGGCAGCTCTATGAGCCAGTCGATTCCCTGCACCAATGTGGAATTGGATACTACTACCATTGTTTTGGAGCAGGTAGGCGAGGCCGTTATGCTGGATGTTAAGCGCGTACCCTCCAACACCACCGATACAATCACCTTCGCATCCGAGGACGAAACAGTCGCTACCGTTAGCAGCGTAGGCAAGATTACAGCGGTCGGAAACGGTACAACAAAGATCGTGATCACTTGCGGTGATATCATCAAGGAAGTTGAAGTAACTTGCCAAATCGAGGAAACCACCGGCGATACTACCGAGGATACTACAGAGGATACCACAAATGACACCACCGAGGACACCACAACCAGCGAAAACACCAAGGATGTTCTCGAACTGAACCGCAAGGACATCACCTTCGACCAGAAGGGTAAGAGCTGGATGCTCTACAGCGGCACTATCGCCAAAAACCTGATCACCTGGTCTACCGAGGACGAAACCGTAGCTACCATCGAAGAGGGTAAGGTTGTTGCGGTTGGCAGCGGCACAACTAAGGTTTATGCCGAATATGAAGACCAGAAGGTAAGTTGCATCATTCGTTGCGTATTTAAGGATGGCACAGGCGTTTCCGGCAACGGCGGTGTTTCTGAGGACGGCGGCGGCAATACCGGTGTAAGCGGCAACGGTAGCGTATCCGAAGATGGCGGCAACTCCGGCAATACCTCCACAAGCAAGATATTCTACATCCATACTCGCTTCGGCAAGACCAGCGACTTTACGATGAGCATCGGTCAGAGCTACAAACTGTCCTTGAAGGACGAGAACGGCACTGAGGTGCAGGCTACATGGTCTGCAAGCGGCTCGGCAGCTTCTCTGTCCGGCAGCACAGTGACCGGCGTAGAAAGGGGCTCGACCACGGTAACAGCGACATACAACGGCATTGTTGTTAAGTGCATTGTTCGTGTGACGAAATAAAGCTTAAGCGGCAGCATCCCTGATGGGTGCTGCCGCTTTGTTTATTCTGCGTTGATACTGTCGCGATTTCTGCGAAACAGCAGAGTGATGCACCACAGGCCGGCAAGCCCAACCAGCGCATAAATAATGCGGCTGACCACAGCGTCCTGTCCACCAAAGATCCATGCCACAAGGTCAAATTTGAAAATACCAACCAGACCCCAGTTCAGAGAACCGATAATGGAAAGAATCAATGCCAGTGTATCCATATATATACCTCCATTCAAATTGTTGGATAGGGATATGTTGTCCGAATCAAAGGAAAATATACAAACCGTTGCAAATAAGCGAAGTTTTTGCTATAATAAAAAAAGAATCAAAGCTAGGAAGGTAATAACCTATGACCACACTTTACGAAGGCGCATTTGCAAAAATCAATCTGACGCTGGATGTGCTGGATAAGCGCGCTGACGGCTATCACGATATTAAAAGCGTTATGCAGACGATCTCGATCCGCGATGATGTGGAGATCGATGTCGATACGGATAAGGAATGGATGCTTTCTTGTGACCGGGAGGGCGTTCCTACAGATGAACGGAATCTGGCTTGGAAAGCAGCCAAGGTCTTTTATGAACATACAAAATTGGATACAAGCGGCATTGCCATTCGCATTACCAAGCGCATCCCTATGGAGGCCGGCTTAGGTGGCGGCAGCGCTGACGCAGCAGCTGTGCTGCGAGCACTGAATCGTCATTACGGTGAGCCCCTTTCCATTTTGGCTCTTGCAGAGCTGGGCGCACTTGTTGGCAGTGATGTCCCGTTCTGTACTCTTTGCGGAACGGCAATGGTAGAAGGCCGCGGTGAGCGACTGAGAATGCTTCCGGATATGCCGGACTGCTGCTTTGTTGTCTGCAAGCCGGACTTTTCTTCTTCCACGCCTGAATTGTATCAAAAAATCGATAACACCTCTATTCCGAAGAGACCGGATCATCAGGCAATGGAAAGCGCTTTGTTGGCAGGCGATCTTGGTAAGGTTGCTGAGAATATTTATAATGTCTTTGACCCCGTTGTTACGCAGGATCACCTTGAACTGAATTATATTAAGTCCATTTTTAACAGCTATGGCTCTGTGGCGCAGCAGATGACCGGCTCAGGTTCTGCGGTGTTCGCCATCGTGCCTGATTTTGAATTTGCTGCAGTTATTTGCAGTATGCTGAAGGAAAACTATCCTCAGGTGTATATTGCCAAGCCGATTTAACATTGTCCCACGATCTGTCCATACCGCGCATTTTGCGGTATGGACATTTTTTGCTGTTTTTTTGAGATTTATTCGATTATGTACTGTTTTTGGGACGGATTGTGTGATATTATATTAACAAAGAGGAGGGGTCGTTATGCTTACCTTACTGTTGGGCGCTGATTGGACTGCCAATCGAGATGCCGTTTTGCATATGATCGCACAGGATGTTGCAGCTCAAAAGCCGGGACGCATCCTTCTTGTGCCGGAATTGATCAGCCACGATACGGAACGGAGGTTGTGCGCCAATGCAGGTGATACGACCAGCCGTTTTGCGGAGGTGCTTACCTTTACACGGCTTGCAAAGCGCGTGTCTGACGCAGCCGGCTACGGCGCACCTGAGTGCCTGGACAATGGCGGCCGCTTGGTGGCTATGGCATCTGCTACCCGTCAACTCCACAGCAAGCTGAAGGCTTATGCGGCCTTGGAGACGCGCCCGGAATTTCTAACGGGGCTTTTGGATGCTGTTGATGAGTTTAAGCGCTGTTGTATTACAGCAGAGGACTTACATACTGCGTCCGAAAAATCACAGGGCAGCTTGGCGCAGAAATTGGAAGAGCTATCTTTGATCCTTGATGCTTATGACAGCCTTTGCGCCAGAGGAAAACGGGACCCTCGCGACCAAATGACTTGGCTGCTAGAGCAGCTTGAGGATAGTGACTTTTCGGAAAACCATGTGTTTTATATTGATGGTTTCCCTGATTTTACACGGCAACATGCTGCAATTATTCAAAATATGATCGCCCACTCCGCGCAGGTAGTCATCAGCTTGAACTGTGATCGGGTGGATTCGGCAGAGCCGGCCTTCGAAAAAGCCGGTCAGACAGCTGCGCAGCTGCTCCGTGTCGCGCAGGATTTGGGTGTTGAGGTGGAGATCAAGTGGATCGAAGGCAATGTAAACTCTCTTGAGAAAGCTCGTTCCGGGCTGTTCTCCGGCCCGATTGATGAGAATACAGAGGCCAATCCTGACCTGCAGGTATTCCGCACGGAGACGGTGTATCAGGAATGCCATTTGGCAGCGGAGGAAATCATAAAGAAAGTCCGGTCCGGATGCCGGTATCGCGACGTCAGCGTTGTCTGTACGGATATGCAGACCTATAGAAACACATTGGATATGGTGTTCTCCAGATATCATATTCCGACTTATGTGTCCGGCACAGAAAGCGTTTTGGATAAAACGGTGATTACAACGGTTCTGTCTGCTATCGATGCGGCAGTTGGCAGTTTTGAGCAGACAGATGTGCTGCGCTACTTAAAATCCACTCTGTCACCGCTGCAGATGGAGGATTGCGACCGTATTGAAAACTATGTGATTACTTGGAATATTACAGGTAGTCGCTGGTGTTCGGATTGGGAGTACCATCCTGCCGGATTGGGTGCGGATTGGCGCGATGAGGATAAGGCCTACCTGGCGCGTCTGAATACGCTGCGAGAGACAGCGCTGATGCCCCTTATTTGCTTGAAAAAGGCAGTAAACGAGGCTGTTTGTGTTGGTCAGGTCGTTCAGGCCGTCTATGCATTTGTGCAGGATGTTCGTTTGGAGGAGCGTCTGACCACTTTGGCAGCCCATATGAAAAAGCAGGGCGACTTGCGTGGTGAGCAGGTGCTCAGTCAACTGTGGGAAATCCTTTTGTCCGCGCTGGAGCAGCTAAATGATATGTTGGCTGAGACCTATTGGGATGGCCAGAATTTCACAAAACTGCTGAAGCTGCTGTTGGGCCAATATGATGTTGGCACGATTCCTTCTGTGCTGGATGCGGTGACGGTTGGCCCTATTTCTGCGATGCGCTGCCAGCAACCGGAGCATTTGATTCTGCTCGGTGCTTGTGATGGTTCCTTCCCGGCATACAGCGGTTCCGTGGGAGTCCTGACCGACCAGGAGCGCACACAGCTGCGCCAGCTTGGCGTACCGCTTACAGGCGGCGCAATGGAAGGTCTGCAGGCGGAATTTTCGGATATTTATGGTGTGTTCTGTGGTGCAAAGCAAACAATTACAGTTTGCTGCCCCGGTGAACAACCGTCCTTCCTCTATCAGCGCCTTAGTAAAATGGCAGGCGGTGACAGCAGAAGAACGCCCTTTAGCCTGTCTCCTGTGAATGATATGGAGGCCGGAGCCTATCTTGTTCGGATGAAAGCGCAGATCGCAGCAGAGCAGTTGGGTGTCTCCGAGGAGTATGAGCAGCTGATGCGTAATAAGGAGCATACGCTTGGCGCAGTAACACCTGAAACGATCGAAAAACTTTACGGAAGAACTGTGAAGCTTTCTGCGTCGCAGGTGGACAAGCTGGCTGATTGCAGATTGGCATATTATCTGCAATATGGCCTGCGATTGAAGGAGCGTAAGCAGGCGACTATTGACCCCACTGAGTTTGGCACCTATGTTCACGCGGTGCTGGAGAAAACAGCCAAGGAAATTATGGAATTGGGTGGTTTCCACGACATATCCCTTGAAAAAACCTTGGAAATCGCTAATAAATACTCGCAGGCGTATATCGCCGAGCGTTTTCAACAGATTGATTCTCAGCGCGTAAGCTACCTGTTCCGGCGGAACACACGCGAGTTGGAAATGGTTGTTACAGAGCTGTGGGATGAGCTGCGGCAATCGAAGTTTGAGCCGGCTGAGTTCGAGCTAGCCTTTGGTATGGGTGGCCCTATGGATGCCATCGAAGTCAACGGAAAGACGATGTCCGCACGGCTTCGCGGCTTTGTTGATCGTGTGGATGTCTGGAGGCAAGGTGAACAGGCCTACTACCGTGTTGTTGACTATAAGACAGGTAAAAAGGACTTTGATTACTGCGATGTTTATAACGGCCTTGGTTTGCAGATGCTTTTGTATTTGTTTGCCTTGGAGGATAATGGCGGTTATTTTCTGGGTGAACACCCGGTTGGTGCTGGCGTGCAGTATTTTCCTGCAAGAGCACCTGTTGTGGCAGCGGATAGCCGCCTGAGTGATGAGGAGGCACTTCAGGCCCGTGAGAAGATTTGGAAGCGAGAAGGCTTGCTGCTTCTTGACGATGATGTTCTGCAGGCGATGGAGCCGGCTGAAAAGCCGCGACGCCTTCCTTACACCATCAAAAAAGATGGAAGTAAATCCGGAGATTTGGCGGACAGACAGCAAATGAGTCTTCTGAAAAGCTACATTTTGCTCTTGCTGGCGAAAATGGTGGATGATATTTCCTCCGGTTGCGTTGATCCCAATCCATATACAAGAGGCGGTCGGCATAATGCCTGTGCGTTTTGTCCTTATGGCGCGATTTGTCACGATGCGACCGTTGCCGACAGACGGGACTATGCGGCAATGCCGCAGGAGGACTTCTGGCAACGAATTAAGAAGGAGGTGAGCAGTGGTGCTTGATACATTAACGCCTGCACAGCAAGCGGCCATTTTAAACCGCGGAGGTAAGCTGCTCGTCTCAGCTGCTGCTGGTTCCGGCAAGACGATGGTGCTTGTGGAACGGCTTGTTCACTATATTATGGACCCGGTGGATCCGGCGGATATCGATGACTTTTTGATCATCACCTATACTAAGGCTGCGGCTGCGGAATTAAGAAGCAAGATCGCTGCGCGACTTTCCAAATTGATTGCCGAGCAGCCCCATAATCGGCATCTTCAGCAGCAGATGCAGCGACTTTACCTTGCGAAAATTTCTACGGTTCACGGCTTCTGTACAGATGTTTTGCGCCAATATGCACACCGGCTGGATATTACTGCCGATTTTCGTGTTGCGGACGAAGGGGAGTGCACAGAACTGCAGCTTCGAGCCCTTCAGAATGTTCTCGAGGCTGCCTATGAGAGCGCAGAGGAGAACAAAAATTTCCGCGAATTCGTAGATTCGCAGGGTCTTGGCCGTGATGACAGACAAATCCCGGAGATCGTTCTTAAGGTTTACGGTAGTGCAAGGTGCCATTTGGATCCCGGCAGCTGGCTTGACTGGTGCGCATCCAACGATGCCGATGGGGTTTCAGATGTTGGACAAACACCTTGGGGACAGTATTTGCTTTCTGACCTGCGGTCCTACCTGAACCAGCAGATCGATGCTATGGAGCGATGCATAAACGCAGCATCTGTATCCGAGGGAATGGAGAAACCCACTGAACTGTTTATGGCTACGGTGGCTCAGCTGCAAGAACTCCGTGATTGTGACACCTGGGATGCCGTTTTAGCACACAATACGGTGGATTTTGGCAGACTCACTTTTTCTAAGAAATGTACGGATCTTCAGCTTTGTGAAAACCTGAAGGCTGTGCGTAATGCCTGCAAAAAAGGTCTTACTAACCGTTTGCGGAACTTTTCGGACAGCAGCGCAGTGCTGCTGGAGGATTTGCGCGCCGCGCAAACCAGTGCTGCTGGACTTGTTGAATTGGTTGAGGCTTTCTCCAATGAGTATGACAGACTCAAAAAGAACCGGGGCATTCTTGACTTTGGTGATTTGGAGCATAAGACCCTTGATTTGCTTTTGGGAAAACATCGAAATGGAATCACCGCTGTGGCAAACGAGATCGGCGAGCGTTTTCGTGAGGTGATGGTTGATGAGTATCAGGATTCCAACGGCATTCAGGACGCTATTTTCAGCGCCCTGACGGAAAAACGCCAGAACTGCTTTATGGTTGGCGATGTAAAGCAATCCATCTATCAGTTTCGTCTGGCAGATCCCGGCATTTTCACCGAGAAATATATGAATTACGCGCCTGCTGATAAGGCGCGGCCGGGCATGGGGAGAAAGGTTCTTCTGAGCCATAACTTCCGTTCCTCCGCAGGCGTTTTGAGTGGTGTAAACGATGTGTTTGCACGGTGTATGTCCCCCGATGTAGGTGGAATCACATACGGCGAGGAGGAAATGCTCCGCGAGGGTATCCCACATATTCCGCTGCGTGAGCCAGAGATTTCACTGTACGGAATTTCCGTCGATAGTGATACCTATTCTGAGGAAGCGGATTTTGTTGCCAACCAGATTGTTGAGCTTCTGAACGGGGATCATTTTGTGCGTGATGGAGAGACTTTGCGTTCTGTCCGCCCTGAGGATATTGTGATCCTGCTCAGAAGTCCCGGATCTGTTGGTGCGGCTTTTCAGAATGCCGTGATGTCCCGAGGGCTTCGTTGCGTGACCGGTGATTCTGCGGATTTGTTGCAGACAGAAGAAATTCAAACGGTATGGGCAATTTTGCAGGTCATAAACAATCCGATGCAGGACATTCCGTTGACGGCTGTTTTGACAAGTCCCGTATTTGGTTATACTGCGGAAGACCTTGCAAAGCTTCGCCTTCAAAGTCGTAGCGACGATATGTACACGCTCCTGAAAAAAGCCACAGACAGCAAGAGCCAAAATGCCTTAGCAATGATCGTGAACCTTCGCGAACAGGCGCGCCTTTCTACAGTTTCTCAGTTGCTGGCCGCTGTTTATTCCAACACGAATCTTTTGAGCATCTATGCCGCAATGGACGATGGTGCCGCAAAATTGGATAATTTACAAGCGTTCTTCCAGATCGTTTCTGACTATGAATCGTCCGGACCGAAGGAACTGGGCCGTTTGCTGGAGCATTTGGATGCAGCCAGCCAACGAGGCTTAAGTATTTCCGGAAGCGGACAGGACACCGGCGCGGTTACGATTATGAGCATTCACAAGTCCAAGGGCCTTGAGTTCCCAATCGTTTTTCTGTGCGGTCTTTCCAGAGGCTTCAATTCTGAAAGCGCAAGGGCAGCGGTGCTCTGTGATAAGGATTTGGGCTTGGGTCTGAATTGTGTTGACGCTGCACAGCGCGTTCGATATCCTACCATCGCCAAGCGCGCGATCGGTGCAAAAGTGGTCAGACAAGGCGTTTCTGAGGAAATGCGTGTTCTGTATGTTGCAATGACTCGCGCAAGAGACCGTTTAATCATGACTTATGCCGCAAAAAATCTTGCCGGAGAATTGCAGGACATCGCAATGCGAATGGATATGAGCAGCCCACAGCTGCTTGCTGCCGATGTGGGTTGTCCGGGAGAATGGGTGCTGCAGGCCGGCTTAACAAGAACTGAGGCTGGTGAGTTCTTTGCACTTGGTGGACATCCGAATTGCGCTGCTGTGCAGGAAAATGTATGGAAAATCGCAGTATTTAGCAGCGAGGAACCTACAGAAGAATGTGCCGTTGCGAATGATGATAAGGCTGAGGTGAAAATCGACGATAGATTCGATACTAGCTTGCGCTTTCAATACACCCATATGCTAGCAACGGTTGTTCCTTCCAAAATAACTGCAACGCAGCTTAAAGGGCGCGCGCTGGATTCTGAAATTGCAGATGACACGGAGGATTCCAGGCCGGTAACCTTCCGCCATCCGGGCGAATCCGGCGGAAAAAGCGGCACAAATTACGGCAATGCTATCCACGGAATCCTGCAGTATATCCGCTTTGACGCTTGTGAGTCTGTAGAGAGCATCCGACAGGATGTTGCCCGTCTTGTGCAGGAAAAGCTGATCTCTGAGGAACAAGCCAATATGGCAAATCTGGAGAGTCTTGCCAATTTCTTTATGACACCGCTTGGTTTAAAGCTGCGGCAAGAAAAGCAGGTTCTTCGTGAATTTAAATTTACGCTGTTGGATGATGCATCTAAGTACTATCCTGATACGGACGGAGAACAGATCCTGCTGCAGGGTGTTGTTGACTGTGCGGTCGTAGAAGATGATGGTATAATCGTGCTGGATTTCAAAACAGATTTCGTTACCGATGAGACCATTGACCGGATTGCAGAAGGGTATATGCCGCAGGTGCGGACATACATTTCGGCGATGGAACGGATTTACCAAAAACCTGTAAAAGCAGCGTATCTGTATTTCTTTAAACTTGGCCGTTTTGTTAAGGTAATATAAGATGACCGCCGAAGGAAGGTTTCCTTCGGCGGCATTTTTTTAGCGGCAGGACTTGTTCTGGTTGTTGTTCTGGTTGTTGTTCTGGTTGTTGTTCTGGTTGTTGTTCTGGTTGTTGTTTTGGTTGTTGTTTTGGTTGTTATTCTGGTTGCTGTTCTGGTAGTTGTTCTGGCTGTTGTTTTGGTTCTTATTCTGGTTGTTCATTACGAATTCCTCCAAGTATTTTATTGGGTTTCCCTAAGGTAGTATAACCGAAATATCATGATTTATCCTTCGGGCGGAATAATAAGCTGGCAATCAGACCGGATATGACCGCAACGGCAATGCCGCCGGCTGTGGCAGTCAGACCGCCGGTAAATATGCCAAGAAAACCGTCCTTGTCGATGGCTTCTCGAACACCTTTTGCAAGATTATAGCCAAATCCTGTCAAGGGAACGGTCGCGCCTGCGCCGGCATATTCAGCGATCGGTTTGTAAATACCGATTGCACCCAAAATAACACCGGCCACCACATAACCAACGAGAATCCTCGCAGGGGTCAGTTTTGTCTTGTCAATTAGGATTTGCCCTATGACACAGAAAAAACCACCCACAACAAATGCTTTCAGATAGTCCATCGTTAACCTCCTGTAATGCTGACAGCGTGGCATACGCCGGGAATCGGCAGTCCTTGTTGGGTCGAAACAGGGGACAGAAGTGCGCCCGTTCCGCAAAATAGCACCTTTTTCAGCTTTCCTTTACGCAGTTTTTCCAGCAAATACCCACACAATGTGATCGCGCTGCAGCCGCACCCGGAACCGCCGGAATGAACATCCTGCCGCAGAAGGTCAAATACCAATGTGCCGCAATCCGCTAGCTTACCACCGATGCTTATGCCTTCTCTTTGCGCTAAAGCAAGCAAGGCTTCTTTGCCTAATTGCCCCAAATCGCCGGTTACGATCAAATCGTAGTCATCGGCGGTTAAATTCAAATCATTAAAATGTGCGCGAATGGTGGAAAGGGCAGCCGGTGCCATAGCCGGCCCCATATTGTTGGCATCCTTGATTCCTAAATCCACAACCGTGCCAATGGTACAGGATGTGATTTTGGGACCAAAGCCGCTGCTGCAGACCAAAGCTGCGCCGGCACCGGTTACCGTCCACTGTGCAGTAGGTGTCCGCTGACCGCCGTAACCGAGAGGGAAGCGGTACTGCCGTTCAGAGCTTGCAAAGTGGGAGGAGGTCATGGCTACAACATTGTCGGAAAAACCACCCCCAACAACCATGGATGCCAGCATAAGGCTTTCTGCCATTGTGGAGCAGGCACCGTATAAGCCTACATGTGGAATACCTGTGTTTCGCAAGGTGAAGGACGAGCCGATGCATTGATTCAGCAGGTCACCGGAAAAGACCATTCCAAACTCGTTGTTACGAATCCCGGATTTCTCACTGAGCTTTCCCAATGCGAGCTGTTGCATTTTTCGTTCCGCTTGCTCCCAGGTTTTTTGCCCGAAGTATGAGTCCACTTGCTTTATATCATAAGTGTCGGATAACGGTCCTTCTGATTCTTTCTTACCGACAACGCTGGCCCAAGCCGTAATTACCGGCGGATTTTCCAGCACAAAACTTTGTTTACCACGCTTCTGATTTCCCATAGCACACCATCCTTTTCCCTAGTATGCTACAAATTGCAAAACATAACCATAAAAAAACTACCGACTCAAATGAGTCGGTAGAATATTTTGCTTATTTGCCGGCAAGCGCTCTTTCGAGCCAAACGCAGCCAACATCCAATGCAGTGTAAAAACCGGGCTTTTCACTCTTCTTTACAATACGGTCTCTGCTCTTTGCAGCAGGATCAGTCAGTTGCAATTGGACGGAAACACGCGTTGCAATATCCACATCGTTTACCTTTTTCGTTTCCAGAATCTGCAGCATAACGATATGGCTGTCAGCCATAGAGCCGTAGTAGACAAAGTTGTCCTTACGCATCAACGGATGGCCTTTATAAGTCAATCCTTCAGACATAGTAACCTCCTTAAAAAATCGGGAGGCTTTTGTTAGTGGCAAAAGCCTCCCTGATTGGGTTTAGTTTTTCTCAAACAGATAGTGACGCACCAGATCCTGCATCAGCTCATCGCGATCGATCTTGCAGATCTTGCTGCGAGCGTTGTTGTAGTTGGTGATGTAGGTGGGGTCCTCGGTCAACAGGTAACCGACGATCTGGTTGATGGGGTTATAACCCTTTTCGTTCAGAGCGTCAAAAACGCTCCGGAGAATTGTGTGCATGTTTTCCTTTTCTTCGCCAGGCACGGTAAACTTGATAGTACATTGATTTTTATCCATTGCGCAATGACCTCCTTTCAATGGTTAGAGTATTATAACCCAAAAATTTCTGCGTGTAAAGTATTTCTGCTAAAAAATATTAAATTTATCGCAGAGTAATATCAAGTTTGCTCTTTAAAGCGTCCAGAACCTTGGAAACTACCTGCTCAGAGTCAGCATCGGTCAAGGTGCGATCATCGGCGCGCAGCTCCAGAGAGAAGGCCATACTCTTCTTGCCCTCGGGAACACCGACGCCGCGATAGATGTCGAACAGACGAACATCTCGCAACAGCTTACCGGCAGAGGACTCGATGCAATCGGTGATCTGCGCAACGGTAATTTCTTCGTTGCAGACCATAGACAGATCGCGGAAGACAGCAGGATACTTGGGCAGCGGAGTGTAGGTAGGCTCAGGAAGCTGTTGGGCCATCAGATCAGTGAAGTTGATCTCGGCGCAGTAGAGCTCGCTGTCGATGCCGTAATTTTTGGCAACCAAGGGATGAATCTGGCCGATGTAACCCACATCAACACCTGCAACAGTGACCTTAGCGCAACGACCGGGGTGATAGGAGGGATTGGTCTTGTCGGCGCAGTAGCTGGCCTTAGGCATCCGCAGACCGGTCAGGATGGCTTCCAGTTCGCCCTTCAAGGTGAAGAAGGTCTCGCCTGCACCGTAGGTGCCAAGGGTCAGGATCTTCGGCTCTTCGGGAAGCACATCTCCTTCTACGGGAATGTAGATCTTTGCCATCTCGTAGAGCTTGGCAGACTTGTTGTGATATGCGTAGTTACGAGCCAAAATGTCCAGCATAGAGGGCAGGGAAGTGGTACGCATAATGGAGGTGTCCTCACCCAGCGGGTTCTGGATTCTCAGTGCGTTGCGCAGTGCACTGTCCTTAGGCAGACGGATCTGGTCGAAGATTGTAGGAGAAACAAAGGAATAGGTGATAATCTCGCTGTAGCCCAAGGCGCGGCAAAGGCGGCCGGCAGAGGTCTCCAGTAGCATAGCAGGAGTGTAGCCGCCCTGCGTAGAGTTCTTAAACTCGGTAGTAGGGATCTGGTTGTAGCCGTAGGATCGACCGACCTCCTCTGCGATATCAGCCATCAGGTTCAGGTCGGGACGCCAAGAGGGAACAAGAATGTCGTCACCCTCCACAGAGATCTCCAACAGGTTCAGATACTTTACCATATCCTCGCGGCAGATGGTTGTACCCAACAGCTTGTTGATCTTCTCGACCTCCAGAGGAACGGTTTTGGGCGCAGGAACATAGTTGATAATATCAATGATACCGTCCATCACATCGCCGCACTCCAGCAGTTCCACCAGTTCGCAGGCGCGCTGTACAGCAGGAACGGTCATCATGGGATCTAAGTTCTTCTCAAACTTGCCGGAGGATTCCGTACGCATACCCAGCGCCAGAGCGGTCTGACGGATGGAGGTGCCGTTGAAGTTTGCAGATTCGAAGACAACGGTGGTGGTATCATCCTGAATTTCGGAATTTTCACCGCCCATAATACCGGCAAGGCCGATAGGCTTGTTCTCGTCAGCAATCACCAGCATACCGGGCTTCAGCGTGCGAACGGTGCCGTCCAAAGTGGTCAGAGTCTCACCGGCCTCAGCCTCACGGACAACGATTTTGCCGGAACCCACATAGCGGTAGTCAAATGCGTGCATAGGCTGGCCGTACTCCAGCATCACATAGTTAGTAATGTCAACAATGTTGTTGATGGGACGCACACCGTTTGCGCGCAGGCGCTGACGGAGCCACTTGGGAGAAAGGCCGATCTTAACATTAGCGACCATTCTGGAAGAGTAGCGGTTGCACAGGGCTTCTGCCTGAACATCCACATCAAGCTTGTCATACATAGAGCCGACATTGCTGCCGTTCACCACAGGTTCGTGATGCTTCATAGGCAGACCGAAAGCTGCGGCAGACTCTCTTGCCAAGCCGATGATGGAATAGCAGTCGGGGCGGTTGTTGGTGATTTCAAAATCAACAACGGTGTCGTCATTGCCGATTACCACATTGATATCGTCGCCAACCTTACAGTCCTCATCATTGAGGATCCAAATACCGTCCAAAATCGCATTGGGGAAGTCATTCAAAGACAGCGCCAGCTCTTCCAAGCCGCAGAGCATACCGTTGGATACTTCACCACGAAGCTTACCCTTGGTGATGTGCACACCGCCGGGTAGGTAGGAATTGTGAAGAGCGGCAGGAACCAAATCGCCTTCCTTCACATTCTGTGCGCCGGTGACGATCTGTACAGGCTCACCTGCACCCACATCAACCTGACAAACCCACATATGATCGGAATTCTCGTGACGCACGATGGAAACGACCTTGCCGACAACAACATTCTTGATCTCGGCATCCAGTCGCTCATAGGTCTCAACCTTCTGACCGAAAACGGTCAGCTTTTCAACAAATTCCTTGTCGGTCACATTGGACAAATCCACAAATTCTTCGTGAAGCCATTTTCTGTTCAGTTTCATTGTCAGTACCTCCTTAGAATTGATTTAGGAATCTTACGTCATTATCGAAAATAAGACGCAAGTCAGTAATACGCAGACGGCCCATAGCCATACGCTCAAGGCCCATACCGAAAGCAAAGCCGGAATACTTTTCGGGGTCAATGCCGCAGTTACGCAGAACATCAGGGTGTACCATACCGGCACCCAGCAGCTCGATCCAGCCTTCTCCGTGGCAGGTGGAGCAGACCTGGCCATTCACCTCGCCTGTGCCGTGGCACTTATGGCACTGCATATCCATTTCGCAGCTAGGCTCGGTAAAGGGGAAGTGGTGAGGACGGAAACGCATCTCGGCATCCTGACCGTAAATACGCTTCATCAGGGTCACCAGAGCGCCCTTCAGGTCACCCATGGTGATGTTCTCGTCAACCACCAGACCTTCTATCTGATGGAACATAGGAGAGTGGGTGGCATCAGCCTCGTCCTTACGGTAAACACGGCCGGGAGCCAAGATACAGATGGGAGGCTTTGCGTTTTCCATGACACGGATCTGCATAGGGCTTGTCTGGGTGCGAAGCAGAATAGAGTCCTCGTCATTAAAGTAGAATGTGTCGGAACGGTCACGGGAGGGATGACCCTCTTCAATATTCAAACGGGTAAAGTTATAGTCAGCCAGCTCAATTTCGGGGCCGTCAACGATCTGATAGCCCAGACCTACAAAGATATCCTTGATTTCCTGCAGGACCTGATTCATAGGATGCTCGTGACCCATAGCAACAGCCTCGCCGGGAATGGTGACATCCAGAGTCTCGCTGGCAAGCTTTTCTTCCAAAACCGCAGCGTTGATTTGGCTCATCTTCTCTTCGAGCTTTTCCTCGATCTCAGCGCGGACGCTGTTAGCCAGCTGACCGATGATTGGACGCTCCTCAGCGGAGAGCTTACCCATCATTTTCAGAACGCTGGTAACCTCGCCCTTCTTACTCAAGTAACGCAGACGCACATCCTCCAGTGCAGCAGGGGTAGAAGCCTCCTGCAGGGCTGCAAGCGCTTGTGCTTTTAATTGCTCTAATTGTTCCTTCATAGAAATATTCCTCCTTGTGCAAGGTAATTTAGACATAAAAAATAGCCCATCATCCCAATCGGGACGAAGGACATTCCTCCGCGGTACCACCCGCAATTCGCCTGTCGGCGCGCTTATCAGTGCTGACACACTGTTGACCGTTAACGGAATCACCCGGCAAGCCCTACTATTCTTTCAGGCAGCAGTTCATGGGAGAAAGCCCTATGCTGCACGCAAGCGGTTCCCACCATTCCGCTCTCTCTTGGTGCGTGGCATCAACATACGACAGCCCAATCAAAACCTTTACATATCAAGTGAATTATAGCATATTAGAATAAAAAAGCAAGCATTATTTCAAATTCTTGACGAAAATTCACGCCCGTGATACGATAAAACAAAAAATGCGTTTTCAGGTGATCAATATGCTGTGTTTGGAATTGAATCATAATGATGTTTTGAATATGCTGCCGGATAGAAAGGTTTGTTCCCATAAAGGAGATTTTGGAAAAATTCTCCTTCTTTGCGGAAGCCGTGGATATACTGGTGCTGCTGCCCTGGCCTGTATGGGCGCGTTGCGCTGCGGTGCAGGCCTTGTGTACTTGGGCGTGCCGGAATGCATTTACGAAATTGAAGCGAAAAAGCTGACAGAGCCGGTGATTATTCCACTTCCTGATTGTAGCGGTATGATGTCCAGGGGCGCTATTGATGAAATTAAAACGCGTCTCCCCAATATGGACGCAGTGCTAATCGGCCCGGGTATGGGCTGCAGTGAGGATACATTCCTGATTGTCAAGGAGATCCTCGGCACTTTTACCGGACCGGTGGTTTTGGATGCCGATGGTATAAATGTGCTTGCCGGTCATATAGATATATTGCGTGGCAGGACAGGCAAAACCATTTTAACGCCCCATGAAGGGGAGTTTAAACGCATAGGCGGTTCGTTGGAAAAAGGACGCGTGGAAGCTGCAATACAGTTTGCGCAGGATTCCGATTCCATCCTTTTGCTGAAAGGACATAATACTGTAATTACCGATGGTAGTACGTGCTATATAAATCCCACCGGAAACCCGGGAATGGCGGTGGGAGGCAGCGGAGATGTGCTTGCAGGCATCATTACGGCACTTCTGGGTCAGGGCATTGCGCCGCTGGAAGCCGCAGCCTGTGGTGCGTGGCTTCACGGTGCAGCCGGTGATATCTGCGCTGCAGAGATCGGTCAGTACGGTATGCTACCGACGGATATGGTTAAGGTTTTGTCGCGACTACTCAAATAAGGTGGGAACTCAATGCGGGTGAAGTTAGCGGCCATTTTGTGCATTGCGATTATGCTTTGCGGTTGTCAAAATTCAGCGGATTCACTGAAAGAAGGTATGGAACTTCGTCGTCAGATTCTTGAGAGCAGCGGTTGCAGCTTTCACAGCACAGTTACCGCAGATTATGGCGAAAAGATCTATGTTTTCCAAATGGATTGCAGCACCGATAAGGAGGGTACGCTCCAATTTACAGTGACATCGCCCGATACGATTTCCGGTATCACAGGGAAAATTGATTATGACGGTGGGGCAATCACTTTTGATGATAAGGTGCTGGCATTTCAAACCCTTGCTGATGGTCAGGTTACGCCTGTGACCGCACCGTGGCTGATGATGAAAACGCTGCGAAGCGGCTATATAAGAGACGCTGTGGCAACAGAGGAAGGCTTTGAGGTGTCGATCGATGATACTTATAAAGAGGATGCACTGCATTTGGTGATCGCAGTTGTGGAAGGCAAACCTGCAGCGGCAGAGATCTATTGGCAAGGGCGTCGTATTCTGACAGTTTCTGTTGAGGACTTTGTTTTCCTGTAACAATGCTTTGAAATGTGCATAGGATAATTTGCATGTGCCATCGTATATTTTTCCGTTATGCGTGGGAGAATAGAATCAGCCGCGTTACATAATGGATTTTACGGTAGCGCCGGCAATGATTCCACGGAGTGTGAAGCACATGGACAGCATAGTCAGGCGCGGTGATATATTCTATGCGGATCTGTCACCGGTTGTTGGCAGCGAGCAGGGAGGGACCCGGCCGGTCCTGATCGTACAAAACGATACGGGCAATCGCCATTCGCCCACAGTCATTGCGGCGGCTATTACAAGCCAAACCGGGAAGGCAAGACTTCCCACCCATATCAACATTGC
>JAZLCU010000027.1:0-9622 GCA_045614325.1 Faecousia sp. | reverse complement strand
TGCACCGCTATGGGTTTTCAGCTTGGGCATAGTTTGGTTCTCCTTCCGTTTCTTTAGGTATAGAACAAATTCTTACTTGCTGTTTTTGGGGGCCAGGAACATTCCCATGAACCGGCCTTCCAGTTTGGGGTTCTTCTCCATGGAGGAGATTTCAGCGCAGGCCTCTGCAAAATCGACCAGCAGCTTCTCACCCAGGTTGGTGTGGGCCATTTCACGGCCACGGAAGCGCACGCTGACCTTAACGCGGTTACCGTCGTTCAGGAATTTCTGTGCAGCCTTCACCTTGGTGTTGAAGTCATTGGTGTCAATGCTGGGGCTCATACGGATTTCCTTCACTTCCACCACGCGCTGATTCTTCTTAGCTTCCTTCTCACGCTTCTTCTGATCGAAGCAGAACTTGGAGTAGTCCATAATCTTGCACACAGGGGGAACTGCATTGGGAGAGATCTTCACCAGATCGAGTTCCTGCTCTTCAGCCAGCTTGTTGGCCTCTTCTGCAGACATGATGCCCAGCTGGGCACCGTCCTCGCCGATGACGCGGATCTCCTTGTCGCGGATTTCCTCATTGAGCTGATGATCTAACTTTGCTATGGTAAGCACCTCCATAAAAACAACAAAAAAGCGGATGGCACTCCATCCGCATACTCACAATTTCCCCAAGGAAAAGGTGGAATATTGACCTCTTTGCTTAGTTGCTGGAGGTGAGGCGGATGATGAGCCTTCTTTATTACCCGGGTATCTTACCACAGTTTTTTATAATTGTCAAGGGTTATTTTCATCAAAACAAAACTGACTCCGGCAGTCTGTCCCGTTTCCCTTCCTGCCACAAAACCGCCGTTGACATTCGCCCCTAACCCAGATATAATTGGCATATATGATGCTTTTTCCATACATTTTGTCAGGAGGATACCCCTATGACAGATCCTACTTATACACCCCCTGCCCGACCGCCCCGTCGGCCCCGGCGCAAGCGTTATACATTTAAATATATAGCTCCCTCCGTGATTTTCTGCGCAGCGCTGCTGTTGCTGGTGATCTTGGTGATCATCGTTGTGCGCGATGTGAAGGACAATTCTGCCGATGCCACCACCGAATCCTCTACGACGAGCAGCACTACCGCCAGCTCCGAAACCGAAACGGAGTCCGAATCCGTTATTCCCGAGCTGACCACAGAAGAGAAAAAGCAGATCATCCTCTCCAGCACCCTTTATTCCGAGCGTATGCAGAAGATGGTTGTGGACTTCCCCCAGACCATTGACTTTGTGTATGACCTTCCCGAGCTGGACGGCACCGGCTCCGATCCGGATCTTTCCTACCTGAAGAACTCCAAGGAGATCCCCCTGCTTTTGCAGTTTGATGACCGCTGGGGCTACCTGCCCTACGGCTCCGGCCATATCGGCTATACAGGCTGCGGCCCTGTGTGTCTGTCTATGGTTGCTATCTACCTGACCGGCGACACCACCTACACTCCCGTTTGGATGTGTGATTTCGCAACTGAGGAGGGCTACTGCTCCCCCGGAAACGGCACCACTTGGACACTCTTCAGCGAAGGCTCTGAAAAATTGGGCCTTGAAGCCAAGGAGCTGCCCCTTGTAAAGGGCATCATGACCAACGAACTGGACAAGGGTAACCCGGTGGTCATCGTTGTAGGCCCCGGCGACTTCACCAACACCGGCCATTTCCTGGTACTGACCGGCTATGACGAGACCGGCTTCACCATCAACGACCCCTTCAGTGCAGAGAACAGCCGCCGCACTTGGTCCTATTCCCAGCTGGAGCCCCAGATCCTGAACATCTGGTCTCTGAAAAAGGCAGAAGAGCAGCCCCAAGACCAAACCGAATAACAACAACCCCACCGGCATCACCGGTGGGGCTTCCTTTATAATATAGAAACCCCCTGACGGATTTCGTCAGGGGGTTTGTTTTTACTTTGCGTACTCGACCGCCTTGGTCTCGCGGATCACATTGATCTTGATCTGGCCGGGGTATTCCAGCTCAGCCTCGATCTGCTTGGCAACCTCACGGGCCAACAGGATCATATTGTCCTCGGTGACCTCCTCAGGCTTGACCATAATGCGAACTTCGCGGCCTGCCTGAATGGCATATGCCTTCTCAACGCCGGGATAACTACCGGTAAGTTCCTCCAACTTCTGCAAGCGGCGGATGTAGTTTTCCACGTTTTCACGGCGGGCGCCGGGTCTTGCGGCAGATACCGCATCGGCGGCCTGCACCAGAACGGCGATAACGCTCTTGGGCTCCACATCACCGTGGTGGGATTCGATAGCATTGATAACGGCAGGATTTTCCTTGTACTTGCGGGCCAAATCTGCGCCCAACTGTACGTGGCTGCCTTCCACTTCGTGGTCAATGGACTTGCCCAGGTCGTGCAGCAGACCTGCGCGCTTGGCCAGCGCCACATCTTCGCCCAGTTCAGCGGCCATCAGACCTGCAATATGGGCAACCTCAATGGAGTGATTCAGCACGTTCTGACCGTAAGATGTACGGTACTTCTGACGGCCCAGAATCTTGACCAGTTCGGGGTTCAGGTTATGAACACCGGTTTCATAGCAGGCGCGCTCACCTTCCTCGCGGATGGTGCGGTCCACATCCTTGCGGGCCTTCTCCACCATATCCTCAATGCGAGTGGGATGAATGCGACCGTCGGCAATCAGTTTCTCCAGAGCCAGTCTTGCCACCTCACGGCGGACAGGATCAAAACTGCTGACGGTGATTGCCTCGGGGGTGTCGTCAATAATCAGGTCAACACCGGTGATGGTTTCCAGGGTGCGGATGTTCCGACCTTCGCGGCCGATGATACGGCCCTTCATCTCATCGGTGGGCAGGGGCACAACAGACACAGTAGCCTCAGCCGCGTGATCTGCGGCGCAGCGCTGGATGGCGATGGACAGGATCTCTCTTGCCTTGTCGTCAGCCTCGTCCTTCATCTGCTGCTCGATCTCCTTGATCTTCATGGCAGTTTCGTGACGGACTTCCTCCTCCACGCTCTCCAGCAGGAATTGCTTTGCCTGCTCCTGAGACAAGCCGGAAATTTTCTCCAGCGTCTCCAAGTGCTGCTTGTGCACTTCCTCAGCAGCGGCCTGGGCCTTGGCAACTTCGCCCATCTTCCGGGCCAGTTCCTCTTCCTTGCGTTCGAAGGTTTCGGTTTTCTTATCCAGAGCCTCTTCTTTTTGCTGTAAACGACGCTCCTGCTTGCTCAGCTCAGCGCGGCGTTCTTTTACTTCCTTTTCGTACTCCGTACGAGATCTGTGAATTTCATCCTTGGCTTCCAGAAGCATTTCCTTCTTGCGGCTCTCACCGCTGCGAATGGCTTCATTGATGATGCGCGTAGCTTCTGTTTCGGCAGAGCCGATTTCACGCTCGCTTACGCGCTTACGATAAGCAATACCAAAGGGAAAACCAATGGCAATACATACGATTCCACCAAGGACGGTCAATAGAATTTCTAATGTTCCCATAATAGATCTAAGCAACCTCCTTTGTAAAATAGGCACAGCCTACGGGACGGGTGCAATAGACCCCATGATGTTCAGTTGGCAAAATAAATGCACCGAGGTCTGTCGGTGAAGATGATTTAAGCACAAAACGCCATGAGGCGTATACCCAACCCCGGCTGAAGCCGGGTTATCATGAAACGCTGAAAAGTCAGCGTACACCATACCGAATCTATTATATCGACCCCCCGGGGGAAAGTCAAGGGCAAATCTGCAATATATGGTGGTTCTGTCACGCTTTTTTGCGTATTTCACCCCACAGAAAGCCGCCCATCCGGTCGAAAGCCACCGCAGAATATCCGTTGACAACCAATCCACCCCGTGATAGAATAGCCCCGATGCGTAAGCCCGATGATTTCACAGGGTACCGCAAACGAAAAAGTGAACACGCGGATGTGGTGGAATTGGCAGACACGCTAGATTTAGGCTCTAGTGCTGCGAAGCATGCAGGTTCAAGTCCTGTCATCCGCACCAAAGAAGAACGCAACTATGATACAATTTTCATAGTTGCGTTCGTTTTTTTATATCCAAAAAGCCTTGCTATGTAAAGGTTTTGTAGGCAGTATGCACCTAGTGGTATCGTGCTACGATTAGCCCCTTTGGTATGTACTTATTCGTTATCCTTTTTCCCCTAAAAAGTGATACGATAGCAATCCATTTTGACAGCAATCGTTACCTTTAAATAAAAATAGGTGTATGGCAAAAGCAGAACCGGAACTTGGGATTTTTCCCAGGCTCCGGTTCTGCTTTTTATATTTCTTCGGTAATCTCCACGCCACCCTTAAAGGTGAACACCACCCGATGGTCATTATAGATCGTTGCATGGTCAACAGCGCCAACCCATAGACCAACATCAAATACCAACGGCATTTGATCGTGCTGGCGCAGCATATCGATGAAGCCACCCAGCAGATCGTAATGCTCTTTTCTCCGCTGCCTTTCTGCCAGTAATGCATCCAGCTTCTTTTTAAGCTTTTCATATTTCTGTGAGTAGAAATCATAACGCTGGATGTATTCTGCTTGATCCTGCGCCTTTACGGAATTTTCCTCAATGCATCTGCGCATCATTTCCGTGGTCATCTCCAGTTCATCCGCCAGCCGATCCTGCTTGCTGTCCAGGTCTTTGCAATCGAATAATTTAGCTTGGATCAAAAGGCAATCCTCCAGGATGCTTTCTCGCATTGAGATTAGCTGGCCGAAGGCTTTCATAAACAGTTCCTTAAACTGTTCTTCTGAAAAATGCGGTGTTTTGCATTTATGCTCGTTGCGGAACTTATCGCAGCATTGCCAAACCGTCCTGCGGTACTGATCCGTGGAATGCCATAATTTTGGGCCATATTGTCCACCACAATCTCCGCAGATAATTGTGCCGGTGAAAATGTTGTTGCTGTGATATCTAGAACCCAGTTCCTTGCGCCGAGCAATCTCCGCTTGCACAAGATCCCATTCTTCCGGCTCAATGATGGCTGGATGGCTGTTCTGCACATAGTACTGGGGCACCTCACCCTCGTTGGCTTTTGTTTTCTTCTGCAAGAAATCAACTGTAAAGGTCTTCTGCAGAATTGCATCCCCTCGATATTTCTCGTTCCGGAGAATGCTCTCCACCGTAGAAACCGCCCACTTGGGTTTGCCTCTTGGCGTAGGAACACCTTCCTTCGTCAATGTTTTGGCAATAGCACAAGCTGTCATTCCATCCATAAACATTGCGTAGATCCTGCGCACCAATTCCGCTTCCTCCGGTACAATCTCTGGTATGCCGTCAGCGCCTTTGCGGTAGCCAAGGAATGCGCTGTAGGGCAAGGAGAACCTGCCGTCAGCAAATCGCTTCCGCTGACCCCAGGTGATATTTTCGGAAATGCTGCGACTTTCCTCTTGGGCAAGGCTGGACATGATGGTGATCAACAACTCACCCTTACTGTCCAATGTCCATATGTTTTCTTTCTCAAAGTAGATTTCTACACCGGCATCCTTCAGTTTCCGGACGGTAGTGAGGCTATCCACCGTATTTCTTGCAAAACGGCTGACCGACTTGGTCACAATTAAGTCGATCTTGCCGTCCAAGGCATCACGGATCATTCGATTAAAGCCGGCACGCCCTTTGGTGCTGGTAGCGGAGATGCCTTCGTCGGTATAAACCTCAACAAACTGCCACTCCGGTTTGGATCGTATGTACCGGGAATAGTAGTCCACCTGGGCATCATAACTGGTCTGCTGTTCCTCGCTGTCGGTGGAAACACGAGCATAACCGGCAACTCTGCGTCTGTATTGGGTTGTGGTGGGGATTCCGGTGTGCTGGTTTTTGGTTGCCGGGATCACAGTAATATTTTTAGCCATTGCGCTGTCTCCTTTCGTATTGCTGCCTTGCGACCTCTCTCATTTCTGCTGTCCAGCTTTCTGCCCTGGATCGGTCTTGCCATTGTTTAACGCTCTCTTTTCCGTTGGTATGAAGAAATACCAGCCGATTGCCATTCTCTACCCTCACTTCCGTTATTTCACCGGAAAAGGCATCTATGCTGCCGACCACCTCTTCTGCCATCAAAATGAGGGTGCTTTCCGGTATCCGCTTGGATGGACACGCAGCCTTTCCTTGGGTGTTATAAGTGGGGCAGATCCAAGTGGGACCGGTTGCTGTGACCTTTCTGCGGTAGTGCTTTCCGCACCCGGCGCATACCAGTTTCCCAGTAAAAGGATACTGCTTTTTAGTGGTGTTGGGAGTATAGTGCTTCTTTGCTCTTCTTTGGATCTCCTCTTGCACAGCGTTAAACTGTCGTAGAGGAATGATTGCTTCGTGTGCATCTTCTATGTAGTATTTGGGCAACTCACCGTTATTTTGCCGTGTGCGTTTGGTGAGGTGGTTTTCAGAGTAGGTCTTCTGCAAGAGAAGATTTCCGGTATATGTGGAATTCCGCAGGACACGCATAATGCTGCTTTTGCCCCAAGGTCTACCATATCTACTGGTGCGTGATTGCGCATTCAGCAGCTTAGCAATTGACACAAGGCCCATACCCTGCAGATAGCTTTCAAAGATTAGGCGGACAGTCTCGGCTTCCGTTGGCTCGATCATATAGCCATCAGTGCCGTATCGGTAGCCGAGGATTGTACCGCTCCATGGTATGCCGTTGCGAAACTTATCTCGCACACGCCATTTTTGGTTCTCACTGGCGGATCGGCTTTCTTCTTGGGCATAACTTGCCAGTATGGTGAGAAATAGCTCTCCGTCAGAACTAAGGGAGTGAATGTTTTGTTCCTCGAAGTAGACATCCACTCCCAGGTTCTTTAATTCCCGGACAGTTTGAAGCAATGTCACTGTATTCCGGGCAAATCTTGATATGCTCTTGGTTATTACCAGATCCACCATCCCGGCTCGGCAATCTGCCAGCAGTTTTTGGAATTGATCTCTGCTGTCCTTTGTTCCGGTAACAGCCTCGTCTGCATAAATACCGCAGAAGATCCAGCCGGGATGGTTTTGTATCAGGTTGTTGTAATAACTAACCTGGGCGGATAGCGAATGGAGCATGGCGTCCTTACCCGAGGACACTCTTGCGTATGCCGCTACCCGGATTAGCTTGGGTGCTGCCGGCACCTGCGATGCCGACCTTTCAATGACCTTTTTCATCATTTGGCCTCCTTCGTATCATTTTGTGGGTATTGTATGTTCGCTCTTTATCGGCCAAATAGCAAGTCATATCAGCGGAATATACTGCACAAAGATAGGCCATATTTCTTGGCAAGGATATCGCAGGATTTGGCATAATCAGCCTCGGTCAGAATGCCGCTGCTGACCATTGTGCGGAACACAGCGATGCTGGTTCTATACCGCATCAGCCGATCCTGAAAATCCTTATGCGGAGTTTCTTCGAGATTTTGCGTAGCATTCACGACCGCAGAATTTGCGATTTTGATTCCCATAGCTGATAAACTCCTTTCCGCATTGCTGGCAGGTCATTGTGTAGAAAGCCTGCTTGTTGACCAGATCCTTGTGGCCGTTCCAGTATGCCATCCGGCAGCGATCATTGCAGTACCGTTTCGGCTTTCTACCGGGATTCTGCGCCACCGGCTTACCGCAGTGTTCGCAGGTCAGTTCATTTGTGCGAACCGGATGGCGCTGCAGATGGGATTTGACGGTATTGGGAGAGATGCCCAATCGGTCTGCGATCCGCTGGTATCCCAAGCCGTAAGAGGCAAGCAAATTTACTTGGTTCATCATTTGGTAGGTCATAATAGACTCCTTTCTTTGGTGGTGCTAGGAGGGGTTTCCCCCTCCCGGCATTGGTGATTAGGCGGACATTTGCAGAACCTTGATGGCTTCGGGACGAACCAGTTTGCCATCCAGGAACTCATAGGCTAAGTAGCCAACATCGTTTAAGCTGGGCAGCGTTTCTGTGAGGGTTTTGATAGAAATGCCCTCACGCATCACGATGGTATAGAAACTAAAATCGCCAAAGGCAATGGGTTTGCTGCCGGCACCGATGGAGGGCATATACTCGTTGTAAACCACGGGTTTGCCCAGGATCGTGTCGTTGGCGCTGTTCCACAGATAGTTGCCGTTTTTGTCCTTGAGGGTGCGCAACACTACTGCGGTTTCGTCGTTCATCAGCCAAACACCGTGTTTCCGGTATTCCGGCTTTGCGGAGAAGTACAGTTTGATCACGTCGTCATAGGTGATTGTACTGGTAGTGACACCGATCTCCGCGCCGCCCTTTGCATTAAGGATACCGGTAGGTTTTTCATTGCCGTTGCCGTTGATGAACGCATCGTTTTCTGCTCTGCCGAAAACTCTTCCCAGGCGCTTTACGATGTACTGCTCAGTGTTAAATTGGGCATCCATCAGAAAATCGGAAGTGAATGCGAAGAAAGCACCCAACTTGTGGCAATCAATGACATGGGTGGTGAAATCCATCATTGCGTCATCAATAGGAATGCCGTCGCTTTCAGTAACCCAGGATGCAACATCTCCGGTATGCTTGGCGATCAGCCGATTGCCGGAATCCCTTACTTCATAGACGGTTGCGATCTGCCGAAAAACACTCTCTTTTTCGAGTGTGCCCTTTAATGCAGCCTCGGTTTTCAGGGGCAAGCGATAAGAACCAAAGTCCGTGCATCCCTCATCCAAAATCCGGTCATGGGACTTCTTGTGTTTCACATAGTTCTTGAAGCTGTCCCGGTAGTCTTCTGTGAACACCGCATAGCGGCACTCTTTGTTGCTCATAGTAGAATCCTCCTGTTTATTCACATTCTGCGCAGGCATAAAGTGCCAGCGAGAGTTTAGTTTCGTGCGGACCGATGATATCCATTGCCTTACCGCACATTGGGCAGCGGATATTGTATTGCCGGTACTGATCCGGGGTATGGGGTTTGGTTGCGACCAGCCGATAGCGATTGCGCTGATCCGACATCAGAATGAAGCCGGTTCCTACTGCGTTGAAGAAGTTGTTGCTGAAGAACATAGGGAACTTCTCGATGCCGTCAGAAGTGCAATCGATCAGCGGGTAGTATCTAGCCATACAATTTCCTCCTAGTCAAGTTAAAATATCGGCGCCGATACAACCATTGGCGGTATCTACCAATTTTGCAGTACCGATCAGCGGCTTCTAACAGCTGATCGATGCTACAGTACCAGGTGGAGTGTTCCCCGTACTGAAGATTGAAGAATTTGTCCTTGCTGCGGTTCTTCGGTGCCAGCAGCAGAATTGCATTCTTGCCCTTACGGGGAATGGCGGCAAGAAGGTAGAAGGTATCAAAATCCACGAAGCCGTGGAACCGGCGATTGATGAACCCCAGGGTGAAAATCATCGCTTTTTCCTCCGAGCCTTCTGAGGGGGATCGCTTTCAAACCGCTTCTTGCAGAACTGGATGGCATCATCATAGGTGCCGAAGAAGACAGTGCTGAAGCCGTACTGGACTTTCCAAATATCCAGCTCGGTGTGATGGAACACCGCGACCGGCAGACCCTTCCGGGTGCGCATCAGTTGCTGGCATTCGTATTTGCCGTGGGAGTAGTCCTTGACATTCTTCTCCGGGGCATCTGCATTTTGTGTGTAACTGAATTGGAATCTCATGATTGAGTCCTCCTTTGTGTTGATGGTAGTTGGTTTGTGGTTTTGGGGTTT
>JAZLCU010000026.1:0-65767 GCA_045614325.1 Faecousia sp. | reverse complement strand
CTGCCTCACTGCCGTCTGTTCAACCCTCCTCTGGCTGAAGGCGCCACCGTCGGTACCGCTGTCGGTTACGCTCTGTCCGGCGGCCGCGCTCTGGTGGAACTGATGTACGCTGACTTCATCGGCTGCGCCGGTGACGAGATCTTTAACCAGATGTCCAAGTGGCAGGCAATGTCTGCCGGCATTCTGAAGATGCCGCTGGTGCTGCGTGTGTCTGTTGGTTCTAAGTACGGTGCGCAGCACTCTCAGGACTGGACCGCACTGTGTGCACACATCCCCGGCCTGAAGGTCTGCTTCCCCGCAACTCCTTGGGAAGCTAAGGGTCTGATGGAGACCGCTCTGAAGGGCACTGACCCTGTTGTCTTCTTCGAATCTCAGAGAATCTACGACGTGGGCGAGCAGTTCCACGAGGGTGGCGTTCCTGAGGAGCGTTACGAGATCGCTATCGGCGATGTCAACAAGGTTCGCGAGGGTAAGGATGTTACCATTCTGACTCTGGGCGCTGTTCTGTACCGCGCTATGGACGCTGTTAAGACTCTGTCCGAGAAGTACGGCATGGAGGCTGAGGTTATCAACCTGCACTCCCTGGCTCCTCTGGATTACACCGAGATCGTAAAGTCCGTCCGTAAGACCGGCCGTGTTGTTCTGGTATCCGACGCTTGCGCTCGTGGCGGCTTCATGAACGATGTTGCCCGTAACATCACCGAGCTGTGCTTCGACGATCTGGATGCACCTCCCGTTGTGATCGGCGCTAAGAACTGGATCACTCCTCCTTACGAGTTCGACGAGTTCTTCTTCCCCCAGGCTTCCTGGATCATCGACGCCATCAACGACAAGCTGGTTCCTCTGGCTGGCCACGTTTCTACCACCGGTTGCACCGAGGCAGAGACCATCCGCCGCGCAAAGGAAGGCGTGTAATTCCTTATGGAGATACAACGCACTGCCAACGCCGGGGTGCTCCTGAAAATGGATGGCGTGTCCATCCTGCTGGACGGTCTGTGCGACGGCTTGGAAGGCTACCTTCCTACGCCGCCTGATATCGCAGAAAGCCTTCTGAAGGACCTACCCGATGTTTTGGCCTTTACGCACGGTCATAGCGACCACTGCAGTGAAGCGTTGCTTCTCCCATATCGCAATCAAAAACTCCGGCCCATTCTTGGGCCGGAGTCCCCTTATACACAGGTGGGACAAGTAACGATCACGCCGGTTGCGACCCGGCATTTGGGCAAGGTCGAGCCGAATCTGCAGCATACAAGTTTTGTCGTTCAGGGAAGTAAGTGCGTGTGGTTTACCGGTGACGCAGCACCCTCTGCGTGGAAGGGTAGGGAAGACCTGCCCAAGCCCGATGTGCTGATCGCGCCCTATGCTTATGCAAACACCAAGTCCACTTTGGAGCTGACCCGAAGCCTGACGAAAAATCTGATCCTTCTGCACCTGCCGGAGCCGGGGAAAGATCCCTACGGCCTGTGGCAGCAGGTGGAAGAAGCGGTATCGCAGGCAACTGATTTGAAGGTCATTATACCCGAAATTGGCGAAATCTGTAACTTTTAAAACAAAAAAGGCAGACACATAAGTGCCTGCCTTTTTGCTTTGTTATCGGTAGTAATTGGCGGTCAGTAGCAGATTGCTGATGTTCCGATATTCCTCGGAAAGCTGTGCCATCTCCTCTATTTCTTCGTCGGAAACGACCCGATTCTGTTGATTCATCAAAATGTTTCCTTTTTGATAAGCAACGCCGTTGCAGATCCAGCTGCCGTCAGGGAAGAGCGCGTAGCCCTTGTAGTTAGGGTCAAATGCATCCTGCCCCAAGTAATTGTAGGGAGAATCGATACCCATAAGATTCAGCACCGTGGGTAGAAAATCGGAGGTGTTCAGCGTCTTGGTGACCTCCAGCTGCGGACCGTTTGCTGACCAAATAAAGCAGGGAGTCTTTTCCAGTAGCATTTCCTCCTCCACGCCGGAGTGGGCATATAACTCCTCCATGTTTTTGTAGCCGTAGGTGTAATGGTCGGTCATCGCAATGATCACAGTGTTTTCTAACTCACCTGCAGCCTCCAGCTCCTGCAGAAGCCGGGCGAACATATCGTCTACCAGCTTGGCTTTTACCCGGGCGCAATCCTCTTCCTCGCTGCCGTAAAGTCCCTTGTACCCGGGGTATTGCTTCAGCGCGTAGTGGCTGAGGACCTCGTTGTACTTGTAGCTCAGGTGAGCGGAGCGGGTGATGATGGTGTTAAAGGTTTGCCCCTCCCGGAAGAAGAGATCCTTCACCTCAGGCAGATCGAAAAGCAGGGTGTCGCTGTAAAGGGCGTTCTTTTCGTTCTTGTAATCTGCGTAGCACACATAATCCGCATAGCCCATTGCCGGCTCAAATACGCCACGGCTATAAAAATCCGGATCGTTGTAGTGGAACACATAGCTGCTGTAGCCGTTTGTAGTCATCTGTGAGGCGATGGACTGATTAAAGTCGTTGGTCACATAGTCGAACACATAGCGGCCGGTGGTGGGCAGATAAATGCCGGTGTTCATGCAAAACTCAGAATTTAATGTCCGGGCGGTGCCGTAACCGGGGGTGTAGAAGTTGGTGAAGTTGATGCCCTCACTCATCAGCTTTGAAATGGTGGGCGTGTCCTGCTCTGTGACCATCCAATCGTCAATGGATTCCATCAGCACCAAGATCACATTCTTGCCGGCAAATAAGCCGGTCATATCATTGTCAGCGGCCTCACCACGCTGATCAAAATACTCGTTGATGGTCGCGGTTTGTTGCTTCAGAGCCTTTTGATAGGCCGGGGTGTGAGGATAAAGCTCGTTGACCCAAATGTCCCGCATAACCAACTGATAAATGCCGGTCATATCGTAGACTCGCTTGGTGTCAAACATAGTGGTGTAGGCTGCCCGATAGGAGGACGATTGGGCATATTCAGACTTGGTTCCCCATATGTCCTTGTCCCTCTGGAAAATGTATTCCGGCAATATAGAAATGGAAAGGATGGAAATGGCGATGCCCAAGACACAGGGGATCCGCCATAAAATACTCTTTGGCGTACGGGGAAAAAAGCAAACGATCGCAACGCCAAAGCCCAGCAAAAAAATCAGCGCCAGCCACCACAGCAAGGGGAAGCCGCCAAGCACATCGCCCAGAAAGACCGCGCCTTCGCCGGCGTACCCAATGGTGGAAAGCCACATCATCTTACCAAAATAAAGATAATAGCCGACCTGCGCCAAGGTCCAAAGCAGCATCAGAAAATAAAGCAAGCCGAAGGTGATTCTGGCAGCCAGCCGCGGAAGACAGAAAATGAAGCAGGTAAGCAGCAGCGACCAAAGGGCGCCAAAGGCGAGGGCGGTAAGACCTTGCGGCTTCAAAAGCAAAAAGCCCACCAGCTCGATCAGGAAAAAGGCTGCATAAATGGTTGCAAAGCCAATGGGGTAGACCCAAACAGACAGCCTGCGAGCCAGTTTTTGAATGATAGATGCGATTTTCACGGAAAATGCCTCCGAAAAGTAACAAGATTGTGGTTAGTGTACCACATTTGCCCACAAAAAACAACAGCCGCAGGTAGTCGAGGGAGAATATTTTGCGATTTTTGCAAAGGACACTAAAATGTTAAAATTGCGTAGAAAAAAGGCTTGACAAAAGAGGTGCGCATGGCTATAATAAGCATGTTCTGTTTGAGCCGCCGGTATAGCTCAGTTGGTAGAGCAGCTGATTTGTAATCAGCGCTAGCAAAAAAACCTAAAAAATCAGCGTTAAAACCCAGTATTTCCAATGTAAATTCACATTTTGAAAGAAAAGTTAAAAGCGCTGATTTTTTTAGTATCAAGGGGTTAATAAGTGTTTCGCATATGGAAACGCTGATTTTCCCAACTTATCCCTCTTTTTTCGGTACAAACAAAAAGAAAGGAAAAAACTATGAGAGTTAAAAGAACAATCAAAAGAAGCGCCGAAGCAGATGCAATAACCATTGGAGAGGCTTTCGAAGAGTTTATGGCAGAGAAAGAGGGACGCAACAAATCCCAAGCAACCCTACGCAACTATAACCAATCCTACACTTTCTTTATGGCATTTCACGAACTAGAGCCAACAGACACAATAGATAAGGTAGAGCCGTCTATGTTCTATGAATGGGCGAACACACTAAAACTGGACGGCGTAAAGGCAACCTCTATAAATCACTACTTGCGCGATTGTAGAGCCTTTTTCTATTGGTGTATGGACGAGCTGCGCGAGTATATGCCGGTGTTTAAGATTCACGAAATAGAGGCGCAAGAAGAGCAAATTAAATTGTTTGATGATGAGGAGCTAGAAATGCTCTTGGAAAAGCCCCGTAAACAAGACAGTTTTACTACTTGGCGCTCATACTACATTGTAAACTGGGTGCTTGGTACGGGCAATAGAGCAAGCACAATTTGCAATGTAAAACTTGGTGACATTGATTTTAAGAATAAGGAAATTGTATTGGGACATACTAAGAACAAGAAAGCACAAGTAATCCCACTTTCCAGTAGCCTAGAAACCGCTATTAAAGAGTATATTAGAGTATGGCGCAGAAACGCAGGTGCAGACGCTTGGCTGTTCTGTAATGTAGGCGAAGAGCAGTTAACCACAAATGCGCTAAGATTATCTTTTAGTAAGTACTGCAAGGAACGCGAAGTAGAGCGTACAAACATACACGGACTGCGCCACAACTTTGCTAAGGCTTGGATTAGAAACAACGGCGATATAGCACGGCTACAGCGCATACTGGGACACGCTACCCTTGATATGACGCGTAGATACATAAAACTGTTTAGCGAAGACTTAAAGGAAGATTTCGACAGATTTAACCCCCTCGATAATATCAAGCGTAAGCAAAAGCGCACACTTACAGTAAAAAGAACAGACTACTAAAACAAAACCCCTTGCTAGTAATAGCAGGGGGTTTAAAGCGCGCAAATTTGAAAAAGCGAAAAATTTTTGGTAAAATATAGTTAGTGAATGGTAAAGAGTGTATACCGCACTATATATGCTTATAGGTTATGATTAGCAAAATAAAACCCCCTCTAGCGGCTTTTTCTTTCACGCTAGAGGGGTTTTATTCTTTTTAGGGTAATGGGATAGCCGGTAAGCCTAAAACGGCTTATAGGGCTTGCTAGAGGCTTAGAGATTATAATATTTATCTAGGATTTTATCCATAGAATCCTCATCACAAGGCAAAACAACATCGCAACTATCTTCGAGCCACATAAGGCGGAGGCGGATAACATCGTTAAACTGCTCCAACATACGCTTAACAAGTGCGATTTTCTCCAAATCCTCTTCATAGATACAAGAGGCATCTAGGCACTGTTCGAAGTAGCCAAAATCAATCTTGTTTAATGTCTTGTAAAATTCGGCTAATTCCTTATCGGTTAAAGGGAACTTTACCTTTTCGTACTGTAAATTCTTAAAATCCATAAGTTAATATTAGCCCTTTTTAGCACCAAAGCCGTTTTTCTTAGCGCGCTGTCTAGCGATAGTTGCGCGAGCCTCGCTCTTGAAACGCACAGTAGCGCCGGTAGCAACATACATCTGTGCTACATCCTTTTCTGCCTGAGTGGGAATAACGCTAGCGTCAATAGTGACAATCTGCTTGCCGCTCTTGGCATCGGTTTTAACTGTGAAATACTTGTTAGCCATAATAAATTCCTCTCTTATTGTTAAAATTTGGGTATGTGCTACTGTACATTATATGCAGTAATTGGGAGTTGTCAAGGGTTGGAGCGCGCTAGAGTGAAAAAAACTTAGATAAAAATGGTTAGGCTGCACCGAACTTTGGGCAAAAGAGGAAAATTGATAAGCTGGAATTTTCTAATTTATTGTAGGGGTAGGGCAGTATTCCTACTTATAAATAGTGGTGAACAGAGCATAGCCATTGAACATTATATTTTCTCCTTTTTTCTTATAGGGGGTTAGCAAACACTAGCCCCCACAATATTTATAAGAAAATTTGGGGGACAAGAAAACGAGGGATTAAGATGCAAGAAAGCAAAGAAAAGCAAATTAAATTTAGACTTACTGCAAGCCAAGAGCAGCAAGTAAAAGAATATTGCGCGGCGTAGGGTATTACAGTTAGTGAGCTTATGCGCCAAGCACTAAAAGAATACTTTAAAAAGTGAGGTAACTAAAATGGCAAACGAAAAAGAGTACACAATTTATACTAAGTGGTTAGCGCTAAAGCTGAGGGAATAGGGCTTTAGATTGATTCGCACCGGCATTAACCCGAATTTCCCATAGTTTATAACATATGTATTTGAAGATAACTTGGACTTGCATATAGCGGTTAGACAACTAACCCAAAGAAGAAAACACCAATAATAGGGGGTAACAAGATATGGCAAATTATAAAACAGTACCTAACCAAAAGGTAGTAAAGGTAAACAAGGAAGTTTGCAACAAGCAAAACATTTACGCAACAATCAATATAACAGCAATGGAAAAAGCCGCTTAGGAACTGGCGGCTGGCGCTTTTAAACTTTGGGTATACTTTGCGAAAAACCAACACGGATATGAATTTGCGCTAAGCAGTAAAGAAATAGAGGCTAACTTTGGTATTAAGATTAAGCAGTATAACAACGCTATAGAAGAACTAATAGAAAAGGGCTACTTGGTGCAACAAGGCGAAAGCAATAGTTATTTATTTATGGAAAGCGCCGTTATACCAAAAGGTAATGACGAAAAAGATAGCGTTATGCCCAAAAGTAATAACGCGGTTATACCAAAAAGTAATAACGCCGTTATGCCCAAAAGTAATAACGCGTTATTACCAAAAGAAATAAGAAATAATACAAATACTACATTAGATAATACAATAGATAATACAGATTTGGAATTACTGCCTTGCGGCAGTAATTCCGCAACAGCGCGCGGCGCAGTTGCAATCTTAGAGCAAATAGAGATAGAGGGGGAAAGCGCGCAAATACTAACCGCTAAAGAGGCGATTAAAAAGTATGGGCTAACCGCTTGCGCCAATAGAGTGGCTACAGGAAAGCCTAATTGCTTTTGGATTAGCGGCGAATTAGTAAGACTAGTATAACACAAGAAAAGGGCTTGACAAATACTGGAAATTGTGATATAAGGCGAGTAGAAAAGGGGGAAGTATTTATGGTAGAATACACAAGCCAAATGGCAGCATACGAAACAGCTTGCAAAATGTTTGAGGCGCGCGGAATTTCGTATGAAGAAGAAAGCATAGACGGTTACAATGTTACTTTTCTACTTACAAAAGACGGATTTACTGGGCGCGTAATTATTAACTGCGATAGCGCTTTAATAGTTGAGCAAACCAATTACGCTATTGGAGCGTTTGAACAGATGGCAACCTGGGATAAGGCAGAGCCGGAGCGCAAAAGAAAGAGGGGGCGTAAATGCTAATACTTTTTCCCAAGCGCCGGCGCACAATGGACGCTGCCGCCGCAATTTTTAAGGCGATACGCAACCAAGCCAGTTATAATTATATCTTGGGTATGATGGACTTAGCGCACGAAATAAAAGCAATTACAGATGCAGAGCGAGCTGCGTTGCTGCAATACCTGCAAGAAAGTTACGAAGAAAGAGGCTAACTGCCTCTTTTTTCTTTGGCTTTTGGCTCTCAGGCTCACAGCGTCCCCACAAGAGGAGAAAAAATAGGGGCGGTAAGTATACCAAAAAATATAAAAGACGCTTACGATGGCGCACACAGCCCCACAACCTACTTTTTAACGCAGAATAGAGAAGTTTAGAAAAGTTTAAAAATTTTTCGAAATTGTGGGACAAATTTTGTTAAGTGTACTTTCGCAATTTTCACTTATAGATGTAGGGGAAACCCAACAAATAAAAACAAAAGGAGAAATTACAATGGAAAAAGAAATTTATACACCTATGGAGTAGGCACTTATTCGCGGCACAATTTATATAGATGCGCTGGAAACAAAGAAAAAAGTAGTAAAAGCATTAGAGGCTGATTTACTGCTACTGGAGTTAGAGGCACAAGCCGGTATGATGGATGGCGCAGAGCTGCAGGAGTGGTTACTATGAGTTATGACTTTTGGAATGATTTAAGCGCTGCTAAAAAGATAGAGCAAAAGGCGCTAGAAGTTTTCCAGCACCTTGACGCAGAACATAGTTATATCGATGTTAGCAACCAAGAAGAATATTACCATAAAGGCGATATAAAAGCAATAGCGGCAGATGGCACAGAGTATATGCTAGAAGTAAAAGGCGATAGCCGCATACACGAAACCGGCAATGTGTTATGCGAAGAAGAAAATTATTGGTTTGATAAAGGCAATTATACTAAGGGCAATATGTATAGTAACTATTAGTATTATTGTATTGTTAGTGAGGCAGCGCGCAAGATAGTTGTTATAGACTTTAAGGTAATGCGCGAACACTATAAAAAATATTAGTATAAAGAGATAAAACACAATGACAATATTAGTTGCGTTTACTTATTCCCGTTAAAAGAGATTAAACGGCTTGGCGGCTTAGTTGCGCTACTGGATTATTAAAAGGGGGCAATATAATGGTTTTTACAATCGCGGCAGGAATTGTACTAGGATTAGTTGGCTTTTGCATTGTTTGCGCTATTGGTAAATTGTTATCAAAGTAAACATTGAAAATTTGCGTTTAGAAAAATATTTTGGTATAATACTAACAAATAACATATAGGGCAAAGGGAAACAAGCAAATTAGGCTTGTTTCCCCTTTTTTATAGGCTTTTGGACGAAAAAAGCAAATCATATATAGGCAAAATTCACATAAGTGTGAGGGGGTGTAGTAATGGCTTTAAAACCCAAACAGATAGAACTATTAGAAACAATGCTAGCCAATCCAATGATGCCCGACACAAAACTAGCAGAGTTACTAAACCTTAATAATAAAACTGTTGGCAAGTGGCGTAAGATGCCGGAATTTCAAGAGGAATTAAAGAAAAGATTAGCCGAGCAATGGAAAAACGCGGAAAGCCTCGCGCAAAAGAAAATGATAGAACTGGCTAACGAGGGCTGCTTTCAAGCCAATAAATATATACTTGATTCCCTTGGATATGCACCGGCGCAAAAGATAGAGGCAGATTTAAGAACAGATATTGTTATAGAGATTGGAGAATAAGTAATGGTAACGAGAAACGATATTGTAAAACAAGCGCAGCAATGGTTAGGGCGCAACGAAAAAGACGGAAGTTATAAAGTAATTATTGATACTTACAATACGCTAAAGCCTTTACCAAGAGGCTACAAGGTTAAATATAATACAGATGAATGGTGCGCTACCTTTACAAGCGCAGTTGCCGTTGCTTGTGGTGCTGTGGGCATTATGCCAGTAGAGTGTAGCTGCATTAAAATGATTGAGTTACTAAAAGCAAATGGCACTTGGATAGAGAACGATGGCTATATACCGCAGCCTGCGGACTTGATTATTTATGATTGGCAAGACAGCGGCAAGGGTGATAACTTAGGCAGCCCCGAACATATTGGCATTGTAGAAAAGGTAGAAAACGGCGTTATTACTGTTATTGAGGGAAATATAAAAGAGAGTGTAGCGCGCCGCACAATCGCGGTTAATGGGCGCTATATTAGAGGCTTTGGCGCGCTTAAACTTGACGCAGTAGCAACGCCGCAGCCGCAGAAAGCAGAGGTAAAAAAGGTAATGATTGAACTAGATACACTTAGAAAGAATAGCAAGGGCGCGCAGGTAGAAACCCTACAGCGTTTGTTATTGGCTCTTGGTTATAAGATGCAGAACAATGGGCGCACTTATGGCGTAGACGGCTCTTTTGGACAAGCAACCTATAATGCGGTTATTGCATTTCAAAAGGCTAGAGGGTTAGAACAAGATGGCATTGTAGGCGCTAAGACTTGGGGCGCGCTACTAAAGGGGTGAAGAAATGTAGATGTATGTTTTAGTGGCTTGTGAAGAAAGCCAAAGAGTGTGCAAAGCGTTTAGAGATAAGGGGCATATTGCTTTTAGCTGCGATATTGAAGATTGTAGTGGGGGCTATCCTGAGTGGCATATTAAACAAGATGTATTACCGCTATTAAATGGTAATTGTGAGTTTACTACTTGCGATGGTGTACACCACCGGCAAGAGGGCAAATGGGATATGATTATAGCGTTCCCACCTTGTACCCATTTAGCAGTTAGTGGAGCAAGACATTTTGAGAAAAAGAGAGCAGACGGACGGCAAGAAGAGGGTGTAAGGTTTTTTGCTCAATTCTTAAAAGCTGATTGCGACAAAATAGTTATAGAAAACCCCATAGGCATTATGAGTGGGGATTACATAAAAAAATGGTTTCCGGACTTATGCAAAGAGTATGGCTTGCCGGTGAAACCCACACAAATTATCCAACCATACGAATATGGGCATAACGCAAGAAAAGCTACTTGCTTATGGTTAAAAGGTGTGCAGCCCTTAACCCCAACTAATATTGTTGCGCCTGATATATATAGCTATACCGCTAAAGACGGCAGTACAAGAACTATGAGCCGTTGGTATAACGAGGGTAGCGGCAAAACCAGACAGAAAGAGCGCTCTAAAACTTTTGAGGGTGTTGCGCTGGCAATGGCGGAACAGTGGGGGTGAGTGAGTAATGGCACAAATACAACTAAATTTAAACAAAAATTTATTTGTGCCTAAATTCTTCCCTTTGCTATTGGACTATTCCCACAGATGGGAAATTTATATGGGTAGCGCAGGTAGCGCAAAAAGTTATTTTATAACGCAAAAACTTATCATTCGTGCTTGTAGAGAAAAAATTAAGATTCTAGTATGTAGGCGCACCGGCGCAACGCTTAGAAACACTTGTTTTAGCCTATTTAAAGACATACTAGCCAAATGGCAGTTAACACAATTCGTAAAGATACGCGAAACCGACTTTAATATACGCTTTCCAAATGGTAGTGAAATTATATTTATTGGATTGGACGAAGAAACTAAACTACTTTCTTTAAATAATATTGGCTGCATATTCATAGAGGAAGTTTTTGAAGTACCCAAGCCAATAGTAGAGCAACTTAACCTGCGTTTGCGCGGTGATACACCCAACCAACAAATACTAATGGCATTTAACCCTATTAGTAAAAACCATTGGCTATACGATTTTTGCGAGGTAAACCCACCTAGCAACTATATATTTACCCACAGCACATATAAGGACAATCATTTTTTAAATGCTGAATATATAGCAGAACTAGAGGAGTTATACACAAGAAACCCACAGAAAGCGCGCGTATTCTGCGATGGCGAATGGGGTGTAGATGCAGAGGGGCTTATATTCCAAAACTGGAAAGTAGAAGATTTTAACCACGAAGAAAAGCAAGGGCAGTTAATGGTAGGCTTGGATTTCGGTTATATCCACGATTTAAGCGCGATAACGGCGGCGCTACTATGTGAAGAGCAAGGGCGCATATATGTATTTAAAGAGTACGGCTCTACTGGTAAAACCAATAAAGACTTAGCAAACATTATAAAGAGTATGGGGCTTAGTAAATCCGTAATAGTGGCAGATTGTGCAGAACCTAAGAGTATTGCAGAAATTAAGGCAGAGGGCATACAAAAGATTAAACCTTGCACTAAGGGAGCGGATAGTATAATGCACGGCATACAAAAGCTGCAAAACTACCAAATTATTATTCACCCTAACTGTACTGGAATTATAACGGAGTTTGAAAATTACACCTACCAAAAAGACAAAAACACGGGGCTTTATATTAACAAACCTATAGACGATTTTAACCACTATATAGATGCTTTACGCTACAGTTTACAATGCGTAGGAACAAAGTTAAAAGCCCTAGATAAAAACTTATTTTAAGGGGGTTACAATAGATGTTTTATTTAAACAGAAATACAACATTAACTACAGAATTATTACAAAAGATGATTAGTAGATTTAACCTAAATGTAAAGCCTAAGTTACAACGATATAAAAACTATTACGATGGAAAGCAGCAGATTTTACAGAAAGCATATGCAGATGAAAGCAAGCCTTGTAATAAATCGGTAATTAACTACTGTAAGAACATTTGTGATTCTTACACCGGCTACCTGGCAACGCCAAGTTACATTAGCTACAGCAGCAAAAACGATATTGAGGAAATTATGCAGATACTGCGCTATAACGATTACCAAGCACAAGACGCCGACTTATTGCTAGATGCCCTAATTTATGGAGTAGCTGCGGAACTAATGTACTTTGATAATGATGGACAAACGCGCTTTAAGTTGATTAGCCCTAATACCTGCTTTGGCGTTTATGATGATAGCCTAGCCGGTGATTTAATGTACTTTGTGCGTATGTACAAGGCAGACGAATGGAGCGATACCGACAAATACAATGTAGATGTATATAGCGACTATGATATTAAGCACTATACAATGCTTGGGCTAAATGGCGCGCTTTCTTTTGTAGGAGAAGAGCCGCACTTTTTCAATCAATGCCCAGCCAATATTATGGTACTGCAAGACGAAAAAAGTATTTTTGATTGCATTATGAGCTTACAAGATGCAGTAAACGAATTGGTAAGCGCAGAAATTGATGATTTTAGCGCTTTCTGTGATGCCTATTTAGTACTAGAGGGCGTAGACGCAGATGCGGACGATATTGCGGCTATGCGCGCAAACAGAGCTGCTAGTGTTCCTACCGGCGCTAAAATGTACTACTTAACCAAGAGCGCTAATGATACGCAAGTAGAAAACATTATTAAGCGGCTACACGATAGTATATATAGAATCGCGCAATGCCCCGACTTTAGCGCAGAAACTTTTGTGGGCGGCGTATCAAGTGGTATTGCTATTAGATACCGCTTAACTGGTATGGAAACGCGCGCAGGTAAGATTGAGGCAGTTATGAAGAAAGCACTACAACGCAGAGTAGAGATTATTTGCGGTGTTGCTACTTTGAAATATGGAGAAGAAGTATTTAGAGATATTACCATAGACTTTAAGCGCAATATTCCCGAAGACGAAACGGCACTTATCAATATGGTTAACGCGCTAAAAGGCTCTGTAAGTGATGCTACCCTACTGGCGCAACTGCCATTTATTGATGATGTTAACGCAGAGTTAGAGGCGCTACAAGAGCAAAAAGCAGCCAATATGAGTTTATACGGCTTTGGTGCTTTTGGTACTGATACCGAAGAAACAGAGGCGCAAGAGGTAAACTAATATGGGCTATTGGGAAGAACGGCAAGCCGCAACACAAGCGGAACTAACCAAAAAGAGCATAGAGCATATAGAAGATAGAGTAGCAATGTATTATAACAAAGCACAATATAAAATTATTGGGCAATTTAGAGAAACTTATAATAGAGTACTTTTAAGTATAGCAGAGGGCAGAGAGCCAACGCCGGCAGATTTATATAAACTAGATACCTACTGGAAAATGCAAGCCGATGTAGCGAAAGAACTAGAGAAACTGGGAAAGGCACAAGCCGGTATTTTAAATAGGGCTTTCGTTATGCAGTACCAACAAATATATGATAGTTTGGCGGTACAAGGTGAGGCACACTATACCCAACTAGATACTAAAGCAATCGAAAGTATGATAAATACCATTTGGTGCGCTGATGGTAAGAGCTGGAGCGAACGCATATGGGAAAATACAGAGCGTTTGCACCAATCCCTAAATGATAATTTACTAGATTGTTTACTTACTGGTAAAAACCCCGACTTTCTAAAGGGAATGCTTATGGATTCTTTTAATGTGAGTTATAGCAGGGCTGATATGTTAGTTAGAACTGAAATGGCGCATATACAAATTAAAGCAGCCCAGGATAGATATTTAGATAGTGGGGTAAATTTTGTAGAAGTATGGGCAGACAAAGACGAGCGGCGCTGCGAGATTTGCGGCAAACTGCATAGAAAGGTTTACCGAGTGGGCGAAAAGTTACCAATCCCAGCACATCCTAATTGTAGATGCTCTTTGCTGCCGGTAATTGAGTAAAAAATTATATTGCCTTTTGTATAGGGGTTAGGCGTTAAAGAAACAACTAAATTTTATTTAAAAGGGGCGGTTTACATAATGCCGCAACTTAAAGGAGTTTTAACAATGGAAAATGTAGAAAACGCTAGCGTAGAAACTGTAGAAACTACAGAAACCCAAGAGCAAAAGACTTATACCCAAGAAGAAGTATTAGCACTTATCCAAAGCGAAACCGATAAGCGCGTAACACAAGCGTTAAAAACGCAGCAAAAGAAACACGAAAAAGAAATTAGTTTGTCTAAACTTGACGGCGAAGAAAGAGTAAAGGCAGAACAGGCTGACAGAATCGCAGAACTAGAACAGTTAGTTGCACAGATGAACATTGACAAGAACAAGAGCGAATTAAAGACAGTACTTTCTACTAGAGGACTAAGCGCCGAATTTGCCGATATTGTAGCAATTACAGATGATATTGAGGCAAGCCAAGCAAACATTGACAAACTGGACAGACTTTTTAAAGCCGCAGTAAAGGCAGAGGTGGAAAAGCGCCTTGCCGGTAATGCGCCAAGAGGCAACGGCGGCAACAGCGCAGAGATTACAAAAGAGAGCGCTAAAAAAATGAGTGTAGCGGAACTGGCGCAGTTAAAGCGTACCAATCCCGAACTATACAACAATCTTTATAACTAATAAGGGGGCTATTTATTATGGCACATAAAGTATACGAGAATGTTATTCTTTCTAACAAGATTAACGATATTTTAACTACTAAGGTTAACTTAAACAACTATCTTACTGTTGACACCTCTTTAGCAGAGGGCGCAGGTATGAAAAAGGTGATTAACACCTATACCTCTACCGGCAATGTAGAAGAATTGGCAATGGGCGCCGGTAACAGCACCGAAATCGAGGTAAGCTTTGTACCGGCAGAATATGAAGTTAAGACTTACCAAGGCAAGTTTGCTTTCTATGATGAGCAGGAAATGCAAGACGCTATGGTAGTTGATACCGGCTTGCAGCACAGCGCCGATTCTATGGTAAACACCTTTACCGCTTTGGCTGTTGCAGAATATGAAAAGGCTACTATTAAGCATACCGATGACGCTTGGGGCTTTGATACTGTTGTAGATGCTATTGCCAAGCTGAACTTGGAAGATGAGAGCAACTTATTTATGCTTGTTTCTCCTGCTGAGCAGGCAGAAATCCGCAAGGCTCTTGCCGATAATCTGAAGTACAGCGAGGGCTTTGTGCGTACTGGTTATATCGGCTCTGTTTGCGGTGTTCCCGTTATCGTTTCCAAGGCTATCCCTGCCGGTAAGGCTTATTTAGCAACTAAAGAGGCTGTTACTGTCTTTATTAAGAAAGACACCGAAACCGAGTACCAGCGCGATGCAGACAAGCGCCACAATATGTACTGGGTGCGTAAGTTTGGTATTGTCGCACTTACCGATGCTACCAAAGTTTGCGCTATTACTATTGGTTAATAAGGGGTAACTACTACCCCTTTAGCCTTAAAGAATAGGGGGCTAAACAATGATAGAAGAAATTAAGCTTTTATTAGGTGATGCCGCCGCAAACTATACAGACGCGCAAATTAACCTTTGTTATCGAATGGCATTAGCTGAGGTAGAGGAATACTGCAACCGCAGCGCGGATAGCGTTTTAGAATTAATGGCAGAAAGAATTACTATTATTAAGCTAAACAGAATGGGAACAGAGGGTATAAGCGCGCAGAACTTTAGCGGCGTTAGCGAAACCTATACCGATGGCTTACCTGCAGATATTGTAGAGGTATTAAACCGAAAGCGCAAAATCAAGGTGGTGTAAGCGGTGATTAATAACGATATGCGTAACTATGACTATTTTCTATACCAAGGCAATGACGCATACGGACAACCACAATTAAGCAAACAAGCACAAGGTACTATCAAAATGGCTATTTATGTTACTAGTCAATCCGTACAAGGTAATATTAACTATACTGGCGCTAACTATATAGGATTAACAAACGCAAATGTAGATGATACATACTTAATACAGTTTGGAGAAAGCAAACTAAAGGTTTTGTATGTAAACCCTACTGGCAGATTAAAACAAGTGTTTTTAGCAAAATATGAGTGAAATTAAATTTGAGGGATTAGACGAAATATTAGAAAGCCTAGATAGTTTGGTAAGCGAAGAAACAGTAAATAAAGCGCTTACCAAGGCTTGTTTGCTTGTGGAAAGGGCGGCAAAGCAGAAAGCACCAAAGGTAAGCGGCGAATTAAGAAATAGCATACAGAGTAAAGTAGAAAACCTACAAGGTATTGTATTTACTAACCTAGAGTATGCGCCGTACATAGAATACGGAACGGGCATTTTTAGCGTACACCCAATGGGCGGAAGAAAAGATGTGCCGTGGATATATAAAGATATAAAAACGGGCGAGTTTGTTGCTACTTGTGGTATGCACCCACACCCCTATATGCGCCCTGCAATCGATGAGAATAGAGAGCAGATACTACAGATACTTAGAGAGGGTATAAAGGGCAATGATTGATTATAATAAAGAAGTGGTTAGCGCGCTTAATACAGTATTGCCTACTCATTATGAACTAGCGCTAACAAGCAAAACTAAAACCCCTTGTATCAGTTACCAAGAGCGAAACAATTATGTTTCTACTACTGGCAATACAAGAGGCTATAGCGTTATTAGTTTTACTGTTAAAGTATGGGCTAACAATATAGCCGATATTATGAAATACGCAGTACAAGTAGATAACGCTTTGCGCGCTATTGGTTTTAAGCGTACTAGCAGTAACGAATTGTACGATACCAACAGCGCAATGATACAGAAAATTATGACTTATGAGGCGTTAGCCTTAGAAAACTATTAAGGGGGCTACTTATTATGGCTACTATTTCAAAGGACATTAAATTATACAAAGGCGAAGTAGAATTAACTAACCTTATGGAAATTCCCGAACTGGGCGGCGATACTGAGGCTATCGAAATTACTACTTTGGCAGATGCAGCGCACACCTACACAGATGGTATTAAAAACTATGGCGATAGCCTTGCTTTTAAATTCCTATATGAGGCTGCACAATTCCAAGAGCTGAACAGCGCTGCCGGTGAGCAGAGCGAATGGAAAGTAGAGTTGCCGGATGGCGTTACTTGCACTTTCGGTGGCACTTGTTCTGTAAAGCTGGATGGCGTTGGCGTAAACGCTGCTTTAACTTACACTTTGGGCATTAAGCCTAATACCGAAATGGTATGGGGCGCTAAAGCCTAATTAACCCATATATGGGGTGGGGTAGAGGGTTAAACCTCTTGCCCTTTACCCCACAAATTTTTAGAAAAAGAGGTATTACAAAATGTTTGTGAATTTTGAAGTAAACAACACTACATATAAACTGCGTTTGAATACGCGCAATGTAGTAGCACTAGAAAAGGCATTGGGCGCTAATCCCCTATCTATCTTTGATGTACAAGGGGAAATGCTGCCAAGCGTAACAGCAATGGTTACTGTATTACACGCAGCATTGCAGCAGTATAACCACGGCGTAAGTATAAATGATGCCTACGATATTTTCGATGCTTACATTGAAGACGGACACACTATAGACGAGTTTATTTATATTATCTTAGATATTTATAAAGAAAGCGGACTAATCCCTAAAGAGGTTGACACCGAAAAAAACTAACTGAGGGAGAGGCGCAAGAGCCTTTCCGCACTTTCGAAGAATTTCTTTATAGTTATTTAGATATTGCCTTAGATTGCGGCATAAGAGAAGTTGACTTTTGGGAAATGACTATAGCCGAATTAAACCGCTATACAAAGAGTTGGCAACGGCGCGAAAAGCAACGGGCGCAAGAAATAGCGGCGCATAACTACATACTAGCAGGGCTAATAGGTAGAAATATTGCTAGTTTATTCTCTCAAGAGGTAGAAATGCCAAAACTAGAAGAAGTTTATAGCAGTTTGTTTGAAGAGCAAGCAAAAGAAAATAAACGAAAACAAGAAGAACTAGCCACAGAATTAGCGGTGGCGCGTTTTAAACAGTTTGCTAACTTACACAATGAGAAATTAAAAAGGTAGGGGGCGGCAAATCTAAACAATGAATGAAGAACTAAAAATTATAATTAGCGCGATTACAGACAGCGCTAAAAAGAATATACAAGATGTAAAGAAAGAAGTAGACGGCTTAGGCAAAGAGGGCGGCAAAAGTGGCAAAAGCCTTGGTAAAGCCTTTAAAGCCGTTGGAGTTGCCGCCGGTGTTGCAGTAGGCACGATAGCCGCAGTTGGCGCTGCCCTTGTAGCACTAGGCAACAACACTAAACAATTTAGAGAAGAACAAGCTCGCTTAAATGCCGCTTTCCTTTCTGCCGGCAGTAGTACCGAACAAGCCGCAGAAAGTTATAAAAATCTTTATAGGTTTTTAGGTGATAGCGGTAAGGCTACAGAGGCAGGCGCACACTTAGCCAAGCTGACAACAAACGAAAAAGAGCTAGCCGAATGGACAACAGCGCTGCAAGGCGTATACGCGACTTTTGGCGAATCTTTACCTATAGAGGGACTAACAGAGGCGGCAAACGAAACAGCCAAGGTGGGCGCTGTAACGGGTACTTTAGCCGATGCACTTAACTGGGCAGGTGTTAGTGAAGATGCGTTTAATGCACAATTAGCAACAGCCAATAGCGAAAGCGAACGGCAAGCAATGATACGCAACACCTTAAACGGACTATATAGCGATGCGGCTTTACTTTACGAAAAGAACAACGCTGATATTATCGCGCAGAATGAGGCGCAAGCTCGCCTAGATGCTACCACAGCGAAATTAGGTAAAACAGTAACGCCTTTAATTACTGCACTAGCCAACCTTTCTAATACACTATTAACAGCGCTTGCACCTGCTATAGAAGTAGTAGCAAAGGCGCTAGAATGGCTAATTAATGCAGTTAGTAGGGCGTTTGCTTGGGTAAGTAAATTTTTCGCAGCTCTTGGTGGCAAGAGCGCTAAAGTAGATGCTATTACAGATGCAGCGGCTAGCGTTGGTACTGTTTCTACTGGATTAGGTAAAGCGGCTACGGGTGCAAGTGCATTAGGTAGCGGCTTAACAGATGCAACCAAGCAAGCAGAGAAACTTAAAAAAGTAACGGCAGGATTTGATGAATTAAATATTTTGAGTAATCCCAATAGTGAAAGCGAAAGCGCTACAAGTGGTGCGGCTACCGGCAGCAGCTTAGGCGCATTGCCTAGCGGCGGTGTAGCCATTGATACTAGCGGCGTTACAGATGCTTTAGACAATACTAGTAAATCAATAGATAAATTTATTGCTAAGATAAAGAGCGCATTAAATGGTATTAAAACCTTGTTCGCGCCTACTATTAACGGCTTTAAAGAATTTGGCTTAAAGATTGCCGGAGCAGTTAAAGAATCCTTGCCTAATTTCCAAGAGGGCTTAGAGGGCTTTAAACAAGGCTTTGGAAGTATACTAACTTACTTAGGACAAGAGTTTATACCAAACTTTACAAACAGTTGGAGCGAGAACATATTACCTATATTAGGTGATGTTACCGCTTTTGGTATTGAGGAACTAGGAAAAGACTTTGAGTGGTTAGGCGGCATTTTTAAAGATGTTGTAGAAAATGTAATTAAACCTAGTTTAGATACTTTCCAAACCATTAATAACGATAGTTTAGAGAGCGTAAGTAAGGCTTGGAACAAGACAGGCGGCGAGCTAAAAGAAAACCTAAGTACTGCTTTCCAAGGTATGCGAGATACGCTGGAAAACTTTTATAACAAATTCCTAAAGCCTTTAATTGATACGCTTTTAAAGTGGGTTAATCAAGTTTGGAATGAATCACTAAAACCGCTGTGGGATAACCTGGTAGATGCTGTATTAGACATTTCTAACAATATTACTATTCTTTGGAACAAGATACTAAAGCCTATAGTAGACTGGATTTTAGCGAAAATCTACCCAGTTGTAAAACAAGTAATTGACAATATTTTGGCAGTTTTACGCACTTTGCTTAATTCTATTTCTAACTTATTCCAAGGTATTATTAAGATAATTAAGGGTATTGTTGCCTTTATTACGGGTGTTTTTACCGGCGATTGGAATAAGGCGTGGCAAGGTATAAAAGACATTGCCGGCGGTTGGTGGCAAGCACTTTGGGGAACTATCAAGGGTATTATTAACTTAATTATCGATGGTGTTAATAGTTTGGTAGGCGGTGTATACAAGGCTGTAAAAGCAATTGTAGATACTGTAGGCAAGGTAGCCGGCGCAATTGGTGACTTGTTCGGCAAAGATTGGGGTTTTTCGTTACCTAGTCAGCCGGTGCAAATACCACGCTTAGCCAAAGGCGGCATTGTAACCCAAAGCACACTAGTTAACATTGGTGAGGCTGGCGCTGAGGCTGTTATACCATTAGAAAACAATACCCAATGGATAGATACCTTTGTAGACAAGTTAGCCGCACGAATGAACACACCAAGCAAGATTGTATTAATGCTAGATGAAAAAGAACTGGGCTGGGCTAATATTAATAGCATTAACGGCATAACACAGCAAACGGGACAATTACAATTAAGATTGATTTAAGGGGGTAATAGCCTATGTATTTTAAAATTAACAACACGGACTTTTCCGCAATGGTTAGTGGTTTAAAGGTGGGCTACGAAACCTTAGTAAGCGATAATAGCGGCAGAAACGCGGCTGGAGATACTGTTATAGATATAGTTAATAAAAAGGTAAAACTTTATATTACATTTAGACACACAACCGCAGACGAAATGCAAAGTATTTTAAATGAGGTTAGTGGGTATGTAGTAAGCGCTACATACCTAAACCCTACTACCGGCGAACTAAGCACCATTAGCGCTTATACTGGAACGCCTGAGCCTGAGTACTACACCATTAACCCAAATGGCACAATTTATAAACCAATGAGCCTAAATTTTATTGAACTGTAAGGGGGCTAAAAAATGATTAATGGAAATAGTGAGATTTTTAACACCCCTACAAGAACTATTACGGCTAAGGTAGAAGTAATTGGCTCTACCTTAGCCTTTACGGCGCACGATAAGCTGCAAAGCATACTTATTGATAGAGTAGGCGAAAACAAATTTTTCGGTTATGGCATTAGCCAAAAGGCAACTATTAAACTGCTAGACAAAGAGCGCGCCATATATATTAACCAAAACGATGCCCTTGGTATTGCTTTTAATAATTCCTCTACTATGCCTGTATTTTATGTTACAGATATTAAAAGAGATGAAAACACAAACAGCCTTACTATAACTGCTTTTGATGTAATAGAAAAGGCAGCGGCGCACACTTATGAGGAACTGGGGCTAGGAGAATACACACTAGAAGAACTGGCGGCGGCTTGTGCAGATGCTATTGGCGCTTTTGGAGTGTTGCTAACTGATATGTACGATTGGAGCGCATCTTTTGCGGCTCGCGCAAACTTTAGTGGTACTGAAACCATTAGAGAAGTATTAAACGATATAGCAGAAGTAACGCAAACCATTTACTATATTAACTACAATAACCAACTTGTATTTAAGCGCCTAGATGCAACGGGCGCGCCTGCGTACGCAATCGACAAAAGTAAATACTTTACCCTTACTAGCGAAAGCGCAAAGCGGCTTGCAGCAATCGTAAGCGCTACAGAGTTGGGTGATAATGTAGAGGCTAAAAACGGCGATGGTGAAACCCAGTATATTAGAGATAACGCACTTTGGGCTTTGCGCGATGATGTGGGCGCACTTGTGCAAGATGCACTAGCCGCAGTAGGTGGGCTAAGTATTACACCTTATAACTGCAACTGGCGCGGTAATTACTTAGTAGAATTAGGCGATAAGATAGCACTAACCGCCAAAGATGGTAGTACAATAGAAACTTACTTGCTAAATGATACTATTACTTATACCGGCGGATATTCGCAGAAATCAAGTTGGCAGTTTGCCAAAAGTAACGAAACGCACACTAACCCTGCTACAATCGGAGAGGCGCTAACGCAGACTTTCGCAAAGGTGGATAAGGTTAATAAACAGATTGAGCTTGTAGTTAACGAAAACGAACTTAATAAAAAGGATATTGCGGCGCTACAAATCAACACGAACAGCATTAACGCATCTGTACAGAAAATCGAAGAAATTACTACAGAGGCGTTAGGAAACATTAATGGCGAACTTGCTACACTTACAGAGGGCGTAAAAGCACAAATAACCACGGAGCAAGTTACATTAGAAATACAAAAAGAAATAAGCAACGGCGTAGCAAAAGTACAAACTAACACGGGATTTACTTTTGATGATACCGGCTTAACAGTTACTAATAGTGACAGCGAAATGAAAACGCAAATCACGGAAGATGGTATGAGCGTATATAAAGATAATAAAGAAATGCTTACGGCAAGCAATAAAGGCGTAAAGGCGGTAGACTTACACGCAACAACCTATTTAATTATCGGCAACAATAGCCGATTTGAGGATATGGACGGAACGCGAACTGCTTGCTTTTGGATTGGGGGGTAATAAATGGCATTAAGTGGAAGTTTTACGGGTACTACTAGCAATAGCGCAGTACAACCTAAAATAACTTGGAGCGCTACCCAATCGGTTAGCGGCAACTACTCAGATGTAACAGCAACTTTAACTTATTCGCGCACCAATAGCGGATATACTACTAGCGGTACTTTTAGTGGAAGTATTACAATCAATGGTACAACCTCTACTGGAAGTAAATACATCGAAGTATCTTATAATTCGAATACAGTAGCGTTAACTGCTACCACAAGGGTATATCATAATGTAGATGGTACAAAAACTATTACTATTTCTTGTGCCGGTGCTATCCCACCGTCTTCTGTCACAAGCACAAGCTGCAGCGGCACAATTACGCTTGATGCTATACCAAGAGCTGCACAGATTACAACCGCCTCGCATTTTACGGACGAGGACAACCCATATATTATTTATACAAATCCAGCGGAAAGCGCGGTAACAAGTTTGCAAGCGTGTATTTCTTGGACGGGTGGCGCAGATATTGCATATAGAGATGTACCAAGAACGAAAAACGCTACATATGAATTTCCGCTAACCGAGGCGGAGCGCAATAAAATGCGCGCTGCTGTAGTTGGTAGTAATAGTATGGAAGTAACTTTTTACCTAAAAACTGTAATTGGCGGCAATACTTTATATAGTACAACTAAGAAAAACTTTAGTATTCTTTTCGGTGAGCCAGTATTAAATCCAAGCGTATTAGACATATCTAACAGCGCCACAAAACTTACTGGAAACGACAAAACAATGATTAAGTACTATAACAGTATGGATTGCCAAGGGGGCGCAGAGGGGCGCAAGGGCGCTACAATCGTTAGCCAAAGCGTAACCTGCGGCGGCGTTACAAAAACGGGTGCAGTAGTTAACTTTACTAACGCTACAAGTAATGTATTTACTTTTAGCGCTACAGACAATAGAGGCAATACAGTTACCCAGGATGTTACTGTGCCTATTATTCACTATGTACCGCTTACTTGTAATGTAAATGCTAAGATTAAACTAAACGATACTGACGGCACGAAAGCAGATATAGGATTTACTGTAAGTGGCTACTGTTATAAAGGCTCTTTTGGTGCTAAGAATAATACTATTAGTTTGTTCTATAGGGTGGAAGACGAGGACGGAAACCTAATAGAGCAGGATATAATGAGCGTACCCGATAGTGCAATAACTTTAAGCGCCTATGAGGTAGAAATAAACCTTGCCGAAAGCGTAGATTATAAAAAATCCTATATTGTATATGTAGATATAGCAGATAGTATTATAGCGCTTAGCGTCGAATCTAACACGCTAAGGGCTGTGCCGGTGTTTGATTGGAGTAATACTGACTTTAATTTTAATGTGCCGGTATCATTTAATGGCACACCAATGGCAGACTTTATAGTGGAGCAAGGAACAAGTGGTGGTTGGTATTATAGAAAATGGAATAGCGGTATTGCAGAATGCTGGGTAAATACTGGCGCCGCACTTTATTATAGCGGACTTGTAGGCTCGTTTTATGTTAGTTATGGTACATTATATTTTCCATTTACTTTTGTAGAACGCCCAGTAGTTACTTATTCTTGCTATGTAAGTAGTGGTATTGATTTATGCGGAAAAATAGGAAACTATTGGGATAGATTTAATTTCTATGTGGCTAGTAACCAAAATATATCAAATCAAGCCAGTTGCACTATTTACGCACACGCTATAGGTAGATGGAAGTAAGGGGGCGAACTAATGGAAGTTGCAGCATTTGTAGAAATTATTACTACTGTTGGCTTTCCAATCGCGGTAGCCATTGCGCTAGGTGTTTTTATATGGATTATCTATAAGCAATCGGTACGCAGAGAAGAAACGCTAATGGCAGAGATAAAGGAAAATCGCCAAATCAACACGAAGTTTGCGGGAATTATCGCGCAATACGAAATTACACTAGGCGAAATTAAAAACGATGTAAAAGATATTAAAGAAACTTTACAGATTAAGCAATAATAGGGGGTTATACTATGTTTCTAAAGAATTTAGCAAACCTATTAAAGGTAAAAACAATAGTAACTATATTGCTAACCATTGTATTTTGTGTATTGGCGCTGAGTGGTGCAATCGCGCCGGAACTGTTTATGGCAGTATTTACTACAGTTATAGCGTTCTATTTTGGCACACAAGCACAAAAGAAAAACGAGCAAAACACAGAATAAACTTTTATGGGGTAGGGTAACACCTACCCCTTTTTATTTTTGCTTACTAGAGTTAACTACAATTCCAATAACAGTTAAACCGCAAGTGGATTTTCCGCCGGTGCTGTGGTATTGTTGAATAAAAGGGAGTTGTTAAAATAATGGGTATTGTTAGAGTACATAAAACCAAGAATTTTACAGTAATGAGTAATCACCACTTTAGGGAAAAGAAAATGAGCCTTAAAGCAAAAGGGCTTTTATCGTTAATGTTAAGCTTGCCCGATGATTGGAACTACAGCGTTAGTGGGCTTGTTACCCTATCCAAAGATGGTAAAGACAGCGTAATGAGCGCATTAGCAGAGTTAGAAAAATTTGGATATTTAACAAGGGAAAGGGAAGTAAACGAAAAGGGGCAATTTAGCGGAATAAACTATAATATTTATGAGCAACCGCAACGGGAAAAACCAATAGCGGAAAAACCTATATTGGCTAATGCGAATGAGGAAAAACCCATAGCGGAAAACACGCAACTATTAAATACTAATCCATTAAATAACTTATTTAATAAATTACTATATTTATTAAGCACTAAAGATTTGGAACTGATAGAGCTGTACAAAGAGTATATACAAATTAGAGAAAGTATTAAATCACCACTAAGCGAAAAGGGCTTAGAACGCCTTGTAGCGCGCGCTAAGCGCCTTTCTAAGGGTAATATAAGAGTAGAAAAAGAAATGCTAGACGCTAGCATAAGAAACAACTGGAAAGATATATATAAACCAAAAGAAGAAGAGCTGGAAAACATAAAGGAAGAGCGCTTGGATGAAATGCGCGGCTTTTATGGGTTAGACTAAAAATTTTTAGAATATTTGTAAAAAGGTATTGACAAAATAAGCCCCTTCTGCTATAATTCCCAACTGTCAAGAGCGCAAACCATAAGTAACCGAATAAGTAGGTTAAGGCGGCAAAAATCAGCGCGTGCGATTCAAAAACCCCTTGAAAATCAATAACTTTTTTGCCGGTATAGCTCAGTTGGTAGAGCAGCTGATTTGTAATCAGCAGGTCGGGGGTTCGAGTCCGTCTACCGGCTCCAAGCAGACGGTAGAGAATTGAATATGGGGGAGTTCCCGAGTGGCCAAAGGGGACAGACTGTAAATCTGCTGCGTATCGCTTCGATGGTTCGAATCCGTCCTCCCCCACCACAAAAAAGACACACCAAATGGTGTGTCTTTTTTGTGGTTTAGGGGAGTAGGATTCGAACCCATAGCAGTGCAACACCCCGGTGGGGTGTTGCTGCGACTAGTGCAAACACTGGTGGGTACCTTAATTTTACCAAAGGCAAAATGCAAATCGAATCCGTCCTCCTCCACCAAACAAAAACGCCACCCAATAGGGTGGTGTTTTTGTTTTGCGTTGGTGATTTTTGATAAAGACCATCGAAATGACAATACATCTTGTTTGATTTATCATTTTATGCTATAATTATCACAAAGGCGGTGAGTATATGATACATGGTGTAAAATATTTCAATGACGATGTGAAATATTTAAAAGAAGAACATTTTTGTCCCGATTGTAAAACAAAACTTGAAACCGTCAAAGTTTCAAAAGTTGTTAATTGGAAAGCGCCTGAAGCAAAAGAATTTGATTTTGGTTTAGGAATTGCTCCAAATAAAACTTGGTTGATAGGTAATATAAAATTTATTTGGAAAGAATTTGAATGTCCAAATTGCAAAAAGCACGTTACTGTCAAGGAAATGAAAGAAATCGAAGGTTTTACTGAACCCGAAAAAGTTGGAAATGGAATTGGTGGGAAAATCGCTTTTGTTATTTGTGGTGTCATATTTATTGTAATTATAGCGTTAATCAAAAATTATTTATAAGTTTTTTAATTATATTTCGGCATCATAATAGTTCGTAACAGCCACAAAGAAGACACACCGTTTGGTGTGTCTTTTTTGTGGTTTAGGGGAGTAGGATTCGAACCCATAGCAGTGCAACACCCCGGTGGGGTGTTGCTGCCACCAGAGATTATTGGGCAGAAGATTGACAAGCCATCAGAGGTGTTATACAATTAACATATCCTGCATTATGTCAGGAAATTAAACTGAGGAGAAATATTATGGAAAATCAAGCGATCTGCGTCAAGACAATTGATGAAATTAAGAAGAAGCCTTCTTATTTCGACGGCAAGTTGATTGCACTTATTGGCATCAATTTGCTGACAGCATTGGTTTCGGCAATCACCCTGGGCTTTGCTTATCCGGCAATGTATTGCTTTAAGAAGCGCTGGATTTATGCAAGTACTGTTGTTAACGGCTACAGATTGAAATTTACAGGAACTGGAGCCCAGCTTTTCGGCAAGTATATCCTGTGGACTTTCCTAGGAATTATTACCATTGGTGTATTTACTTTGTGGTGGCCCATCAACTACCAAAAATGGGAAACAAAGCATGTTGAAATTGATTACGAAGTTACAGACTAATTCGAACTGCAGAACGGATATTTGTTGACTAATTGAGGAAAATCCCCACATCGCAAGGTGTGGGGATTTTGGCTGGCTGTTTTATTAAAGTATGGGCGTCGAAACACCGTGGCTTTTCCGCTTCAAAAGCGAATCCGTCCTCCTCTTAAACAATGAGCAAAATCTCAAATGATTTGACAGATAAATCCGCAAATGTTACAATAAAAGCACAAGAAACGACGATTCTTGAAATTATCTCGATGCATAACGAAGGATGCTGTGCAGGAAAAGGAGTTATCGTATGGATAAGAAAATAATTGCCGACATTCGTTTTTCTTTCGATCACGAGTTGATTCCCCATCATCTCGAGGGTGAGGATATGATGGCGTTTGTCAATCAGATCAATAAAAACGGCGACGAATTTCTCGCCCACTTATTGAACGTATATGTGATGACTGTGGCGAAGGAAATGGGCATTAGCGATGACGATGTTCCCGTGTTTGCCGCCGATGAATTCACCGTGTCTTCTATGATGGCACAAGGCGATGACAGCATGGTGTTTCTCTATGTAACGCTGCCGGAGAACGACGACGAAAATATGTGTACCGTGCGGTATGTTTTTGCCTGTGACATCGTTGCAGGCACGGTCCGCTACTTCTTGGTTGAGAGACGGGAAGGCGTTTATGCCCTTTGCGAGATCAAGGACGGCGAGAGCAAAATGCACTGCCGTGGCAGCTTGGATAAGATCGAGGTTTTAAGCGCAGTTTCCTATGTGCTCCAGCAAGCAGAATAAGCTGACACCTACATAAAAACAGAAGACCAGCCTGCCCGGTTGGTCTTTTTTGCTTCCGTTTGAGAAGGAAAACCGACATTTATACATTGATTTTCGAACCTCTTTACAGTAAAATAGCAGAAAACAGACACGAAAGGCGGCGTTTTTATGACGGAGTCCATCTGGAAAGGCTATAAGCGCATTGACTTTACTTTTGAAGGAAAATCGGCAATTCTTGTTTTTCCCAACGAACCCAATGAGAAGAAAAACTGGCTCTTAAAAACAGAATATTTCGAGGCGTTTCAGGGCTTTGAATTGCAAATGCTGGCGCGAGGCTGGCACCTTGCCTTCCTGTGCAATAAATCCCGCTGGGACTTTGCCGAGGATTTAGATATCAAAAAGCGTTTTGCAAAGCACCTGCAGGAAACCTACGGCCTTTGCGAAAAGTGCTTCCCTGTAGGTATGAGCTGCGGCGGTATGATCGCCGTGGAGCTGGCAGCCAAGCACCCGGATATGATCTCCGCTCTTTATTTGGACGCGCCGGTGATGAACCTGTTGTCCTGTCCGGCTGGCTTGGGCAAGGCAGGGGATATCGTGCGGAAAGTGCTGCTGCCCGAGTTCATCAGCGTGACGAAGATGGATGTGTCCCAGCTGCTTTCCTACAGAAACCACCCCATTGACAAAATGCACCTACTTCTTCAGAACAATATCCCCATCATATTGGTCTACGGCGATGCTGACGATGTGGTTCCTTACGAGGAAAACGGTGCCTTGCTGGAGAAATACTACCGGGAAAACGGCGGCACCATCATCACCATCGGAAAACCCGGCTGCGCTCACCACCCCCACGGTCTGGAAGACCCCACCCCCATCATCGAATTTGCGGAGAAGTACGCCTGAAATAAAAAGACGATTGCGTGTGCAATCGTCTTTTTGCATATAGGAGCATCATAAAAAGCAATACAGCGCCAGCGTCAGCAGCGCGGTGTTTTTGTCCTCCGGCTTGTCGCCGGCCATCAGCAGAAGAAGCAGCACAACGATCAGGTCGCCGGTGTCGAAATCCCGGGGGATCAGATTTTTTAAAAACCCGCCGATGTTCATGGCCGGTGGCGGCCGATGTTCCGGATTTCCATAGGAATATGACGCTTCTGATGCCACCGGCTGGGGGTTCGGAGCAGGTTGGGGCGGTTCCTCCACCCGGTTGCGCTTATGGGTGCCGTCTTGCTGGGGAATATAGCGATTATACACGGAATCACCTGCCTAAATTGCCAAATACCACCGTGGCCATACTGGCCAGCTTCGCGGCTCGCATAGCCTTTTCCAGCTTTTGGATCCGCCCGGTGTTCAGGTACGGATTCAGCGCGTGGAGCAACGCCTTTTGATGGGGATCGATACCGGTCTTGCCAATCAGTGAGGTAAGCTTTTGTACCATATGCATATCGATTTCCGGCATAGGCTCATTTTTTGCCGGAGCCGGCTCCGGGTCTGACTGAAAATTCTGTGCAATGGACATAATTTGCTGCATCATCTGCGGATTGCTTAAAATGGCACCCAATTTGGATTCCATATCTTCCATTATTTATCCCCCAATTCCTTCAATAGGGCTTGTGCCTGCGACGAGGAGAGCATCGACCGCAAAACCTCACCGGCCTCAGCGTAATTGCCGGTCTTTGCCTGCGCCGCGGCCTGCTCCAGCTTGCTGTTATCGCTTTGCTGCAGCATAGCCAGCAGCTGCTGCCCGACAGGGCTTCGGGCCACGCGCATAATGTCCTCCATTGAAAAATCCTGAGATTTTTTCTGCATGATGATTGCCTCCTGTCCAAAAGCCTGTTATAATATACCTACAGATACTATATGCACAAAGGAAGTGAGTGGTGAACGATGAAGGTGCTTGTTTTGTCCGATTCTCACGCAAGCCTGCGTTTTATGCGCAAGTGCGTGGAGGTGCTCAAGCCCGATGCTGTAGTGCATTTGGGTGATTACTACGACGACGCAGAAGCGCTGGCAGAATTGTTCCCCCACATTCGGCTGCACCAAGTAGCCGGCAATTGTGACAAGTACCGCGCACCCATTCACGCAAGGACAATGCTGTGTTATAATTTGGGTGGCGTGATGACCTTTATGACCCACGGCCACCAGCAGCAGGTAAAATCCGGCATCGGCGGTCTGCTCAGCGAAGCCCGTCGCTACGATGCCAAGGTGGTGCTGTACGGCCATACCCATGTGGCAGATTGCCACCAAGAGGCGGACGGCATCTGGGTCTTAAATCCCGGCAGCGCAGGCCACGCAGGCGGCTCAGCCGGCATAGTGGAAACAGACGGCCAAAGTGTAACGGCCTGTTACCTGATATCCCAAACCGAATTGGAGGACTTACAATGATCTTAACCGTTGATATCGGCAACTCAAATATCGTGCTGGGTGGCGTGAAGGACGATCAAATCGTTTTCGAGGCAAGACTTCGCACCGAGGCCACCAAAACCTCAGACCAATATTGCGTCGACTTGAAAATTCTTCTGGATGTATATAAAATTTCCGCTGAGGACATCGAGGGCTGCATTATTGCATCCGTTGTGCCTCAGGTGCTGAACTCCTTCCAGACAGCCATCAAAAAGCTCACCGGCAAAAACGCGCTGGTAGTAGGCCCCGGCATCAAAACGGGACTGGATATCCGCCTGGAGAATCCTGCGCAGACCGGCGCGGACTTAGTGGTGGCGGATGTGGCTGCCCTGCGTGAGCATAAGCCGCCTCTGATCGTGATTGATATGGGAACAGCCACTACAATGGCGGTTTTGGATCAAAACGGCGCCCATATCGGTGGCTGTATCATTCCCGGCGTGAAGCTATCTATGGACGCGCTGACCGAAAAAACCGCGCTGCTGCCCGGCCTGCAGCTGGATCAGCCTAAGCGCGCCATTGGCAGAAATACCGTGGATGCCATGCGTTCCGGCATTATGATCGGCGCAGCCTGTATGCTGGACGGAATGGTGGAGCGAATGGAAGCGGAATTGGGTTATAAAACCACGGTGATCATCACCGGCGGCATCGCAAAATTCATCGCGCCCCTGTGCAAAACACCTATGATCTATGACAAGGATCTGATCATCAAGGGCCTTGCCGCCCTTTACCGGGACAATAAAAAGTGATCACGCGATCGTGAGGTACAAAAGCATTGCGGCGATGCCCATGCCGCTGGCAGCCACCAGCAGCAGATCCAAAACCTTGTGCAGGATCTCATTGCGCGTGGCGGCGTTCGGGTAGGCAGGGTGCGTGGCAAAGCGGTTGTTCGGTTTGCAAGTAGCAGTTTTCATTTTGGTTACCTCCTAGTTAATATCTTTCTTACACCAACAGTATAAATTTAAAACAGTCCAATAAACGGGACTATAAAAATGCCGTTTGGCGGTAGTAAAGATATATGCTTTTTGGAAAACAGATATGCCGACCCGAATGAAAAGCCCCCTTGCGCTTGCAAGGGGTTCGTGGTAAAATAGTATGCAAAGAAATGTTCTGCCCGGAGGTGGCTTATGGAAAAAGAAACGAAAAAAAGCTTTAAGCAGGTGCTGAAGGATATTTGGTCCGTGCTGAAAATGACCGGCAAATTCTCCTATCAGCTGCGCAGCTTGATTTTGGCGATCCCTGTTTTTGTCTGCGCGGTCTGCCTTGCGATCCGAAACGCGGCAATGCTGCCCCCGTCTGTGGGAATCAACATTTTGGCCACCGGCGAGTATCAGTGGATGGTGGATCGGATCATTGCGGTTTTGGGCCCGCTGACGGTAACGGTGATCTGCCTGCTGCTGATGGCCTGCTCAAAAAAGATCCTGTATCCGTGGCTGATCAGCGTGCTGTCCTTGGCGCTGCCCGTGCTGCTGTGGATCATCAATATGTTCTGAAACAAAAAAGCGAACCGAGTTGCTCGGTTCGCTTTTTTTATTGATTGATAATGGCAAGCAGCTCATCCATCGTGTGGGCGATGGCGATCGCGCCGGCTTCCACCATAGCCTCGACCTTGCCGTAGCCCCAGGAAACACCGATGGTGGGAATGCCGTGGGAGGCTGCGCCGATCACATCAAATTCCGTGTCACCTACCATAACGATGTCCTGCATCGAGCCGATTTTATCCAGCAAATAGGTGATCACATCGGCCTTGTGTACCCGTGTGCCGTCCAAGGTAGCGCCGCAAATCATTTCAAAATAATCGGTCAACTCAAATTTGGCAAGCACTTCCAGCGCGGTAACTTCCGGTTTGGAGGTGGCAACAAACAGCCGATGACCTTGCTGTTTCAAGGTGTCAAGCAAATCGTGGATGCCGGGGTAGGGAGCGTTTTCCCATTTGCCGGTGACAAGGTAGCGGCTGCGGAAAACATCGATAGCCTCCTGCACTCTGTCCTCCGGTACACCGAACTGAATAAAGGTCTTATCCAAGGGAGGGCCGACGAAAACGCCCATTTCCTCTCTGGAAGGAACGGGGATGCCGAAGTGCTCCAAGGCCAAGCTTGCGCAGTTGATGATACCCTCACCGGAATCGGTGAGCGTGCCGTCTAAGTCAAAAAAGATTGCTTTTTTGATCATATTCTGTCGCCTCCTTTTTGTTTTTGTCATCATACCATATTCCCGGGCAGATGGCAATATTTTTATAATAAGGACATACTTTATTAAGAGAAATGTAAAGTTTTGGGTTGGATTTTTCACTGCCTTATGGTATAATAACAGCGTATGTGAGGTGATACTTTCGTGATACAGCTTCGTGATAAAATTTGGGAAGCCCTTCGTTCGGCTCTGCCGATTACCATAATTGTATACTTGGTTTCGTTGCTGCCGTGGTTTTCGTTTTCGCAGGCGGAATTAATCAGTTTTACCGTAGGTGCGGTGCTGTTGATCGTTGGCATCGGCCTGTTTAATATGGGCGCGGATCTTGCGATGATCCCTATGGGAACCCATGTGGGCGCTGGCCTTTCCCGGCAAAAGAAGCTGAGCTTGCTTTTGATCGTGTGCTTTGTAATGGGTCTTTTGATCACCATTGCAGAGCCGGATCTGCAGGTGCTGGCAAAGCAGGTGGCGTCCGTGATGAATGGCACGGCGCTGGTCGTTACGGTGGGTGTGGGCGTAGGCCTTTTCCTGATCGTATCTATTTTGCGTATCGTATTTCAGCGTCGGCTGGCTATGATCCTGATGCTGTTTTATATGCTGATGTTCGCCGTGGCGCTGCTGATGTCTGCAAATGGCAATCTGGCTCTGATGCCGATGGCTTTTGACTCCGGCGGTGTGACCACCGGTCCTATCACCGTGCCGTTTATTATGGCTCTGTGCGTGGGTATTTCCGGCGTTTTGGGCGACCGCCATTCCCAGCAGAACAGCTTCGGCATGGTGGCCCTATGTTCCGTAGGTCCTATTCTGGCGGTTCTGCTGCTGGGTGCCTTCTCCCGTTCGGAGCTTACATATACCGTGCCGAATTTTGCGGTTGATAACGATGTTTTGGGCGCATTTTTGCACACCGCCATCCATACCTGTAAGGAGGTTGGCTTGGCGCTGGGAATGATCGTTTTGTTCTTCTTTGTGTGCCAGATCATCTTCTTAAAGCTGCCCAAGCGACAGCTAGTCCGTATCGGTATGGGCGTTATCCTGACCTTTGTTGGTCTTGTGTTGTTTTTGACCGGTGTCAATGTGGGCTTTATGCCCATCGGCTATAAGCTGGGCGTTGCGCTGGCCGGAATGAACCGCGCCTTGATCGTGGGTCTTGGCCTTGTGATGGGCATTTTGGTGGTTTTGGCAGAGCCTGCAATCCATGTATTGAACCAACAGGTGGAGGAAGTCACCGGCGGCTATATCACCAAAAAAGCGATGCTCACAGGCCTGTGCATCGGTGTGGGTGGCGCCATCGCCCTGTCGCTGGTGCGAATCATCTTCGACTTTTCACTTGCCTACTACATTGTCCCCGGCTATTTTATTTCCCTTGCGCTATCTTTGTTTGTGCCGCCTGTGTATACGGCAATTGCCTTTGACTCCGGCGGTGTGGCCAGCGGCCCCATGACCTCCGGCTTTATCCTGCCCTTTGCCATCGGCGCTTGCATTGGTCTGCACGGTGAAGGTGCTGTTCTGCGGGATGCCTTCGGCGTTGTGGCAATGGTTGCGATGGCGCCGCTGATCACCATTCAGTTCTTAGGCTTCCGCGCCATTATCCATAACCGCATCCAGCATAAACTGGCTATGAAGCGGATCTTGGATGCAGACGATCAGCAGATCATCAACTTTATGTAAAGGGGGCGTCTATATGGAAAATTCAATCAACGAATCGGCCATCAAAAAACTGAAATTGCTATTTACCATTGTAGATCGCCCCAAGGCAGAGTTTTACTTGGATGTGCTCAGCCAGTTTGAGATCAACTGCCAGATGGTGATCCCCGGAAAAGGCACAGCCAATACGGAGCTGGTGGATATGCTGGGTCTTAACCCCCATAAGGCCGTGATCTTCAGCGTGGTCCGGGAGGATATGGTCGACCCGGTTATGAACTGCCTGACAGAAAAATTTGAGACAATCCGCAAGGGAAAAGGCGTTGCTTTTGCAGTGCCGATGTCCAGCGTGATCGGTGTAAATATGTACCAGTTTTTGAGTAACCACCGTCAGAAAAGGGAGGGTTTAGGATGAAAACAGACAATCACGAAGTGATTTTTGCAATTGTAAATGCGGGCTTCGCTGAGGAGGCTATGGATTTGGCTCGTCAGCAGGGTGTCCGCGGCGGCACGATCCTGAACGCCCGTGGCGTGGCTCGTGAAAAGGAAGCGGCATTCTTCGGCATCACCATCCACCCGGAAAAGGAAATCCTTTTGATGGTGGTGGAAAAATCTATCCGCGATAAGGTGCTCAATACCCTCTACAGCCGTATGGGTATGGGCGAAAAGGCACAGGGTATTGCATTCTCTCTGCCTGTGTCCGATGTGGCCGGCTTGGTGCAACTGCCCGAGCAGTCCAAATAAACAAATACAGATATTATAGCCGCCTCCACAGAGGCGGCTACAATATTTCAGCAAATAAAGTCGAGAAAAAACTACCTGTATGTTTTATGATTTAGGGGCAAGGTGGTGAACAAAGATGGATGAGCGTATTGAAGCCGTGCAAAGAATGCAGGACTATATCGCAAGCAATTTGGAACAGAATATCTCTATGGCAGACCTTTCCAATGCCGCCGGGTACTCTCCTTGGTATTCTTATAGGCTCTTTCATAGTCTGCTTCGCATGACCCCGGCCGTCTACATCCGACGGCTGCGACTTTCCCGTTCTGCGTTGCGATTACGGGACGAAAAGGTAAAAATCATCGATGTGGCGTATGATTCCGGCTTTGAAAGCGTGGACGGCTATCAGCGAGCATTTTATAAGGAGTTCGGCTGCAACCCTTATGAGTACTCCGTAAACCCGATGCCCATTTATCTGTTCAAGCCCTACGGCGTAAAATATTCAAAACGAAAGGACAGTAAGGAAATGAGCGAGGTAAAAAGCGTATTTGTTCAAATCGTGGAAAAGCCGGCCAGAAAACTGGTTATCAAACGGGGAAAGACCGCGAAGGAATATTTCAAATATTGCGAGGAAGTCGGCTGCGACGTGTGGGGACTTCTGTGTAGCATGAAGTCCATCAGCGATGAGCCGGTGTGCCTGTGGCTTCCGGAGCAGTATATTGCGGAAGGAACCAGTGAATATGTGCAGGGCGTGGAAGTGGCTATGGATTTTGACGGCCGAATTCCGGAAGGATTTGACATCATCGAGCTTCCCAAATGCAAATATATGATGTTCCAGGGTGAACCCTTTGCAGAGGAAAATTTTGAAGAAGCAATCCTGCAGATGTGGGATGCCATCAAAAAATACAACCCGGAAACCGTGGGTTATCGCTGGGATACATCCAACCCCCGTATTCAGCTGGAACCCATTGGTGCGAGAGGATATATTGAGCTGCACCCCGTGAAAAGCATTTAATAAAAACCTCCCTGCGAAAAATCGAAGGGAGGTTAGGTTGTAAGATGAAAGCACCGCCATTTGGCAGTGCTTTTGTTTTTTAGTTGCGACCGGGTCTGTAAGCCGGGTTCTGTCTTGACAGCCATCTATCTAGTTCCGCAATTGCTCACGGAATCAAGCCACCTCTTGGGGACGGCCGGGCTAGCCTATTGTCCCACACACGGTGTTGCTCCGGATAGAGTTTACATCGTAAAACCCATATCTCTATGGGCCGGGTGCGCTCTTACCGCACCTTTTCACCCTTGCCTTACGGCGGTATATCTCTGTTGCACTTGTCCTGGGGTCACCCCCGGCGGGCGTTACCCGTTATCCTTGCCCTGTGGAGCCCGGACTTTCCTCACCTGGGTCCTTTCGGAACCCAGCCGCGGCTGTCCGACCCGGTCGCGGATTTTATTGTACTGCAAATGCGCCCGATTGTCAAATCACTTGCAAGGCCGCAGAGGAATGTGGTCTAAAAGATTCAAATGATACTTCCTAACAAGTTCCAACGCTTTTGCTTCCGACGCAGGGTCATCCACCTCTTCGGGGGAGTGGGCATCGCAGCCCAAAACCACCTTGCACCCGACCTTACCGGCAACTTCCCAAAAGTCTTCCCGGGGGTAGTGCCGCCCGGACCGAATGCCCAAAAGGTTAATTTCCAATGGCATGTCATACTCTTTTGACCCTTGGCACAGCCGTTCGGCGTGTTTTTTGTAAAAGTTCGAATTTCCCGTAAAATACAGCAAATCCGGATGGGCAACATAGGTAAAAAGTCCGGTTTTCATACCTTCAATCACCTGGGTGCAGTACCGCTCCCAAAGGGAATTGTCGTCGGTGGGGCGGCCGTTATAGGGTTCGTTTTGCTCATTTCCGCACCAATGCTGACCCAGTATAAAATATTCAATATCGTAGGGTTTGATCAGTTCAAACAGTCCATCCATTCTGTCGGGATAGTACTCCACTTCCAGGCCCAAACGAATGTCGATCTTGTCCTTGTATTTCTCTTTCAGCGCCAAAACCGTGGTCACATAATCCTCCAGTTGGTGAGGGTACATACGCATTGTGGAGTAGTAGTCGCCGGGGAACAGAAAGGGCGTGTGGTCGGAAAAACCCAGCACCTGAAGTCCGCCCTCAATTGCCTTCAAAACATATTCTTCCTCCGCGCCGGCGGCGTGGCGGCACCTGACGGTGTGGGTGTGATAATTTTCTGTCATAAACAGTCTCCTTGGGGTTTTCTATATTTTATACCCCGTACCCTCGCTTGTCAAATATCTTGCAAATTTTCAAAAGAAAGGATATACTATATCCAAGAAGATAGCACGAAGAAAAGGGGAATGGCTATGGCAAGCATTTTGGAATCCTATTTTACATCTTTGCAGGGCAAGCAAATCGCTGTGCTGGGCTTGGGCGTCAGCAATCGGCCCTTGGTGCGCCTTTTGCTGCGTTATGGCTGTACTGTCATCGGCTGCGACAAGACCCCCTATGAGAAATTGGACGAAGAAGTGCTGGAGTTGGAGCGGCTTGGCTGCCGCCTGCAGACCGGCGACGGATATTTGGAGAATGTCACTGCCGATTTGGTGTTCAGAACCCCCGGTATGCACCCGGGCAATCCGGCGCTGGAAATGCTCCGCCAAAAGGGCGCATCCGTTACCAGCGAAATGGAAGTGTTTTTTGAGCTTTGCCCCTGTACCACCTTGGCGGTGACCGGCTCTGACGGCAAGACAACCACTACCACTCTCATCTCCGAGATGCTGAAAGCCGAGGGAAAAACCGTATGGCTTGGCGGCAATATCGGCACGCCCCTGCTGCCCCTTTTGGACGATATGGTAAAGGACGATTTTGCGGTGGTGGAACTCAGCTCCTTCCAACTGATGGATATGCGCCGCAGTCCTTCCGTGGCGGTGGTCACAAACCTTGCCCCCAACCACTTGGATGTCCACAAGGATATGGACGAATATGTGGAGGCAAAAAAGAATATCTTCCGTTTCCAAGGCACAGAAGACACCTTGATTTTGAATGCAGATAATGCCATCACAGCGGCCTTTAGCGGCAACGGCAAGACCCGGTTTTTTGCCCGTGTGGGTAAGACCGAAAAGGGCGTTTGTCTGAATGGAAATATGATTTGCCGGGACGGAAAACCCGTTCTGAATACAGAGGAAATCGCAATTCCCGGCGTGCATAATATCGAAAATTATATGGCTGCCATCTTGGCTGTCGAGGGCCTTGTGTCCGATGAAAATATCCACAAAGTAGCACGGGAATTCGGCGGGGTGGAGCATCGTATCGAGCTGGTGCGCGTCAAGGACGGCGTGAAGTTCTATAACGACTCTATCGCGTCCTCTCCCAGCCGTACCATCGCAGGCCTGAACAGCTTTTCTGAGAAGGTGCTGCTGATTGCCGGCGGTTACGATAAGCATATTCCCTATGATGTGCTTGGCCCTGTCATCTGCAAGCATGTGAAGAAACTTTACTTAAACGGTGCAACCGCCGCAGCCATTCGCACGGCCGTGGAAAACGCGCCGGAGTATACCCCCGGCTGCCCCCAAATCGTAGATTGCGGTGACTTTTCCACCGCGGTTAAGCAGGCAGCTGCGGATGCCAAATCCGGCGATGTGGTACTGATGTCACCGGCCTCCGCAGCCTTTGATCAGTTCAAGAACTTTATGGTCAGAGGTGATTACTTCAAGCGACTTGTTAAGGAGTTGTAATATGCTGATCAACAAACTGACAAACACCCTCCGTAAAATCCTGCCTCTGCAGTATTGCGGCGCGGTGATCGTGGCAGCCGGAAGCGCATCCCGTATGCAGGGTATTGATAAAGTGATGGCAGAGCTTTCTGGTGAGCCGATGATCGTGAAAACGGTACGGGCATTCCAAAACAGTGATGTGATTCGGGAAATCGTGGTAGTGACCCGTCCGGATCTGATCAGCCAAATTATGGAATTGTGCACCGGCTTTTCCAAGGTGACCGCAGTTATTGCCGGCGGAGCTGACCGCCCGGAATCCGTCAAAAACGGCTTAAATGCACTGTCCTCCAAGGTGCGCCTTGCGGCCATTCAGGACGGCGCAAGACCCCTTGTTACAGAAGAGGTTATTGAACGAACTGTCCGCGCAGCCAATACCTATAGCGCCGCCGCGCCGGGCGTGGCTGTAAAAGACACCGTCAAGGTGGTAAAAGGCGGCGTTGTCCGCGCTACCCCTGACAGAAGCGCTCTGCAAGCCATTCAAACACCGCAGGTCTTTGATATCGACCTGCTGAAGGTAGCGCTTGGAAAGGCAGAAAAGGATGGTCTTCCCATCACTGACGATTGCTCTGCGGTGGAAGCCGTCGGTATGACGGTGAAAATCGTGGAAGGTGACGAGCGAAACATCAAAGTAACCACTCCTATGGACTTGAAAATTGCAGCGTGCCTGCTGGAGGAAATGCAATGAGGATCGGACACGGATATGATGTACACCGGCTTACTGAAGGCCGGAAATTGATTCTTGGTGGCGTGGACATTCCCTATGAGAAGGGGCTTTTGGGTCATTCCGATGCGGATGTTTTGCTCCACGCGGTTTCCGATGCCCTTTTGGGCGCAGCCGGACTTGGCGACATCGGCAGACACTTTCCGGATACCGACCCAGCTTATAAGGACGCAGACTCTCTGAAATTGCTTGCAGCTGTAGCCGAAAAGGTACACGCCACAGGCTATCGGGTCAGCAATGTGGATGTGACGATGATCGCCCAAGCACCCAAGCTGAAGTCCTACATTTCTCAAATGGAGCAGAACATTTCTGAGGCCATCGGCATTGATCGGACGCGTGTCAATGTGAAAGCCACCACAGAGGAGCATTTAGGCTTCACCGGCGACGGAAGCGGTATGGCCTGCCACGCTGTCTGCCTGCTGGAAGAATGAGAAAACTACACAAAACCACCCTCTCGGACATAAATTGGTTCGGGAGGGTTTGTTTATGAGAAAATGTATCATAACCTTCCGCTCTGTGACCCCAGCCCAACGGGCGGAGGAGGTCTTGCGTCGAGCGGGAGTGGGATGTACCATACAGCGTACGCCGAAATGGATGGAGGAAAAAGGCTGCGGTTACAGCCTGCAAATGGACTGTGAAGATATGATGACCGCGTCAATGCTGTTGCGACAGGCCGGAATACAGTTCCGAAAGGCCTATAACCTGCGGGAAAACGGTACACCGGAGGAACTGCGCCTATGACCTATTTGGATCACGGCGCAACCTCTTTTCACAAGCCGGAATCGGTGTATCGGGCTATGCGATGCGCCTTGGAAAATTGCGCCAACCCGGGCCGTGGCGGTCATAAAGCCGCTATGGCCGCGGCCAAAACCGTGCTGCGCTGCCGGGAGCAGGCCGGGGCGCTCTTTCATTGTTCACCGGAGCAGGTGGTGATGACCAGCAACTGCACCTACGGCCTGAATATGGCCATCAACACGCTGGTAAAACCGGGCGCAAGAGTCCTGATCTCCGGCTTTGAGCATAACGCGGTCACAAGACCCTTGTATGCCCGAAAGGCCCAAATAACCGTAGCCGGCCGCAAACTGTTCGATTGGGAAAATACCTTGGAAGAATTTGAAGACGGGTTGCGTCGAGGCGTGGATGCGGCGGTTTTTACCCATGTTTCCAATGTGATTGGTTATATCCTTCCGGTTGAGGAAATGGCATACCTGTGCCGGCAATACGGTGTGCCGTTTATACTGGACGCGGCACAATCGGCCGGGATGCTGGACATCGATATGCAGGCTTTGGGGGCGGACTTTATTGCAATGCCCGGCCATAAGGGACTCCTCGGTCCACAAGGCACAGGCTTGCTCCTTTGCAAGGATTTGCCAAAGCCGCTTTTGCAGGGCGGAACGGGCAGCCTTTCTGCCAGTCAGGAAATGCCGGATTTTCTGCCGGATGTAGGGGAGGCAGGTACGCTGAATGTGCCGGGCATCGCAGGTTTAGCCGCCGGTATTGCCTATGTGCGGCAGCAAGAGCCGAGGCGGATTCTGGCCAAGCAGCAGAAGCAGGCTCACCATACGGCAGACGGACTTGAGAAATTAGGCTTCCGTGTGTTCCGCGGCCCCCATCAGGGAGGGACGGTTTCGTTCGTTCCGCCTATGGACTGCGAGGAGGCCGCAAAGACCCTTGCGGACAATGGAATTGCCGTGCGTGCCGGCCTGCATTGTGCGCCGCTTGCCCACGAAAGTGCGGGAACTTTAGACAGCGGAACGGTGCGCGTCAGCTTCGGTCACGATGCGGCGGCTTGGCAGACGGGAAACCTTTTGTTGGAGGCGGAAAAACTGGCGGTTATTGCGTAAAATTTTTGTGAAAAGCTATTGCCATTATCGGCCAAATCCGTTATAATAAAAAGATAATAGGGTAGGTATGCCAAAAATGAAAAATCAATGGCATTACAAGTAAGAAAACGAAGAAAGAGGGGCTTTTATGGAATCGTTAAAATTCGTATGGCAACAAATTCAGGGTATGCGATGGTCAGACTATCTGGACATCGTTATCGTCGCATATTTGATCTACAAATTACTGCCCCTGTTTCGCTCCTCCGGTATCGTCCGGATCGCCAGAGTTGTCGTGGTCGTCATTGTGGTGGCCTGGCTTACCGGCGTTCTGAAGCTGCACGCGCTGAGCTATATTTTCTCAGAGCTGTTCACCGTCGGTTTGCTGGCACTGGTCGTCTTGTTCCAGCCGGAGCTGCGCCGTATGTTTGACCGGATCAGCAATGTAAAGCTCCGCCGCTTCTTAGGCACAGAAAAACCCCAGCAGGAGATGATCCCTGTGATCCTGCAGACGGTCAGCGCCTGCGAGAAGATGAGCAAGGAGCGCGTTGGCGCGCTGATCGTTTTCTCCCGTGAAGACCATCTGGACGAATACTACAAGACCGGCACCATGATCGAGGGTAAGGTCTCTGAACAGCTGATCCGCAACATCTTCTTCCCCAAGGCCGCCCTGCACGATGGCGCTATGATCGTTCATAACGGCATGGTTGCAGCAGCCGGTTGCGTTCTGCCCCTTTCCGAAACCAACCGCCTGAGCCTGGACCTTGGTACAAGACATAGAGCAGCCGTTGGCATCAGCGAGGTGTCCGATTCGGTGGTTGTGGTGGTTTCCGAGGAAACCGGCGCAATTTCTGTGGCGGTTGGCGGTATGCTCAAGCGCCACTTGGCTCCTCAGACGCTGGAGCGTCTGTTACGTAACGAGCTGTGTCAGGAGGAAGCTCCTGAGCAGGAGAATTTGGTAGTAAAGCTCTATCAAAAGCTGCAGAAGAAGGACAAAGGAGGCAAGCCGAATGAAAAATAAAATTCTCTCGATTCTGTTGTCCGCTGTTGTCGCATTTGGCTTGTGGCTGTATGTCATTACGGTGGTCAGCCCCGAGTCTGAAAAAACATATTACGAAATTCCCGTGGTTCTGCAAAACAAAGAAATTTTGGCAGAGCGCGGCCTTATGGTTGTCAGCGATACACCCACAGTCACCTTGGTTCTGAAGGGCAACCGCACCACGCTGAACGACTTGAACGAAGCAAACATCAATGTTATCACCAATGTGGCCAATATCGAAGGCCCCGGCATCCATAGGCTGACCTACGATATTGCTTATCCCGGCAATGTGTCCGGTAATGAGATCTCTGTACAGAGCAGCAGTACCGACTCCATCACCGTAGAGGTGGAGAACAAGATCAGCAAGATCGTTCCCGTTGTCATTGAAGACGGCGATACATCCGTGCCTCAGGGCTTTATCGCAAGCGCACCTCAGCTGGATAAGACCAGCATTGAGATCTCCGGCCCTGAGCCTGTGATGAATAAGATCACCCAAGCCGTGATCCGTGTAGATCTGACCAATCAGACCAAATCCTTGGTTGGCGAGTACCAGTATGTTCTCTGTGATGATGCAGGCAATCCTGTGGATGCAGAAAAGGTATCCACCAACACGGAAAAGGTCAACCTGCTGATTAAGATCGAACGGCTGAAGGATATCCTTCTGAACCTGAACATTGTCTACGGTGGCGGCGCAACCGATTCGAACACCACGATCAATGTGAGCCAGACCACCCTGCAGGTCTCCGGTAGCGACACGCTGCTTGAGAAAATGGAATCTCTGGATCTGGGCACGATCAATTTGGCTGAAATTGCTGAGGATTCCGTGCTTACCTTCCCCATTACCTTGCCGGATGGTGTCACCAACCAGACGGGTGTGGATCAGGTAACGGTAGAAATCAAATTCAATAAGCTAGTAAAGAAGGAATTCAAAGTCTCCACCATCACCCCTGTGAATGCGCCTGCCGGCATGAAGGTGCAACTGGTGACCAAGTCGCTGCGCGTGACGATGCGCGGCCCTGAAAAGCTCATCAAGCAGCTGAAGGATTCTGACATCGTTGCAACAATCGATTGCTCCCAGGCACAGGTCGGCGCCGTTACCATTAACGGTACGATTACAGTAGGCAGCGCCTTTGCAGGCGTTGGCGCGGTTGGTGTTTATCCCATAACTGCCACCGTTACCCAGTGATAGAGAAAAGAGGAAAAAGCCTTGATTAAAAGTATGACCGGTTACGGCCGCGCCGTGGAAACGGTGAACGGTCGGGAATTTACCGTAGAATTGCGATCCGTGAACAACCGTTATCTGGATTGCTCCGTGCGCCTGCCCAGAATCCTCACCTTTGGTGAGGAGGCTGTCAAGCAGGCTGTGAAAAATGTTATTTCTCGCGGCAAGGTGGATGTGTTCATCTCCGTTCGCAGCGAAAACGGCGACGAGGTGCAGGTCAACCTGAACAAAGCGGTTTTGGAAAGCTACTTGACCGCTATGCGTGAGATGGTGCAGGAATTTCAGGTGGCAGACGATATCAGCGTCTCCACCGTGTCCCGCCTGCCTGAAGTGTTCTCTTTAGAGAAACCGCAGGTGAATGAAGAGCAGCTGCTTGCCGATATGATGGGCGTTTTGTCAAAAGCGTTGGCAGAATACGACAAGATGCGTCAGAATGAGGGCGAAGCCCTTGACCGCGACCTGCGCAGCCGCGGCAATACCATTCTGGAGCTGGTGACCCAAGTGGAAAAGGGCAACGTCCAGACGGTGATCGATTACCGCACCCGATTGGAAAATAAGCTGAAGGAAGTGCTGGCTAACACCGCGATCGACGAAAGCCGTATCCTGACCGAAGCGGCGATCTTCGCCGACAAGGTGGCAGTGGACGAAGAAACCGTCAGATTGCGCAGCCACCTGCAGCAGATGAACGATATGCTCACCGCCGGCGGCGCAGTTGGCCGCAAGCTGGATTTCCTGCTTCAGGAGATGAACCGGGAAGCCAACACCATCGGTTCTAAGTGCACAGATGTGAATCTGGCCCGTGTGGTGGTGGACATCAAGGCAGAGCTGGAAAAGATTCGGGAACAGACCCAGAACATCGAGTGAGGACGCTATGAAACTGATTGGAATCGGATTTGGCAGTATGATTGCCGCCCGGCGCGTACTGGCCATCGTTGAGCCGGACTCTGCCCCCATCAAGCGTGTGGTGCAGGAGGCCCGGGATAGGGGAATGCTCATTGATGCATCCTACGGCCGCAAGACCAAGGCAGTGATCCTGATGGATACAGACCACGTGATTTTGTCAGCGCTCACTACCGATGTGCTGGCTGCCCGTTGGGAGGACAAGCAGGAGGATAAAGACAATGTCGAAGGGTAAACTGTTTGTGATCTCCGGTGCGTCCGGTGTTGGAAAAAGCACTGTGCTGGGCAAGGTGATGGAAAGCCGCCCGGACTTAAGCTTCTCTGTATCCGCAACCACCCGTGCCCCCCGGGCAGGTGAAGTAGATGGCGTCAGCTATTACTTTGTCACCAAGGACAAGTTTCAGGAAATGATCGCCCAGCGCGCATTTCTGGAATACGATGCCCATATGGACAACTACTACGGCACACCCCGTGCCCAGCTGGAGGAAAAGCTGGAATCCGGCAGCGTGATTTTGGACATTGAGCCTAACGGTGCATTCAATGTCCGCCGGGAGAAGGAAGACGCAGTACTTATTTTCATTGCGCCACCGTCCTTGGAAGTGCTGACCGACCGCCTCCGCGGCCGCGGCGATACATCCGAAGAGCAAATTGCTGTCAGACAGGCGCGCGTTGCTTGGGAAGTTGAACAAAGCAAACACTATGACTATGTCGTAGTGAATGATAAAGTGGACGATTGTGTCCGTGAAATTTTAGAAATCATCGCCCGTGAGGCGAGATAAGAAATTGGAGGAAACCGATATGTTGTACCCCCCCGTAGCAGATTTGCTGAAGAACATCAGCAGCCGTTATTTGCTGGTAAATGTTGTTGCCCAGCGTGCAAGACAGATCGCCATCGAGGCTGACGAGCAGCAGGTAGAGCTGGAAGAAAAGCCCGTGACTCTGGCTATCCGTGAAGTGGCAGCCGGCGCGCTGACCGCTGACCTGAGAGAAGAATACAAAAAGTAATCCCAAAAGAAAGATGTAAGGAGGGGCGTTATGATTGCCAAAATCGCTGTTTCAGCGGCAAATTTTGCCATTGATAAGCCCTATTCTTATTTCGTTCCCGAGGGGATGGGAATCCAGCCCGGTATGCGGGTGATGGTTCCCTTTGGTCGCAGCAATCGCCAGACCGAAGGTGTGGTGCTTGCGGTGGAAGCAGGGGAGGCGGATGGCTTAAAGCCGGTTTTTCGTCCTTTGGACGATGAGCCGATGCTCTCCGGCACGATGCTCCGCCTGGCGGCCTTTATGCGCGAACGCTACTTTTGTACCTTCTACGATGCCATTCGGACGATGCTCCCGGCCGGTCTTTGGTTCCAAAGCAAGGATACCTATAGCCTGACCGATGACTGCAGCTGGCAGGAGAAAACCATCCGCCAGACGGATGCAAAGCTTTTGCTGGAGCAGCTTCAGTCCCTTGGCGGCACCGCCCAAGGCACCATCTTGCGCCAAACGGTGACCGACGAGGAAAAATTCGAAAAAGCCGTGTCTTACCTGCTGAAAAACAAGTGGATCACGGCTGAGCGTGATTTCCTGCGCCGAACCGGCGATAAACAGCAGGAAATTGTGACCTTGGCAGTTTCTACGGAGGAGGCGATGGCCTATGCGGCCACCCGTCCCAAGTCCGCGGCTATGCAACGCAGCGTTTTGGAACTGTTGTGCAGCATTGGCTCTGCCCCCGTGAAAGAGGTCTGTTATTTTACCGGCGCAAAGCCGACCACTGTGCGCCGGCTGGCAGAGCTGGGCTATGCAACGCTCACCGAAAAAGAGGTGCTGCGCTGCAGAGAAATCCGACCTGCCAAGTTAAATGGCCCTCTTGTTCTGAACGAAGAGCAGGCGGCAGCCTTTGACGGCTTAAAAACACAAATGCACACAGATGCCCCGGGAACGACTCTGCTTTACGGTGTGACCGGCTCCGGCAAGACCTCTGTGTATATTAAGCTCATTGCCGATTGTGTCGACAGCGGCAAGCAAGCGATTCTTTTGGTCCCCGAAATTGCACTGACACCCCAGCTTTTGGGCCTGATGGCAGCGCATTTTGGCGACCGTGTGGCGGTGCTGCATAGCAGCCTGCCGGCCACCGAGCGCTATGACCAGTGGAAGCGCATCCGTTCCGGAGAAGCCAAACTGGTAGTAGGCACGCGCTCTGCGGTCTTTGCCCCCTGCGCCAGCTTGGGTCTTGTCATTTTGGACGAGGAGCAGGAGCATTCCTACAAATCGGAAAATGCCCCTCGCTACCACGCAAGGGAAGTGGCTCTGTGGCGTGGCATCAAGGAAAAAGCCTTGGTGCTGCTGGGCTCTGCAACCCCCAGCGTGGAGAGTATGTACTATGCCAAGTCCGGCATCTATCAGCTTTACCGTCTGCGTAACCGCTTCGGTGGCCGTCCGCTGCCTGAGGTGGAGATTGTGGATATGCCGCAGGAGCTGAAGCTGGGCAATGACCTTTCTTTAAGCAACGCTCTGCAAAATGCCATCCGTGACACAGAGCAAGCCGGCAAGCAAGCCATCTTGTTCTTAAACCGCCGTGGCAACAGCCGTGCCCTTGTGTGTGTGGAGTGCCGGGAATCTCCCGAATGCCCCCGCTGCAGCGCAAGACTTACTTACCATAGTGCCAACGAACGGCTGATGTGCCACTACTGTGGCCACTCAATGCCTGCCCCCAAGCGCTGCCCCAGCTGCGGCGGCCCGATGAAGCGGGTGGGCACCGGCACCCAAAAGGTTCAGCAGGAATTGCAGGAGCGCTTCTCCGATATTCCTGTGGAACGCATGGACGCAGACACCGTTTCTGCATCCAATACCCACGAAATGATTTTGGATCGTTTCCAAAAAGACCGCATCCCCGTGCTTGTGGGAACGCAAATGGTCGCGAAAGGCCTGAATCTGCCGGATGTGACCTTGGTGGGCGTCTTGGACGGCGATCTGAACCTATATACGGACAGTTATCGGGCGGCGGGGACCACCTTCAATATGCTCACCCAAGTGGTGGGTCGTGCAGGCCGGGGCGACACCAGCGGCCGCGCAATGATCCAGACCCTTGTGCCGGAGCACGCAGTCATCAACCTTGCTGCCAAGCAGGATTATGACGGCTTCTATAACCTGGAGATCGGCCTGCGCAAACACTTGGAAACGCCTCCCTTCGGAGATGTTGCGGTGATCACTGTTACAGGTCAGGATGAGGCAAGACTCCTTCACGGTGCTGCCAAGCTAAAGGGTAGCCTTGAGAACCTTCTGCAGCAGCCGGAGTACGCATCCGAGCGTTGCACAGTTCTTGGCCCTGCGCCTTGCCCTGTACCGAAGATCAATTATAATTACCGTTACCGCCTGACGGTGCGATGCAAAATGACAAAGCCCCTGCGTCTGCTTTTGGCGCACCTGCTGCGGCAGTTCTCTCAAGACAGAGAGAATCGGGGCGTATCGGCCTTTATTGATATAAACGGCTTTGAATAGATAGGAGAAAAAGATGGCACTGCGTAGAATTTTAAGCGACAAAAACCCCGCCTTGCATAAAGTGTGCAAGCCGGTGGTAGACTTTGATGAAAAACTCCATAAATTGCTGGACGATATGAACGAGACCCTTGTGGACTCCGGCGGTGTTGGCTTGGCTGCGCCTCAGGTTGGTATCCTGCGCCGGGCGGTGTTGGTGGACAACGGCGAGCAGATCTTGGAACTGATCAACCCCACCATTCTGGAGACCGACGGCGAGCAGGAAGGCCCGGAGGGCTGCCTCAGCGTACCCGGCAAATACGGTCTGGTAAAAAGACCCTTCTATGCCAAGGTTCGCGCTCAGGACCGTCACGGCAACTGGTTTGAGACCGACGGTGAGGAACTGACTGCCCGTTGCTTCTGCCACGAGCTGGATCACTTGGACGGCATCATCTACACGCAGGTGATGGAGCGTCTGCTGACCGATGAAGAACTGATGGAGTACTGCGAGTAAACTTTAGGAGGCATCCTATGCGCGTTGTGTTTATGGGTACGCCGGATATTGCGGCGACCTGCCTGAAAAAGATTTTAGCGGACAACTACACGGTTGTTGGCGTCTATACCCAGCCGGACCGCCCCAAGGGTCGTGGCATGAAGCTGGTAGCCTCTCCCGTCAAGGAGGTGGCGCTTGCCAATGATATTCCCGTGTTCCAGCCGGAAAACTTCCGTGAGGAAGAAACTGTTCAGCAGCTGCGTGATTTAGCGCCGGATGTGGTGGCGGTGGTGGCCTATGGCCGCATCCTGCCCCAAAAGGTGCTGGATATTGCCCCCAAGGGCTTCATCAATATCCACGCAAGTCTGCTGCCTCAGTACCGCGGCTCTGCCCCTTACCAGTGGGCGGTGCTGGACGGTCTGACAGAATCCGGCGTGACCGCAATGTATCTGTGCCGGGAAATGGATGCCGGCGATATGATTGATAGCAAAAAGACCCCCATCGGCCCGGACGAAACCGCCGGCCAGCTGCTGGACAAGCTGGCAGAGTTGGGCGCTGACCTGCTCAGTGAGACCCTCGCCGCAGTGGAAAACGGAACTGCTACCCGTACCCGTCAGGACGAGTCGCAGGTGTCCTACGCGCCTATGCTGGATAAGACCATGTGTCCCATCGACTTTGCGATGACCGCTCAGCAGGTGCATAATAAGGTCCGCGGCCTGAATCCGTGGCCTGTTGCAACTGCCCAGATCGGTGGCAAGAATTTCAAGGTTTATGCCACCAAGATCGTGGAAAACACTGCCAATGCTCCTGCCGGCACCATCCTTGGCCTGACCAAGACCGGCCTGCAGATTGCCTGCGGCGAAGGCGCAGTTGAGATCCGCGAACTGCAGGCTGAGGGCGGCAAGCGTATGGCAGCCCCCGACTATTTCCGTGGCCATCCCTTGGAGGAGACCAAATGAGCGCCCGGGAAACCGCGCTGAATGTGCTGATCGCCTGCCGTAAAAACGGTGCTTGGTCCAATGGTGTGCTGAAGGAATATGTACGCCGTGACCGGCTGGATAGCCGGGACAGCGCCTTGGCCGCCCGGCTGTGCTACGGCGTAATGCAGAACCGGAACTATCTGGACTTTTACCTTGCACAACTGCTCACCGGCCGCATCAAGGACCTACACCCGATCATTCGGGACATTCTCCATATCGGTCTGTACCAGATCTACCAAATGGACAAGATTCCCGAATCTGCCGCGGTCAATGAGTCGGTGGAGCTGGCAAAAAAGTACTGCAAGAAGCAGCACACCGCCTCCGGCCTTGTAAACGGCGTCCTCAGAAATGCAGTTCGTACCAAAGGCGCCTTAAAAGAGCCCAATTCCTACGAAGATAAGTACAGCCACCCCGGCGATCTGATCAACTTGCTGAAGTCCTATGTGGGCAAAGAACGCTTAGAGCCTATGCTCAAAGCCAATAACGCCATCGCGCCCCTTGCGGTGCAGGTCAATACCCTGAAGACGACCCGGGAAGCCTTGCAGAACAAACTTGCCGACGAGGGCGTAACGGCTGAAAACCACCCGTGGCTTGCAGATTGCTTGATTTTGACCGGCACCGGCAATATGGAGCAGCTTCCCAGCTTTAAGGACGGTCTGTACTATGTGCAGGATTCGGCGGCAAAATTAAGTGTTCTGTGCGCGGAACTGAAACCCGACCAAACTGTGCTGGATTGCTGTGCCGCGCCCGGCGGCAAGAGCTTTGCCGCGGCCATCGCCATGGAGGGGCAGGGAAGCATCACCTCCTGCGACATTCACGAGCATAAAACCGAACTGATTGCCCGCGGCGCTGAACGACTGGGCTTTGCTATGATTACGGCCAAATTACATAGCGCAACGGATTTTGAATCCCAATGGGAAGAAAAAATGGATGCGGTGATCGCCGATGTGCCTTGCTCCGGCTTGGGCATCATTCGCAAAAAACCGGACATCCGCTATAAGGATTTAAAAACAATGGCTGAACTCCCGACATTGCAGACGGAGATTATAAATAATGTCTCCCGTTATGTAAAACCCGGCGGCCTGCTTTTGTACTCCACTTGCACCTTGGTGCGGGCAGAAAACGAAGATGTGGTGGAAAAATTTCTCCAAACCCATCCTGACTTTACAACCGAACCCCTGCCACTTGGCGCACCCTTTCCCAAAAATGAAAGCGGTATGCTGGCCTTGGTGCCCGGGGAATATGACACAGACGGCTTCTTTATCTGCCGCCTGCGGAGAAAACAATGAACCATTTGAAATCTATGACCATATCGGAAATCGGTGTGGTACTAAAAGAATTGGGGCAGCCGGCCTTCCGGGCCAAGCAGGTCTTTTCCTGGCTGCACAAAGGCGTGCGAAGCTTTGAGGAAATGACCAATCTGCCCAAGGCCTTGCGAGACACGCTGGAAAGCAAATATCCTATTTGCGCCCCGGAGGTGGTACGCAAGCAGGTTTCCCAAAAGGACGGCACGATCAAATACCTCTGGAAGCTTTCCGACGGCAATTGTGTAGAAACGGTGCTGATGCGCTACCACTACGGCAATACCGTGTGCATTTCCACAGAGGTGGGCTGCCGTATGGGCTGCGCGTTCTGCGCCTCTACCTTAGGTGGCTTGGTGCGCCCCTTAGAGCCTTTTGAGATGATCGATCAGGTGCTGTTCACCCAAGTGGATTCCGGCCTGCCGGTCTCTCACATCGTGCTGATGGGCATCGGTGAACCGCTGGATAACATGGACAATGTACTGCGGTTTTTGGAACTGGTAAACAGCCCGGATGGTATGAACATTTCTATGCGCCATATTAGCCTGTCCACCTGCGGTCTTGTGCCGAAGATCGACGAGCTGGGCGATAAAAAGCTTCAAATCAGCCTCGCCATCTCTCTGCACGGCCCGAATAACGAGATCCGCAACCGCATTATGCCGGTGAATAAAGCCTATCCCATCGAGCAGCTGCTTCCGGCCTGCCGGCGGTATTATGAAAAGACATCCCGGCGCATCCACTTTGAATATGCGATGATTCAAGGGGTCAATGACACGCCGGAGCACGCCAAGCAACTGCTGGCGCTCCTCAAGGGTCTGCCTTCTCATGTGAATATGATTCCCTTAAACCACGTGGAGGAAAGTCCCTATAAACCCAGCACCAAAGCTGCGGTAGCGGCCTTTCAAAAGATATTGGAAGACGGCGGCGTGACTGCCACCGTCCGCCGCACCTTGGGCAGCGATATTGATGCATCCTGCGGCCAGCTACGGCGAAAATATACCAAGCAAACAGAAAACGACTGATTACACTTGAAAGGAGTGAGATCTTATGCGATATTGGGCATTGACAGATCCCGGCTTGACCCGAGATAAAAATCAGGACGCCTACCAAGTTGAGTCCTTAAACAGAAACACGCTGCTGTGCGTTGTGTGTGACGGTATGGGTGGCGCAAAATCCGGCAATGTGGCAAGTGCCCTTGCAGCAGATGTTTTCACTCAGGAAGTGAAAAGAATGTGGAGATCGGATATGTCCACAGAAAAAGTCGATCAAGTGCTGGAGGCGGCAGTGAAGCTTGCAAACTTTACCGTGTTTGACCAAGCCCAGCAATTTGAAGAATTTCAAGGTATGGGCACGACGCTGGTGGCGCTCCTGATTCAGGGCAAAACCGCCACGGTGGTAAATGTGGGCGATAGCCGTGCCTACCAAATCGGCGCAGACGGAATCCGTCAGGTAACCAAGGACCATTCGCTGGTGCAGATGATGATCGCCCGGGGCGAGCTGTCCAAGGAACGCGCCAAGCATTACCCCGGAAAGAACCTGATCACCCGGGCCATCGGTACGGAAGCGGAAGTTTCCTGCGATGTTTTCCATACAGATGTTCAGCGGGGCGACCATTTCCTGCTGTGTACGGACGGCTTGTCCAACTTGGTAGACGATCAGGAGATCCTCTTTGAGGTGGCCTACGGCCAAGGCGATGAGCAGTGCTGCGAGCGCTTGCTTGAGATCGCGAAGAACCGGGGAGCACCGGACAATGTCACAAGCTTGCTCGTGCGTGTCTGATGCTTTGAAAGGAGTGTAACAATGGATCACGATAAATACATAGGCCGTCTGCTGGACAATCGCTACGAGATCCTCGAAGTGATCGGTACCGGCGGTATGGCAGTTGTTTATAAGGCCCGCTGTCATCGTTTGAACCGATTGGTGGCCATTAAGATTTTGAAAGACGACAATCTGGGCGATGAAGACTTCCGCCGTCGTTTCCACGCGGAAAGTCAGGCTGTTGCCATGCTCAGCCACCCTAACATCGTTTCCGTGTACGATGTGTCCACCTCTGTGATGGCGGACTATATCGTTATGGAACTGATCGAGGGCATTACCTTAAAGCAATATATGAAGAAAAAAGGCGTCCTCAACTGGAAGGAAACCCTGCATTTTGCCATACAGATCGCAAAGGCGCTGGAACACGCCCACAGCAAGGGTATCGTCCACCGGGACATTAAGCCTCACAATGTGATGGTGCTGAAAAACGGTTCAGTCAAGGTCATGGACTTTGGTATTGCTCGGCTGATCTCCAAGGGCAATACCCTGACCAAGGAAGCACTGGGCTCTGTACATTACATCTCTCCCGAGCAGGCTAAGGGCGGCCGGGTGGATAACCGTTCGGACATCTACTCTCTGGGCGTTGTTATGTACGAAATGATGACGGGCCGTCCGCCTTATGAGGGCGAATCCCCCGTATCTGTTGCCATTCAGCATATCAACGGCGGTGCAGCAATGCCCTCCGTATTTAATCCCAATATTCCCGGCGGCTTAGAGCAGATCATTATGCGCGCGATGGCGCGCAGCGTTGCCGGCCGCTACCCCTCCGCTACCAGAATGCTCGCGGATATGGATGAGTTCCGCAAGGACCCCACGATGCTGTTTGATTATACGGGTCTTTCTGTGGACGAGGGACTTCGTGTGCAAAAGCCTCCGCTGGTGCTCAATCCCCAACCGGAAGCAAAGCCGGATCAGCCTGCGCCCAGACCACAGACGCAGCCGCGTCCCACAACACCGCGCAGACCTACCTCTCAGACACCGTCCAGAAGAAGACCTCGCAGAACCCAACAGGAGATCCGGCGCAATCGGATCACCACGATTGCGATCATTTCCTGCTCTGTGGTGGCTGTTTTGGCCATTGCGGTATCTTTGTGGTTTATCCTCAGCGGCCGCTTGACCCCGGGTGAGAAGCTGGTCACCATCCCCAAGCTGACCGGCCAGATGTACGCAGAATTGCCCAACTATGACGGTCTGGTTTTGCGAAAGGAAGAGGTCTATAACGACTCTGTGGAGCCGGGCATTATCATAACGCAGCGGCCTGCCGCCGGCGATAAGGTAGTAGAAGGCTCGGGCGTGGTTGTCACGGTGAGCTTAGGTTCTGTCCCCAGGGTAGTAAAAATGACAGATCTGTCGAATCGCTCCAAGGGGTGGGCGTTGGATTTCCTGGAGTGTCAGGACTTCAATTTGAAGTTTACCATCAAGGAAGAGAACCACGATTCTGTTGCCGAAGGCCATGTGATTCGTACCGAGCCGAAAACAGGGACGGAGCTGACAAACGGTCAGACCATCACTCTGTGGATTAGCAAGGGCAAAAAGGTACAGTTCTCTGCAATGCCCGATGTGGTCAACCAGACAGAGGAACAGGCGCGCAACATTCTGAATCTGCAGGATATGGCGCTGGATATTGTAATCGAGGAAACCTACAACATCAATGTCAAGGCAGGTCTGGTCCTGGAAACTGAGCCTGCCAGCGGCGAGCGCCTGAAGACCGGTCAGGTTGTGAAACTCTATGTCAGCAAGGGCGTAGAGAAGAAATCTATGCCGGATCTGGTAGGTATGGAGCATACGCAGGCTTCTGAACTGCTGACCTCTATGGGCTTCAAGCCGCCCAAGATCACCTATGAATTCAGCACAGAGCCTGAAAATACTGTTATCGGCCAATCTCACGAAAAGGGCAAGGAATACGAGGTCCACGAGGATGTGATCCTGCGAGTGTCCAAAGGCCCCGACGGTGATATGGAGATCACCAAGGATGTGGTCGTTGACCTGAAGGATGCCACTATGGAGGATAGATGCGATATTTCTGTTTTCCGGGATGGCAAAATCGTTCACTTTGAATCTGTGCCCAAGGGAACAAAGAGCATTACGATGAGCGAACAAACCGGCGCAGGCACCGTGAAATATGTGATCCATATCAACGGTGAACGGGCCTGGGAAGTAGAAGAAGTGTTTACCAAGGCTGCGACCGCCAAAAACGGGGAGAATACAAAGAGTAATGGTTAAACGAGCAAACGGACGAATTTTGCGCTCCCTCAGCGGCTTTTACGATGTGCAGACAGAAGATGGCCGCATCACCTGCCGCGGCCGTGGAAGTTTGCGCCGTGGGCCGGAAGTACCTCTTACCGGCGATTTGGTGGAGATCACCGTAGAACAAGGCAAGGGTATGATCGAAAAAATCCTGCCTCGCCGAAACCGTTTTGTCCGCCCTGCGGTGGCCAATATGGATGCGTTGGTGGTGTTTGCCTCCAATGTGAACCCTGTCACAGAACCGTTTTTGATCGATCGGGTTGCGGCCATTGCCGGTGACCAGGGAGTCGCGGTGCATATCTGCATCAATAAATGCGACTTGGATCCGGCAGCGGATCTGACGAAGATCTACCGTAACGCAGGCTTTCCCGTCATTCAGGCCAGCACCGTAACAGGCGAGGGCGTTGAGGAATTGCGGCAGCTGATCACAGGTAAATTCACCGCCTTTACCGGCAACACCGGCGTAGGTAAAAGCAGTATGCTCAATGCTCTGATGCCCCAGCTGCAGCTGGCTACCGGTGAGGTGTCGGAAAAGCTGGGCCGCGGCCGCCATACCACGCGGCATGTGGAGCTGTACGACTTAGGCGGTAATACCTATGTGGCGGATACACCGGGCTTCGCCTCCTTCGACACGGAGCAGATGGATGTGATTTTGAAAGAAAATCTGCAGTACGCATTCCCGGACTTTGCCGCCCATTTGGGCAATTGCCAGTTTCACGATTGCTCTCACCGCTCAGAGCCTGGCTGCGCAGTGCGGCAGGCGGTGGAAAGCGGTGCGCTGGAGCAAACCCGCTATGACAGCTATCTGCGGCTGTATGAAAAATCCAGCCAAATCAAGCTTTGGGAAATCAAATAAAGAACGGGTACCCATCGGGTACCCGTTTTTTTAATCGGCTTTATAGAAAATTCTGCGGTCGCCTTCGTCAAAGGGCGCTTCGTTACCGCGAAGAGCGAACGAGCTGTAGAGCCGTCCGACCCGTTCCTCCAATTTTTGATAGGGGTGGTCAATGTTCTCGCCGACATTTGGGAACAGCCCGGCTTGCCGTGCGGTTTTTAAAATTTCCCGACCTGTGTTGTTGAAAGCCAGCACGCGGGTATAGGGGGCAGGAGAGGCGATGTCCTCAGCGGTAACACCCAAAAAGGCACACATCACCATTCTGTCCAAACGGGTGCGTGTGTAACGCTTTGATTTGGTGGCGGTCAAGATCTCTTCCAAGGTAGTGTGTGTTCTTGCGTTATGCATCAACTTTCGCCAAAGACCCTCGCTACCATACGGAAGGGCTTCGAATTCTTCGTCCGTCATAGTGCGAAGCCGATAGAGAATGGCCTGCTCGCCGGCAGAAAGGCTATGCAAGGTTGCTTGCGCGAAAATATCATAAGCCTTGTCAGGGATATAGGCACTATATGTGTTTTGCTTCAGCATCAGTTCTCGCACGGCGGTAGCAGAGGGGTTCTGCCGGTCGGCCTGCGTGTCGTGATAACTGCCCTCCCGGAGCATAGGCATAGGCATCATTGCCACGCCTTGCTGCACAATGGCCTTGCAGTATTCTGTCGCCAAAATGTCGTTGGGAAGGGTCAATGTATCACCTTCCAACCCCATAGCCTGCAGTGCGGCCTGACGGGCGGCAGGGAAGGACAACCCTTTGTCAAGCTCTCTGTGTAGCGCGTCGGGAAAATCGCGGCTCAGCAGCGCCTTGGCGGTGGTAAGCAGCGTTCCGGTGTCAGCGGTCTCTGCACCAAAACTCAAAGCGCTGCAAAAGTCACCCAAAATCCGTACGCCCTCTTGTGCAAAGCCCTCAGCGGAAGAAAGGGAAGCGGTAACCGGTAGCTCCAGCACCAGATCTGCGCCGCACTCCACCGCAGCCTGCGCCCGTATGGACTTGTCTACAATAGCCGGCGCACCGCGCTGCACATAATTTCCACTCATCAGGCAAACAATACCACTATCCGGTTTTGTGGCTCTGATGTGCTGCATTTGCTTTTGATGTCCCAAATGGAAGGGGTTATATTCGCAAATGATGCCGGTGATGTCCAAAATATCCCTCCTTTTGTGAAAAATATCCGTTTTCGGACTTGAGATATTTGTAAATGTATTATATAATAAGCTTATCTATGGTTATATTACCACATACTTGCAAAAAAGAAAATCATTATTTATTTTAGGAGGCAAATCTCATGAACATTCTGATTATCAATGCCGGTTCCTCCAGCCTGAAGTATCAGCTGATGGATCCCGATACCGGTGTGGTTTCCGCAAAGGGTCTGTGCGAGCGTATCGGCATCGACGGCCGTCTGAACCACAAGGTCGGTGAAAATAAGGTCGTTAAGGACATTCCTATGCCCACTCACACTGAGGCGATTGCAGCTACTCTGGAGATCCTGCAGGATGCTGAGCACGGCGTTATTAAGTCCGTTGCCGAAATCGATGCAGTTGGTCACCGCGTTCTGCACGGCGGTATGGAATTCTTCGATTCCTGCATCATCAACGACGAAGTCATCAAGGCTATCGAGAAGTGCATCCCTCTGGGCCCCCTGCACAACCCTGCTAACCTGATGGGTATCCGCGCTTGCCAGGCTGTTATGCCCACCACTCCTCAGGTTGCTGTGTTCGACACTGCTTTCCATATGACTATGCCCGCTAAGGCATATCGTTATGCTATCCCTACCGAGTACTACGAGAACGATTCCATCCGCCGCTACGGCTTCCACGGCACTTCCCACAAGTATGTTGCCAAGCGTACCGCCGAGCTGGTTGGCAAGAAGGAATTTAAGATGGTCAACTGCCACCTGGGCAACGGTTCTTCCATGTCCGCTGTGAAGGACGGCAAGTGCCAGGATACCACCATGGGCCTGACCCCCTTGGCCGGTGTTCCTATGGGTACCCGTTCCGGCGACATCGACGCCGCTGTCGTGCAGTTCATCTGCAATAAGTACGGTATGAGCGTTGACGAGTGCCTGAATATGCTGAACAAGAAGTCCGGTATGCTGGCTATGTCCGGTGTTTCCTCCGACTTCCGCGATCTGGAAGACGGCGCAAAGAACGGCGATGAGAACTGCGCTCTGGCTCGTGACAAGTTCTGCTACGAGGTTGCTAAGTATGTTGGCGCTTACGCTGCTGCGCTGAACGGCATCGATGTTCTGACCTTCACCGCCGGGGTTGGCGAGAACGACTGCGCTGTCCGTGCTGCTGTCTGCGAATATCTGGGCTTCCTGGGTGTTAAGATCGATCCCGAGCTGAACTCCAAGCGCGGCAAGGAAATGGTTATTTCCACTCCCGATTCCAAGGTTCAGGTTTGGGTTGTTCCCACCAATGAAGAACTGATGATCGCACAGGATACTGCCGAATTGGTAAAGGCTGCCAAGTAATTGAAACGAACCAAAGAGGCGGGGATGACCCGCCTCTTTCTTTTTGGAGGATAGTATGATAAGTGTATCTGAGCGCTTTTTGCGCTATGTTGGTTACCACACCACATCTGATGAGTTTTCCGAAACCTGCCCCTCAACTGACAAGCAGAAGGTGCTGGGCGCAGCATTGGTAGAAGAAATGCTGGCTATGGGTATCGCAGATGCCCATATGGACGAAAACGGCTATGTGTACGGCACAGTACCCGGCGATCCCAGCCTGCCCACCATTGGCCTGATCGCCCATATGGACACAGCGCCCGGTGCCAGCGGCGAGAATATCAAGGCCAAGATCGTGGAGTATAACGGCGGCGACATTCTGCTGAACGAAGAGCAGGGCATTTATATGAAAGAGGCCGAGTTCGAGAGCCTGAAAAACCACCACGGCAAGCACCTGATCGTCACCGACGGCACCACTCTGCTGGGCGCAGATAACAAAGCCGGTATCGCTGAGATTCTGACTGCTGCTGAGTTCCTTTTGACCACCAAAATGAACCACGCCACCCTGAAGATCGGTTTTACCCCCGACGAGGAGATCGGCCGCGGCGCAGATAAGTTCAATGTAGAGGCCTTTGCCGCTGACTATGCCTATACCGTGGATGGCGGCAGCATCGGCGAGATGGAGTACGAAAACTTCAACGCAGCCTCTGCAAAGGCTGTATTCCACGGCCGCAATATCCACCCCGGTGCCGCTAAGAACAAGATGGTTAACTCCCAGCAGATTGCTATGGAGTTCCACGGCCTGCTGCCTGCAGACCAGCGTCCGGAGCATACCACCGGCTACGAGGGCTTTATCCACCTGACAGATATGGCAGGCGAGGTGGAGGAGTCTACCCTCCGCTATATTGTCCGCGACCACTCTATGGAGAAATTCTTAGAGAAGAAGGCTCTGATGACCGCCGCGGCTGAATTTATCAACGCCAAATACGGACAGGAAACCGTTGAGCTGACCCTCCGGGACAGCTACTTCAATATGCGCGAGAAGATCGAGCCTTGTATGTATATCGTCGATAGAGCCGTCAGGGCTATGGAAGCTGTTGGTATGACTGCCATCACCGTCCCCATCCGAGGCGGCTCTGACGGCGCACGGCTCTCTTTTATGGGCCTGCCTTGCCCCAATCTTTGCACCGGTGGCGAGAATTACCACGGTAGATTTGAGTATGTTCCGGTGGAGGATATGGAACTTTGCACCAAATTATTGGTGGAGATTTTAACCAATTTGTAAGCATCGTAAAAGTGGGAAAAACCACAGAAATTCCCTTGACAAGGTACGAAACTATCGATATAATGGTATCGATACCGAAGGCGCGAAACTTCGGAATTTATGTCGTTAAGGAGCAAATAAAAATGGGTAAAATTAGCGTTATCGGCGCAGGTAATGTTGGCGCAACGATCGCAAATGATTTGATGGTACAGGGCGTAGCTTCTGAGATCGTCTTGATCGATGTAAACAAGCAAAAGGCAATGGGTGAGGCACTGGATATTTACCAAGGCGCACCGTTCCATTCTCCGGCCATCGTGCGCTCCGGCGACTACGAGGATGCAGCAGACTCTGACATCGTTGTGATCACTTGCGGCATTGCCAGAAAACCCGGTATGACTCGTTTGGATCTGGCACAGACCAATGTAAACATCCTGAAGGATGTGGCGAAAAATGTGGTGCAGTATGCGCCCAAGGCCATTTATGTCATCGTATCCAACCCTGTTGATGTGCTGACCTATGTGTTCCACAAGGTCTCCGGCTTGCCCGAGCATCAGATCATCGGCTCCGGCACCATTCTGGACACCAGCCGTTTGCAGTCCGAGCTGGCAAAGCGTTTCTGCATCAGCCCCAAGAATGTCCACGCTCATGTTTATGGTGAGCACGGTGACAGCTCTTTCGTGCCTTGGTCCTTGGCTACCATTGCCAACAACCACATCGATGCCTATAAGGAAAACTCTCCCGATAAGGATCGTATCGTGTGGAATCAGGATTACGAGGAAGTTGAGACCTTTGTTAAGAAGTCCGGCGCTATCGTGATCGAGAACAAGGGCGCGACCTTCTATGCGGTTGCTATGTCCGTGTGCCATATCTGCAAGTGCGTGTTCAACGGCGCAGGCACAGCCCTGACCGTGTCCACCATGATGCACGGCGAATACGGTGTTGACGATGTCTGCCTGTCTACTCTGGCGATCGTTGACCGCACCGGTGTCCGCGGCAAGATCCTGAACAAGTTGACTGACGAAGAAGTTGCCAAACTGCAGGCCAGCGCTGACAAACTGAAGTCCGTCATCGCCCAAATCAACCTGTAATAAAGAATCACAGAGCCGGTGACTTGCGTCACCGGCTTTAAGCGTGTATAATGGGATTTATAAGAGAGGAGGGTACATATGAGAAAGAAGAGGATCGCCTTTTGCGTTTTGATCTTGCTGTTCACAGCAACTGTGATCGGGCTTAAATTCAAGGACAATTTGACCCGTAGTTTTGTTTCTCTATGCAATGATTCCTTGCAGACCTACGCGCAGGAACAGTTGGAACAGGAAAACACCACCGGCCGCTACGGTATTTGGAAAACCACCTGTTATCCCGATGCAGGTATGGTAGAGTTTCTGACGGCAGGCGCGGGCCTTGCGCCCAACTCCACCTATAAGGGCTTTTACTATTCTGCCGACGATACCCATAAGCCCTATGCCGCCAATGATGCGGTAACCCTGTCGCAAACAGACGAAAACACAGTATCGTGGACAGATAGCACGGATAATCACGGAACTTCCGTTCGCATAACGGAAAATTGGTTTTGGTTTGAGGCATCATTTTGATATGCGCATAGAAAAACCCTCCCTGCAATAGGGAGGGTTTGTTTTGTTTTATTCTTCCCAGTTGTGCCAGACGTTCTGCACATCGTCGTCGTCTTCCATAGCGTCGATGAGCTTCTGCATCATGGTTGCCTGCTCTTCGGATTCCAACTTCTGATAGTTCTGGGGAACCATTTCAATCTGTGCGGAAACGAAGGTGTACTTCTCCAACTTTGCAACCACATCGTTGAAATCGTCGGGGAGGGTGTAGATGGTGAAGCAGTCTTCCTCGGCCTCAAAATCGTCAGCGCCGGCTTCCATGGCGTCCATCATCACTTCTTCTTCGTCGTAGTCGCCATCTTCGTTGTCGATAACCAGCACGCCCTTCTTGACAAAACTCCAGGCCACGCAGCCGGAAGCGCCCAGATTGCCACCAAACTTGTCGAAGTGGTGACGCATAGAGCCTGCGGTGCGGTTGCGGTTGTCGGTCATAGCCTCTACGATCACAGCAACACCGCCGGGGCCGTAACCTTCGTAGGTGATGGTTTCGTAGCTGTCACCGCCGCCGGCACCGGCAGCCTTCTCCAGACAACGCTTGATGTTGTCGTTGGGCATATTGGCCGCCTTGGCCTTGGTGATGATGGTTGCCAGACGGGAGTTGTTGGCAGGGTCGGTGATGCCGCCGCCCTCCTTAACTGCAACGATCAGTTCTTTTGCAATTTTTGTAAAGGCGGCAGCGCGCTTAGCGTCCTGTGCGCCCTTGGTTTTTTGAATATTATGCCATTTGGAATGTCCGGACATAGTCATTTCCTTCCTGTTCTACTTAAAAATTTCCTATCTATTTTAGCAAAAAAATGCAAGAAAATCAATAGAATTTCATAGGATCGGTGTGGTTTTTTGAAAGAAAAACGCCGATTTCAGGGAATGCTGCCTGCAATTTTACCGCCAAAACAGCGCAAATGGGGTTTTCTGTGTGGAAGTGGCCGGCGTCGATCAGGTTCATTCCCAAATCGTAGGCCTCCCGGAACTGATTATACTTCACATCCGCAGTCACGAAGGTATCACAGCCGGCATTGACAGCGTCCATCAGATCGCTGCCGCAAGAACCGCCGCCTACAGCCACTCGATGGACATTGCCGGAGCCCACATAGCGCAGCCCCTCGCAGCCCAGCGCATTTTTCACGGCGGCTAGGAATGTGTCCAAGGACTGCTCAGGAACAAGACCGGTTCTGAGTAATCCATAGGGCAGACCTTGCTCGTTTGTGCCAACGGGGTTGATGACCGTGATATTGTTAAGACCCAGCTTAGCGGCCAGAACATCGTTGATACCGCCGGGGGCGCAATCCAAATTGGTGTGGGCATTGATGTGGGCAATGCCACTTTCGATGAGCGTCAGCGCGTTTTTGCCCCAAGTGGTTTGATCGTTCACGAAACCACCATCCCAAATCAGCGCGTGGTGGGTGACAAGCAGTTCAGCACCCAGCTCCTTGGCTTCTGCAATTGCCTCCGCAAAGGGGTCAAGCGCCACTAAAATCTTGGTGACAGGGGCGTCCGCATGGCCACAGTTCAGTCCCACGCGATCCCATTCCATTTTCATATAGCCGGGCGCAATTTTCTCGATGTAATCTAAAATATCTTGTACAGTTGTCATTGTGCTTCCTCCTGTAAGAAAGGGTAGCGCTCCGCAAGCGCCTCCAGCTGGGACAGTACAGTTTCTTCTTCAATGTCTGCGTTTTCACCCTGACCGTTCACGGAGATCCGCAGCTTTTTGACCAGCCGATGGTAATACTCGATGCTCTCGGCGGTAGGGGATTCAAGAAGGCAAGGGGAGTAGTAATAGTCCATAAACGGGCCGTTAGAATAGACATCCTGCCAAGATGCAGATATGACTGTGTATAAAAATCTTCCGTCCCGGATGACCACTTCGTTTTCAATCACCCAACCCATATCCAGCAGATACTGCCGCACAAGATGGGTCTTGGATTGGCATTGGAGGATCAGCCGATACCGGCTATCCCGCAGCCAAGGCGCAGCAGAGAGAATGGACACCATAGTGTCACCGCCCATACCGGCGCAGACCATTGTATCAAATTCCTGTGGGATGCCTTGCACACCGTCGGAAAGATGAAAGGACATCTTGTCGCCAACGCCGAATTTCTCGCCGTTGCGCTTGGCACTCTGCAAAGGACCTTCGTTTATGTCCGATGCGATCACAGAGGAGGCGATGCCTTTTGTGAGCAGATAAATGCCCAAATATCCGTGGTCGCAGCCGATGTCTGCCACCCGATCACCGGGGCGTACAAAATCACAGCAGCACTTCAGCCGTGATGACAATGGAATTTTCATAAAACACCTCATAAAGAATATGCCATCCCTATAAACGGGATGGCATAACCAGTTACTTACTGGGCCTTTTCAGCCTGGTCAGCCTCGTAGGCTTCCAGGAAGTGGTTCAGCTGAGCCAGGAAAGGCTCGCATTCGATGCCGTGAACCGCGCAGGCTTCTTCAACGGTCTCGCCTCGTGCAGAGGGGCAGCCCAGGCAGTGCATGCCGATTGCGAAGAACAAAGGAGCAGCCTGAGGCGCAATATCCAGAATATCACCGATAATGGTTTGCTTTTCAATTTTAACAGCCATAATATGACCTCCTATTGGATTCTTTCGGTATTATAACCTAATACCGACGAAAAAACAAGAGGGAAAATGAAAAGCCGACCGTTTCCGGCCGGCTTTTTATAAGCGTCTTATTTAATAACGCCCTTTTGCAGAATGATGTTGGCGTAAATAGCGGTTTCGCCGGACTGCAGAATGCAGTAGCAATCCTTTGCCTCATCGTAGAAGTCGAAGCGGTCAATGTTGCCAACGGCTTCTGCGCCGCGTGCATCGTGCTTTGCGATGATGGCCTTGTACTCGTCCCAAACGGGAATGACCAGGTCCTTGTCGCAATCCATCTTTTCCATCAGAATTGCGGGCTTTTCCACATAGGTGTCCAAAGGCATAACCTGCAGGATAGCATCCAGCAGCTCGGGAACACCGTGTCCGTCAGCGCGCAGGAAGATGGCGTTCTTTGCCTTAGCCATAGAAGCGCCGGGGAAGTTGCCGTCGCCGATGCAGATGCGGTCGGAGTGACCCATCTCGGCCAGAACCTTCAAAAGCTCGGGGGAGAGGATAGAGGGGTTGTTCTTTAACATAATGATAACCTCCAAAAGTTGACTTTTCAGTTTTAAATGATATGATTAAGAAAACTACAAAAGGAATGAATCAAATGAACTACGCAGAATTGGTAGCCAAATTTTCCCGGCTGGCAGAAGAAAAGGGAATGGTAAACAGCCTGGAGGGCAATCTGTCGATGATCGACCGCGCCACGGGCAATATCTACATCACACCTTCGCATAAGGCCAAAAGCCTGCTTGAGCCGGAAATGATCTGCATCGTAAACCCGGAAGGGGAGCAGATCGACGGCACAGGGAAGAAGTCCTCTGAATTCTTCCTGCACGAAGCGGCTTATAAAGCCCGTCCGGACTGTAATGCGGTGTTCCACTGCCACGTGCCGTATTTAACGGCCTATGCCTTTGCCTATCGGGACTTCCATACAGACCCCACGACTTTCTTGCACAAAATCTTCGGCGATATCGTTTGCCTGCCTTACGGCGAACACGGCACTCACGATATCCACAAAGGCATCGAAGACGCCCTGAACGGTCGGCCGGTGGCGCTTTTGGGCGGACACGGCGTGGTGTGCGTGGGCGAAGACTTGGAAGATGCCATTGGCATCCTGGAAGCAGCGGAAAACTATGCCAAAACCCTTTGGATCCGGGATCGGATGAAATAAGTACTTCTAAAAAGTGGCGGTCATAAGACCGCCACTCTTATTTTGGGGAAATTATTTGTACAGAGGGCCGTAGGTAGCGCAAGCGCGGTAATCCTGGCCTTCCTTGTCCATGCCGAATGCGTTCCAGCAAGCGGGACGGTAAACATCGTCCAGGGGAACGTTGTGCATGCATACGGGGATGCGCAGCATGGAGCACATGGTGATCAGGTCGGCACCGATGTGGCCGTAGGAGATAGCGCCGTGGTTAGCGCCCCAGTTCATCATGACCTCGTAAGCGGTCTTGAATGCGGAGCCTTCCTTGCCGGCGCAGCGAGGAGCAAACCAAGTGCAGGGCCAGGTGGGGTTGGTGCGTTCCATCAGAGTGTCGGAAACTTCGTCGGGCAGGTTGACAGTCCAGCCTTCTGCGATCTGCAGAACAGGGCCCAGACCCTTAACCAGATTCATACGGATCATGGTGCAGGGCATTTCGGCCTTGGTGGTGTAGTGGCTGGAGAATCCGCCGCCGCGGAAGTTGTCCTGACCGGCCTCGCACCATACGGTAGCGTCGGTCATCTTCTTGATATCCTCGTCGGTAACTTCCCACCACTTCTTCATGGTAGCGTTGCCGTTTTCGTCGGTGCAGACACCGGAAGCATCCAAGCAAGCAGCGCCGGAGTTCAGCAGGTGAATGATACCGTTGGATTCAGCAGCCTTGCCTTCCAGCTTGTAGCCGGTAACACGCTCGGTAGCCTCACCGGACCAGTAAGTACGAACGTCGGCGAAGATCTGTGCGCGGTGAGTCAGCAGACGCATCATCAGCATGCTCATGCCGTTGAGGATGTCGTTCTCGGTAGCCAGAGTGTAGGGCTCGCGAGCGCCTTCGTAGTCGAAGGTGGAGCTGAGCAGTGCCTCGGGGTAGTCACAGTTGGGCCAATGGTCGGTCCACTGACGCTGACCCTGGAAACCGCCGGCGATGGCGTTGTGGCCAACCTTCTCTTCCTCGAACTTGTCGGGCAGATTCTTGTTGCCGCACATCAAATCCTTGATGATGCAGTACATTTTAACAGTGAACTCCCACTGCTTTTCCTTCTCTTCGGGAGTGAACTTAATGCGAACCTTCTCGCCCAGGAACTCAACTTCCTCGGGGTTGTCGTCGCGGCCTTCCTTGCAGTGCTCTTTGGTCCAAGCCA
>JAZLCU010000025.1:0-16097 GCA_045614325.1 Faecousia sp. | reverse complement strand
GGCTGCTTCGAGTGTATCTGCGGCTTCGATCCCTTCACCTGTCAGGGTGTTATCATCACCTGCCGTGAGCATGCCGGCATGACCCCCATGGGTATGACCTTCTCCGATATGGCTTCCCAGACCGGCGGCGGCGTACAGACTCCCGGCTTCATGGGCCACGGCAAGCAGTTCATCTTCTCCAAGAAGTTTATCGCTGCTGAAGGCGGTCCCGTCCGTATTATGTGGATGCCCAAGGACCTGAAGGAACAGGTTCGCGAGCGTCTGGACGCAACCGTGAAGGAAATGTACGACATCGACAACTTCACCGATATGGTCGCTGATGAAACCATCTGCACCGAGGGTGAGGAACTGATGAACTGGCTGGCCGAAGTTGGCCACCCTGCTCTGGGTATGGATCCCTTCGAAATGTAATTAATACTTACCTATTAAAAGGAGCTGACTTCGGTCAGCTCCTTTTTATTTTCTTCTTGATGTATTTGCCTTTTACTGATAGAATAAAAGAAAAGCCCTTTAGGAGGTAAGTATATGAACTTTACGGAAATCGCCAAAAATCGCCAGTCCTGCCGCAGTTATGACCCTGCCCGTGAGGTGGAAGAAGAAAAACTGCAAGCCATTTTGGAGTCGGCACGGCTCTCCCCTTCTGCCTGCAACAGCCAGCCCTACCACATCACCGTTTGCCGTGGTGAAACTGCCGCAGCCGTCACTAAGTCCTGTCAGGGTATGGGAATGAACAAGTTTGCCTCCGACGCAAGGGTAATGATCGTTCTTTCGGAAGAACCCTACAACAAATCCGCTGCCGTGGGCGCAAAGGTCAAGAATAATGACTTCCGCTCCATCGACATCGGCATTCTGTGCGCTTACATCACCGCAGAGGCCACCGCCCAGGGCTTAGGCACCTGTATCCTCGGTTGGCTGGACAGCGACAAGATCATGGAGATCTGCCATTTGGACGGCGCTGTGCGTTTGGTCATCACCGTGGGTTATGCCAAGGAAGACGACAAGCTTCGCACCAAAAAGCGGAAAGATATGGACGAATTGGTCACACAAATGTGATAAATAAAAACAGGCGGCATCAACGCGATGCCGCCTGTTTTTTTATTCTTTTGTCAGAACCTTTTTCTGCCAGGATCTCCTGCCGCACTTGGGACAGGTCATTTTTCTTGTCAGACCCATATGGGGCGCGCACAGTACGCTTTTAAATGTAGGAACATAACAATGACCACACTCGGCGCACTTGTAGTATCCTGCCTTCTGTTCAATTTTGATCAGGAACGGTACGGCAATTAAGAACGGCACAATGCTGGCTAATACGATAACGACCCTTTTCCATTCTTCGATATTTTGGTTATACGCCACAAAGATCGTGGCCAGCAGTAGCGGAATAAAACTGACGATGCCGACAATCAGTTCTGCTTTTAAGAGCATTCTGTCTTTTTCTTCTTTCTCCTTGAGCATTTCAATCAGCATTTCGTCGTTCTTTTCCTGATAGTCTTCCATTGAAACTACCTCCCCACTCAACAAATCGTTAACCGTGATCTTTAAAATATCACACAGCTGCAGCATCACAGAGGAATCCGGCAGGGATTTACCTGTCTCCCATTTGGATATGGCTCTGTCGGTGATGCCGAGTTTTTCTGCCAACTGCATTTGTGTCAAATTCGCATTTTTTCTGCATTCAGCAATGAACTTGCCGATTTTTACTTGATCCATAGGCTGCCTCCTTTTTAAATAAGTATAGCCGCCGGTTGGGTAAATGTCTACACACCGATGGTTGAGTAGGGTTTAATGGAATTGCGAGTGGTAAAGGCCGTGGTAGAAGCCGCCCTTTTGCAGCAGCTCCTCGTGGTTGCCCTGCTCGATGATCGTGCCGTCCTTCACCACCAAAATGGTATCGGCATTCTGAATGGTGGAAAGCCGGTGGGCAATGATGAAGCAGGTTTTGTTTTCCATAAGGGCTGTCATGGCGGTTTGGATCTGGATTTCCGTACGGGAGTCCACATTGGATGTGGCCTCATCCAAAATAAGGATGGGTGCCTTGGACAGGAAGGCTCGGGCGATGGTGATCAGTTGTTTTTGGCCTTTGGAAATGTTTACACCGTCGTCGGAGAGGATGGTATTGTAGCCATCGGGCAGGCTGTTGATAAAAGTATCGATCCGGGCAAATTTGGCTGCCGCATAGACCTCCTCGGGGGTCGCATCCTCCCGGCCGTATACAATATTATCATAGATCGTGCCGCAGAAAAGCCACGTGTCCTGCAAGACCATATTAAATGCAAGCCGCAAGTCCGAGCGTTTGATCTCCACGGACGGGATGCCGTCAATGCGGATTTCGCCGCTTTGGTGGTCATAAAAGCGCATCAACAAATTGATAATGGTGGTTTTGCCTGCGCCTGTAGGGCCGACGATGGCCACGGTCTGGCCTTTCTTTGCGTTGACAGACACATTCTTTAAAACGATTTTATCCTCTGTGTAGCCGAAGGTCACATCGTCCAGCACCACATCGCCGTGAACTTCCTTTAAGTCCTTTGCGTCCTCAGTATCTGCCTTTTCCGGCTCTTCATCCAAAATGGCAAACACACGCTCTGCTGCGGAAAATGCAGACTGAATTTCGTGGAGGATATTGGAAAATTCGTTGATAGGGCCTGCAAATTTCCGGGAGTACTGGACAAACTGAGCCACGCCGCCAAGGGTGATGAAGAACGCAGAGGCCGCCAAAATCGTGCCATTTTGGGAGTACATATACAAAATGCCGCCGATCACCGCCACAAGGCTCAAAGAGATATTGTTGATCAGGTTGATGGTGGGGAACAAAGGCGCCGCATTGTATTCTGCCTTATAGTAGGCATCCATTGCCTCATCATTGATCTTATTAAACCGGGAGGCGATCACATCCTGCCGGCCGTAGGCGGAGATGGTGCGAGAGCCGGTGAGCATTTCCTCGGCAAAGCCATTCAGCTCGCCATATTTTTTTGCTCTCTTGCTAAACAGCGGGCGCACTTTTTTAGAGCGATAACGGGTGAAGAGCAAGGACACAGGAACGGTGAGCGCAAATATCAGAATCATCGGCCGGGAGATCCGCCACATAAACACCAGCGATCCCACAACCGTATAGATGCTGGTCATAATTTGGATCAGATCGTGGGACAGCGTGCTGTTGATGGTGTCAATGTCATAGGACAGGTGGCTGATAATATCGCCGGTTGCGTGGGTATCGAAGAAGCTGACGGGCAAGGTGGTGAGTTTTTCAAAGACCTGCTTGCGCATTTTGTAGGTGATCCGCTGGCTCAGCTGGATCATAATCACAGAAAGCACATAAGAAAGCAGTGCCGACACCACATAACAACCCAGCATATAAGCGATATTCTTCCAAACCGTGGGGAAATCCACGCCGGTGGACAGCTCAATGGCGTCGATGGCCGCGCCGGAATATTTGGGGCCTAACAAGGACAGCTGGTTAGAGCCCAGCGTAAACAGCACCGCAACAATGAAAAGCGGCCACTGCTGCAGCACATATTTACTCAGCCGCAGGAAGATGCCTTTTTTGTTTTTCTTGTTACTCAAGGAAAGCACCTCCCATCTGAGAATCGCTGATTTCTTTATATTCCGGGCAGGTTTCCATCAGGTGCTCGTGTTTGCCGCTGCCGATGATCGCGCCGTCCTCGATCACTAAGATCAAATCGCAATTTTTCACCGAGCTGACCCGCTGGGCCACGGTGATGACCGTGGTTTCGGGAATGTCCGTTGCCAAAGCCTGACGCAGGTTGGCATCGGTTTTATAGTCCAGCGCTGAGGAGGCATCGTCCAGAATCAGGATCTCGGGGCGACCTGCGATGGCCCGGGAGATAAGAAGTCTTTGCCGCTGGCCGCCGGACAGGTTGGTGCCGCCGGTGGTCACGCCGCGGGAATAGCCCTCGGAGAAGGAGGTGATAAAGTCGTGGGCCTGAGCGGTTTTTGCCGCGCGCACGATGTCCTCGGTTGCAATTTCACGGCCAAAGCGGATATTCTCCTCGATGGTATCGGCATAGACAAAGTCATTTTGGAAGGCGATGCCGAACATAGCCGTCAGTTCCTCCGGTGTGTAGGAGCGCACATCCTTGCCGTGGATGCGGATCGCACCCTCGTTTGCATCGTAAAAACGCATCAAAAGCCGCAGGATGCTGGATTTGCCGCTGCCGGTGGGGCCGATAATACCCAGCGTCTCACCCTTTTTCAGAGAAAAAGATATGTTTTGGATATTATTTTTCTTGCCCAAATAGGAGAAGGTCACATTCTCAAAGCTGATATGACTTTCCGGGTCACCCTTGCCATCGTCAGGAACGAGCTGCAGTTCGCTTTCTTTCTCCAGCACCTGCTGGATCCGCTTGGCGGAGGCGGCGCACTTGGTAAACATCACAAAGAGCCGGGAGAGCATCATCATCGCCATAGATACCAATGTAAAATACTGCATAAAGGCGATGACGGTTGCCGTGGACGAGGTGTTATTGGCCACAAAATATGCGCTGGCCGCCACCACCGCCACGATGCCCATATTCATAAGCAGGGTCATCACGGGGTTTACGATGCCGATGATGATGCCGGCTCTGGCTTCGTTGCGCTTGAGGTTTTTGTTGGCCTTGTCGTAACGGGCGTTTTCGTAGTCCACCTTGGACAGCGCCTTGATCACACGGATGCCCTGTGCATCCTCGCGGACCACCCGAACCATCCCGTCAACAGACTGCTGGACCTTGGTGTACAACGGTACGCCCATTCGGGAAATGCTGTACACCACAATGAAGATCAGCGGCAAGGTAGCAATCATCACGAGAGCCAGTTTTCTGTCCATAATCAGGGTGATGATTGAGCCGCCGATCAGCAGCATAGGCGCGCGAATGCCCATACGCTGAATGATACCGATGAAATTCTGCACATTATAGGTATCGGAGGTGATTCTCGATTCCAAAGACGGAATGGTAAAGCTATCGGTGCTTCGGGCGGTCAAGTGCAGGGTTTTGGCGAACAGCTCCTTACGCATACGGGTGGCAAAGAGCATAGTCGTTTTCGCTGCCATTCTGTTGGCGACGATATTGCCCACGCAGGCCGCCACAGCGCACAGCGCCATCAGCACGCCGTAAAACACAATGTCGCCTATATGGTTTGTGGCGATAACATTTTCCAGTATGTAACTGAGCAGAAACGGAATGAACAGCTCAACCACCGTGCCAACCACCTTGACGGTGATTCCCACGGTGATCCGTTTCTTCAGGGGTTTTAAAATTGCTGCGATCCAGTTCATTTTGCTTCCTCTTGCTTTTCTACGATTTCTCTTGCCCGGTTCTCCATTCTCTCCAGCACAGAGTTGAAGGTATCCAGCTCCGCCTGTGGGATCCCCTCTTCCAACAGGTTCATCCACTGCATAGACGCACTTCTGATCTCGGGCAGGACGGCCAGCAGCTTCTGCGTGGGAAACACAGAAAACTGCCGCTTGTCATTGGGAAAAGGCTTTCTTTCAATGTAGGCCTTTTCCTCAAGGTAGTTTAAGTTGCGGGCCACGGTGCTTTTGTTCACGCAAAGCTCCCGGGCAAGCTCCTCCTGAGAGCGGCCGGGCTGGCGGCAAACGGCCAGCGCATAGGCATAATGGCCGCTTTGCAGATCCTCTGCCGAGATACGGCTGTGCCGGTAGATGGCTTGGGAGCGGCTGATATTGTTGAGCATTTTCATAAATTTCGACATAGGACTACCTCAATAAAAATAGTTGCACCTGCAACAGTTTCAGGTGCAACTATTATAGTAAAGTTATGCAGATAAGTCAATCGGAAAGAGGCATTTTATTCAGGCAAAAATCCTTGCCGATGCGCTCATATTTCGATTCTGTCAGGGGGTTATAGGGAAGCTTTTCCCACGGGTCGTCTTTGACGATTTCCCGGATAGCCGCAAGGTTATCCTCCCCGTCGGTAATGCCGGGGATCAGGGGCGTGCGCAGAACGAAGGGCTTGCCGCTTTGGCGAAGATTGTCAAGGTTTTTCAGGATCAGTTCATTGGAAACGCCGGTATATCTGCGGTGCAATTCTGCATCGGCCAGCTTTAAGTCGAACATCACAAAATCGGTCTTTTCCAGCATTTTGCAGAAGGTGTCCGCCGAGGCAAAGCCGCAAGTCTCCACCGCTTTGTGGATGTCGCAAAGGATGAGAAAATGCAAAAAGCGTTCCTTTTGGTGCAGTGGTTCACCGCCGGAAAATGTGATGCCGCCGTTATCCCCCACCACACGCATTTGCCTCTGGGCGATGTGGACATATTCCTCCTCGGTAAGTTCCCTTTGGGAGAAAGACAGAGCGCCGGAGGGACAGTTTTGGATGCAATCGCCGCAAAGGACGCAGGCTCTTCGGTCAATTTCGTGCTTATCCGTGAAAATATGAACACCTTGGGGGCAATCTTCGCATTGCCGGCAGTTGGTACACTTTGCCTGTTCAAACGCAAGGGTGGGCTTGCCCGTTTGGGTTTCCGGATTATGGCACCAAGTGCATTTTAATGGGCAACCGGCCAAAAACAGGGTGGTTCGGATACCGGGGCCGTCGTGGATGGAAAAGGTTTGAATATTGGTAATATTCAGTGTCATACTTCACCTCAGATGGCAGAAATATTTCTGGCAATGACCTCGTCCTGATAGCGTTCACTCAGGCAGACAAAGGGCGCAGAGAAGCCGCAGACGCGGACAACGATGTCCTTGTGATTTTCCGGGTTTTTCTTGGCTTGCAGCAGCACTTCCCGATCCACGCAGTTGATTTGAATGGCTTGCAGGCCGTTATGAGCCAGCACCCGGAAGAGAGCCGCCATTTGTTCCTCATTGATTTTGCCCAAAGGCAGGGATAAAGTCAGGGATGCGTTGCCGGAGGTCTTTGTAAAATCGATATGTCGGTAGGAATCCAGCAGGTCGTAGAGGGAGCATTCCTTTTGGAGTCTGGAGGGTGTGATGCCCTGACTTAGATAGTCGCCCATCTTTCTGCCGCTGGGCAGCGCCGGGGTCATCTCGCCCACCAGCACCACCTCTGTGTAGAGATTAAAGCCGGGACGGCATTTTCCGCCGTAAGCAGTTTCAAAGGTGTCGGCAAGGTCTACCAGATCGTTGTAGAATTTCGTGGCAAATGCGGTGGACTCCTCGCTTCCGTCGCCGAAGGTAGGCAGGTTGATCGCCATTTGGCGCAGTTCCTCGTTGGGCCAGTTTTGCTTGCACTGGTCGATCAGCTCGCCCACCGTCAAGACCTTATCCGCAAAGCAAAGCCGCTTGATGGCATACAGAGAATCCACGATTTCTGCAAAGCAGGTGTAATACACGCACTCCCGGCTGTATTTGATGCCGCCGGCGGTCATATCCTTGCGCATTTCAATGCAGGTCTGCATCAAAGCCGAAAGCGCACAGGCAGGGCTGACCTGATCCCAAATCTTCGAACCTTCTTTTTGAAGCTGATGCTTGCGGCGCAGAATTTGACCGATCACCCCAAGATAGCTGTCATAGAGTTCCTCAAAGCTCTTTGCCTCAACAAAAGGAATATAAGACAGGTTCATTGTCTTCAGGTTGCCGCCGTCGGGCTCCATTAAGTCCAAAAACGGGTTGGTGAGATAGAAATATTCACCGCTGAATTTATTGTTATAATCCGGTGTCAGCGCGTCCCAGCAGCCACCTACCAGATACCCACGGGCATCCTTCAGCTCCGTGCCGCATTTTACAAGGGCAGGAATGGTCACATCATCGTTTTCAAACAGGCTGTAGCTTTGTCCCTTAGTCAGGGATCGGCTGATCAGCTGCAGGTACTCCTCAGGAGAATTCTCAGAAAAGCGCAGCATCATTTTGGGGTACATACACCGCTGATTATCCCGGGCATTGATGAACAATTTGGTGACACCGTTAAAAACAGGATTTCCATCCTCATCGCAGCCACCCAAGGTAAGGGTGTTTTCCAGTTCGTATTCCCAAGCGATCTCAAACAGCTGGCGGCGGTCATTGGTGCAATCCCAGATCAGCAAGAACCGGGAAACCAGATCCAGCATTTCCTCGTCGGTAACACCCCGGGCCTTGTCGCTCTCATACAAATCACCCAACAGATAATCAACCCGACCCATAGAACTGAAGCCGTAGCCCTCCAGCGAACCCAATGCTTTTCGCATAAAACCAAGGGTGTTCAGACCCTCGTGGAAGGTTTTCGGCGGCTCATAGGGCACACGGGACAAAATTCCGGCCAGCTCTGTCATTCCTTTTTCTTCGGCGGCGACAGAGAGCCGCAAGGCGATCTTATGCAGCGCACGGATGCCGGCCTCAGCGCAATCGATGAATTCCGTTTCTTTCGGCGTTGTGCATTTTTCTTTGGCTTCGGTCAGTTCTGCCAATATGCCGGAAAGGCCGATTTTGAACACCTTGGTCATGGGAATGCCCATATGCAGAAAATCCGCGTAGGTGCCGTTTTGAACAAAATACTTTCGCATATCGTCATACTCGGCCAGCCGTGCCTTATCATCATCCTCGTACAGGTGCATATTCCGTTCGATCAGCCAGCCGTTTGCGTGGTCACCGCCACGGTTGTATTTTCCGTCACAACGGGGCATCAGATTTCCCAGCTCCAAGCCAAAAGGAATGTCCGCAAAAATGCGCGGCGTCACCGTATCTGCGATCACCTCATACATCTTGGCCTTCAGCGCATAGCTGCTCGCACCCGGGCAGGACGCGGCAAAGTCATCCATAATGGCATAGACTTTTTCCTTATGGGCCGCCACAAGCGCTGGCAATTCCTCAAAATAATATGCGGTGAGTTCTTTTCTGATCTGCTCGTAAACCATATTAAAAGCCCCTCCTCCGGTTTTTCTTTGATTATATTGAAGTTTTTGTGCCACAACAATGTCAATATGTACTATTTTACACAAAACGGAAGTTTATCTTTTAAAAAACTGTTGATATCGCTTGACGCGTCCTCTGCGTTTTGTATAATAAGGGTGGGTGATAAATACTATGAACATACACATTGACAGTCTCGTAAGCGCTTATACCTTCCAAAAACATCAGGCCGCTTGGTCCAACAAAGCGCCCCGGCGCATCAACATCATAGCCTATCAGGTAAGCGGTCAGTACGACCATACCTTCCCCTTTGGCGTGCTGCAGGTCAAGCAGGATTGTGTTTTTACGATCAACCCAAATGACGCCTATTCGGTGGAGCAAATCGTTCCCGGTCACTCTATTTGCTTTATATTTACATCGGATCAGCCGGTAAAAACCGAGGTGTTGGATTGCGCCGGCGATCCGCGGTTTTCCATTGCGTTTCGTAAAATGCTTCAGCACCAGAATCTGAATCAGCAAAGCTCCTACTACATGGCGCTGTCCATCGCCTACGAGATTTTGGCGCTGATCGCTGAAAAGCAAAATGCGACATACTATCAGGTATCAAAAAATACACCTTTCCTGGAGGTGCGCGACCTATTGGTGAATCATTTCGGTGACGCGTCGCTGGATACCTCCATATTTGCAGAAAAGTACGGTTTTAGCAGCAAGTATTTCCGGGAGCGTTTCCGGGAATTGTTCGGCTCTACCCCCACGCAGTATTTGATCAGTCTGCGGTTAAACGAAGCGGCCAGACTCCTGTCAAATGGCACGCATACCGTCAAACAAGCCGCCGAAGCGGTTGGTTTCTCGGATATTTACTACTTTAGCCGGCTATTTAAGAAGCGGTTTCAGTGTCCGCCCAGTAATTACAGAAATCGGCTTCCGGAGTAGCTCTTTTCAAAAACTGATTGTCTATCATTCCGTTTTTTGCACAAAACAGAACTTCATTTTGTAGCCGACCGCCTCCCTCTCTTGACGAATGTGTGCATTGTTGTATAATAGGTTCAGGTGATATTTTATGAACATACACATTCAAAATCTTATAAGCGTTCACGCATTCCGCCAAAATCTGGATTCTTCCTACGGAAAAGCAGTCAACCCTCCCCGGCGGGTTACCTATGTGCAATACTTTCTGGATGGCGAGTATGACTACACTTTTCCTTCCGGCAAAGTTCAAACCAAGAAGGATTGCGTCCTCACGATCTGTCCCAGTGATCCGTTTTCGGCTCTGCAAATTGCCCCTAGTAACGTAATTGGTTTTTCCTTTTACTCTGACCTCGATATTCAAAGCGGCTTGATCGACTGCTCTGATGATCCCAGATTTTCCATTCTCTTCCGGAAGCTGATCCAATATAAGAACCTGAATCAGGAAAGCGCTTACTATATGGCACTGTCTGTTGCCTATGAGATTCTGGCACTGATCGCGGAAAAACGGGATGCGCAATACTACCAAGTGTCCAAGAATCTGCCTTTTGTGGAAATGCGGGATTACCTTTTGGAGCACTTCCGCGACCCCTCTTTGGATACTGCCGCGCTTTCTGCAAAGTACAGCTTCAGCGATAAGTATTTCAGAGAGCGTTTCCGGGAGCTGTTTGGCTCTACCCCCACGCAATACCTGATCGGTCTGCGGCTGAATGAAGCGGCAAGACTTCTTTCAAGCGGAACCCACAATGTAAGGCAGGCAGCCGAGGCGGTAGGCATTTCGGATATTTATTACTTCAGCCGGCTGTTCAAAAAGCGTTTTTTATGCCCACCCAGCAATTTCCGAAACCGGGTTCCCAAATTATAAGCAAATGCCAAACACCGTTTGCGCGGTGTTTGGCAATTTTTTGTAAAAAACACACTTTCATTATTGACAAAACAGATGCTGTGTGATAAAAAGTAAAAGACCAAACAAGAACCAGTTAGACCGATATGAGTAAGTGAGGACTTTAACATGGCGGTGACGACTTTTTGTTTTCAAAATTTGATCATGTGAGTTTGAGGGATCGTGCATAAAACGATGTCTCATCAGTCGGCGTCGTTTTTTGCGAGGTCGACTATTTGTTTTTATGGCAACATCATACCGACTTTGCTCTTAAGAGGAAGAAAGGAGAATTCGTATGATTGCACTCAAGCCTAAAAATTTAAGCGCCCACGTTGCCGCCACACTGGAAAAAGCGGCAGGTGGAAAGGAGCTTATCTTCGTTGTTCCCAGCACCATGGATCGGGACGCCAAATATCAGGCGTGTTATCTGGCCTCCACAGACAGCCAGCTGATCGTCTTGGAGGGCGAGAAAATTGAATTTTACCCTTGGAGTGATTTTGTCAAGCTGAAGATCCGCCGCATGTACGGCAACGCATTTTTGTGCCTGACCAAGGAGGGCGCGGAGGACAACGCCATCTTCCGCTTCGGCAACGATGCGCTGTCTTTGTGCGATGCCATCTCCGAATACATCAACCGCGTTAAAGACGGCGACAACGCAGAGGATCGGTTCGAGATCCTGCACGGCGTGTACAACAAACAGCAGACCCGCTGCCCCAAGTGCGGACGATCCTTGCGAAGTGCAGATGCGGAGTGCCTGAACTGCACCTCGAAGCACAAGCTGGTGCAGAAATTTGCGCGGCATCTGGCGCCGCAGAAGTATATTTTGATCATTTCCCTGTTTTTGTCGGCGGTGGTGACGGCCATCAACCTGCTGCCCCCCTACCTGACAAAAATGCTGGTGGACGATGTGCTGAAAAATCAGGATCGGCAAAAGCTGACACTTGTGGTGCTGCTGCTTTTTAGCGCGCATTTGGCCCACTATCTGCTGGGCGCGCTAAAAAACTATATGCTCCGCATCAGCGGCCACAAGATCCTGCTGTCGTTGCGAAACGAGGTCTATCGCAAGGCGCAGCATCTGCCTATGTCCTTCTATGACAAGACCTCCACAGGTTCGGTCATCAACCGCATCAACGGTGACACCAACACCCTGCAGGCCTTTATGATGCGGATCACTCAGGAGGTCATCGTTCAGCTGTTCACCCTTATCGGCATTGTGATCATCATGCTGGCGCTGGACTGGAAGCTGACGCTGATGTCCCTGATCCCCGTGCCGTTTGTGGCCTTCCTTGCACGGAGATTTTCCAAAAAGGTACTCCCCTTCTACCGGCTGATTTGGCGAAAGGGCGCAGCCATATCGGGACTTTTGTCCGACACCATCCCCGGCATCCGGGTCATAAAGTCCTTCACAGGTGAAGAAAACGCCGTTAATAAGTTCAAAAAATTCACCGACGAATGGTTCAATGTAAACAAAGACAGCGCTAAGGTCTTGGTCACCTTCCCCCAGATGATCTCCTTTTTGATGACCTGCGGCTCACTGCTGATTTGGGCTGTTGGCGGCTCTCAGGTCATTGCCGGAACAGGCATTTCTCTGGGTCTTTTGATGTCGTTTATTTCCTACACCTCTATGTTCTACGGCCCGGTCAACTTCTTTGCGAACCTGAGCGACTCCTATCAGAACGCGGTAGCTGCCGCAGAGCGACTCTTTGACATCATCGATGCGGAGCCGGAAAAGAATTTCGGCGAGGGCAACATCCCTGCAGAGCCAACCAAGGGCAAAATTGAGTTCAAAAACGTCAACTTCTCCTTTGACAAGGCCAAAAAGATTCTCAAAAACATCAATATCACCATCGAGGCCGGCGATGTGGTGGGTATCGTAGGCACAACGGGCAGCGGCAAGTCCACCCTGGTCAACTTGTTTATGCGGTACTACGACGCCTACGACGGACAGATCCTGCTGGACGGCCAGGATATTCAGGCGCTGGATATGACCTGGTTCCGTTCCCAGATCGGCTATGTGCAGCAAGAGCCGATGATGTTCCACGATACCATTTTCAACAACATCGCTTTCGGTATGGAGCACGCAGATGTGGAGCAGGTTATCAGCGCGGCCGAAATCGCAAACGCCCACAATTTCATTGTGAAGCAGCCCGACGGCTACGATTCCATTCTGGGCGAGCGCGGCGTAGGCCTGTCTGGTGGCGAAAAGCAACGGCTTTCCATCGCCCGGGCGGTTTTGAAGAATCCGTCCATTCTGGTGTTTGACGAGGCCACGGCCTCCGTTGACTCGGAGACCGAGCATCACATTCAGGCCGCTATCGAGAACCTGATCGGCGGCAGAACCACCATTATGATCGCCCACCGCCTGTCTACCTTGAGTATGGCCAACAAGATCGTCGTCATCGACAACGGCGAAGTGATTGAGTTTGGCTCCCCTCAGGAGCTGATGGAGAAAAAAGGCAAGTACTACAAGCTGGTGGAAATCCAATCTCTGTCGGACAAATTGAGAAAGTCCAAGCAGGAAGCAAACTTCGATTGAGGTGAGCGCAATGGCAAAGAATTACATAGACGGCAACGACGTGCAATTCACCACGGCAGGCCTGTGCGTCATCAATATGGTGCATCAGGGTGAAACCTACACCAATCTGACACCGAAGCGCCTTTTCCCCCTGAACAACAAGAATAAGTACATAACCCTTCTGAACGAGGAGCAAAAGGAGGTCGCTATTATCCGCGATCTGAACACCCTCTCCCCGGAATCGAGGGCGGTTCTGGAGGATGCGCTGGAGGGGTTCTATTTCCTGCCGAAAATCACGAAGATCTACTCCTGCCACGAAAAATTCGGTCTGTTTACCTTTGATGCTATGACCGACAAAGGTCGCATCCAATTCGATATGGGCAACCTCCACTTCAACATCAAGCGGCTGGAGGGCGCGCGGATCCTGTTCCGGGACATGGAGGACAACCGCTACGAAATCGTGGACTACACAAAAATGGATAAAAAGAGCATTCGGCTGATTTATCCGTATATTTAAGAGGTTAAAGCAAAAAAGAGGAGGCAAAAGCCTCCTCTTTTTGATTGGTCCGAGTTGTTTTATAGGATTTAAGCAAAAAGTGAGGAATACCAACGGTTTTTGCAATCGACAAACAGTATATTTTTAATTCTTAATGCAATTCGCATACGGATAATCACTATTAAAGGCAGTTGTTGCTTTGGTAGGTTCTATACAAATCAAGACTTAAGACACTTTTTTACTATTCACTATTACTTATTACTTCAAAGCCCTAAAGGCATTTTTAGTGAAAAGTGAAGAGTGAAGAGGTAATAAGTAAAGCCCCAAAGGCTGTTGCCTTTAGGGCTTTGGTACGGGCGACAGGACTTGATTTGCATTTTCGCTAAAGGGAAAATAGAGGCAGTTTTTTATTCGGGTAATCGATCACAGAACATCAAAAGATTTGAAGTCACTTTTTCATTTTCTTCGAGAGGCCGGAAAGTGCCGTTCTTATAAAGAATATCCATAACCATCAGCGCAACGGTGCTCCCAATAAAACCACACACAGTCCAAGTAACAATCAGATCTCGCATCTGTGGAGGATACTCCTTAGCCGCCAGCGTGGCCTGCTCCAACGCAAAGTCCGCAAATCTGCTCTTAATCCCCTCATCAAGGGCCGGCAGCCTTGCAAAGAACTCATTTTGATTACCTTTTACCACCATAATGTTGACCTTGTTATCCTTGCTCAGGTATCCCCGATCCCTTAAGCGGTCAAACTTTTCTTTGTTTGCGGGAGTGTCCTCTATGGCACCCGTCATAAATTCATACAAGTACTCGTAGTCTTCGACGTAGTTATTTTTCCAAGTTCCTTCCCGGGAGCAATAACGAGTATCTACTGACCAGGCGTGCACCGAAGGATATTTTTCCGACCAGCGGTTCATATCTCCACAAACCCAATAAGACGGCCAGTGCTGTGACGGAACATAGTCTGGGTCACTCTGCTCTGACAGGATATCAACGTAAGCAATAAAATCGCCGCCTGCCAAGGTCTTGATATGGTATTTTGAAAGATCTGTCTTTAGAGAGATATTACATTTGTTGACTATTCCATAAAAGATTGCTGCGGCTTCCAGCAGCTCCCGATTTCCGCCGGGAATATACACATCCTGTACCTCTGCAACCGCTGCCCGTACCTGGGGTACATACTCCCGAACCAAAATCTCGGCAATCTCCATTTGCGTTTGCATTCGTTTGTCTTCCCGTTCAAGGGAGTAGGTTTCCGGATTAAATCTAACGTATGTAGTGTAGCGATTTGCCCCTTGCTTTACCAAAAAACCGTTGTTTTCCAATTCCTTAACGGCATCCTCAATATAAACGGGTGTTACGCCCAACTCCTCCGCGATCTCCACCAGTGTTTTGGGCTCGTGATAAACGCTGTACACGATGTTAAGATTCAATTTGTTGGCCAAATAACAGTCCGGTCCACCGTTATTTCCGGGATTTCCGCTGTGACCAAAATTTATCGCTTCAATTGGCTTTATGCCAAGTTTTCCGATTTTTCTTTCCATACTAAACCCTTCTTTCAAATCATTTCTTGCTTTGTTAAGATGCCATTTTACTGTACCCTCGGGAATTCCCATTTCTTTGGTAATCGCAGAAATAGGCTTGTTTTCATAATAAAATGCATAAACGATTTTACGGCGTGTCTGCGTCAGAAATGCGATCTCACGGCGCAGCAGCTCCAGCTCCTCATTTGGGTCTTCGTCAAATATCTGGCGTTCGTCGGGAATCTCCATTCCGTTTATTGAAATTCCTTCGTGTTTTTTCTTGGAAGATACGAATTTGGAATAAACGTGCTCGGAGATTCGCCATATGTATCCGTCCGTATTGTAAATTTCTTTTGCTGAAAGCAACGACAAATACACCTCCGTTACAATATCGGAGCTTAATTCCTCTGCTTCCTCATAGGAAAAGGCTTTTTTCATTGCAAAGGCGTAAATTTTAGGCAGATATTTTACGATCAATTGGTCAGCTTGTTGTTTATTCATTTTATTATCCTCGGTACCGTTTGCTTATATAGTGAAATGAAATGCAAAAAGGTTGGCGCTTTTGAAATAATTATATCATAAATTTGTGAATCAGTTTATGCTATCGGTATATAATTCACTTTTGTGTCCACAAAAACAGTGCTTATCAGGAAATGGTGTGTAAAGGAAGTACGGGCACGGGGACTTGATTTGCATTTTCGCCAAAGCGAAAATAGAGGTTCGGCTCGGTCAATTCCTCGGCGGCAACGCTCATCCGCGTTGCATTTGATTGTTCGAGTCTCTTCGCCAAAAGAAATAAGCAGAAACGGCATTAAGCCATTTCTGCTTATTTGGTCCGAGTGGCGAGACTCGAACTCGCGGCATCCTGGTCCCAAACCAGGCGCCCTACCAGCTGGGCCACACCCGGAAAT
>JAZLCU010000024.1:0-30221 GCA_045614325.1 Faecousia sp. | reverse complement strand
AAGAAAAATACAGACTTTTATAAGCGTGTTTTTGATACAATCAATATATGTAAGAAAGGTGAAAAAGGAATGGGCGAAACAATTCTGAACATGCAAGGCATTCAGAAATATTTCTCCGGCGTTCACGCGCTTAAGGGCGTGAACTTCGAGCTGAGAGCCGGTGAAGTACATGCGCTGATGGGTGAAAACGGTGCCGGCAAGTCCACATTGATCAAGGTTCTGTGTGGCATACATAAAAAAGACGGCGGCTCCATTGAATACTTCGGCGAAGAAGTGGAGTTTGCAAACATCGCAGAATCCCAGGCAGCAGGCATCAGCGTTGTCCATCAGGAACTGAACATGATGAACCACCTGACGGTGGCACAGAACATCTTCATCGGCCGCGAACCCAAGAAGGGCATTATTATTGATGATAAGAAGATGATCGCTGAATCTCGTGCTTTGTTCGAAAAGATCGGCGTCAACATCGACCCCACAATCAACTTGGGCGAGCTGACTGTCGGTAAGCAGCAGATGGTCGAAATTGCTAAGGCAATCTCCCGCGACTGTAAGCTGCTGGTTCTGGACGAGCCCACCGCCGCGCTGACCCAGCCGGAAGTGGAAGAGCTGTTCAAGATTATGAACGAGCTGAAGGAGAAGGGGATCGGCATGATCTACGTCTCCCACCGTATGGACGAGATCAACCGCATTTCCGACAGAGTTACCGTTATGCGTGACGGTGAATATGTTGGCACAGTCGATACCGCTGATGTGACTAAGGACGACATCGTTAAGATGATGGTCGGCCGTGTCATTATGGGTGATAAGAAAGAAGCTTCTACTGTTCCTGCCGATGCACCTGTTGTTTTGGAGGTTAAGAACCTGAACGCAGGCAAGGAAGTCAAGAATGTGAGCTTCCAGCTGCGCAGAGGCGAGATCCTGGGCTTTGCAGGTCTGATGGGCGCCGGTCGTACCGAAGTTGCCCGTGCCCTGTACGGCGCTGACCAGAAGCAGACCGGTGAGATCTACATCAACGGCAAACTCACCAAAATCAAGACTCCCGAGCAGGCTGTTAAGAACGGCATCTGCTACCTGTCCGAGGACCGTAAGCGTTACGGTTTGATGTTGGGCAAGTCCGTTGCAGAGAACTCCGCAATTGCTTCTATCGATAACTTTATTCAGGCTGGCTGGATCAACGATAAGGAAATCGCTAAGGTTTCTGCAGATACCAACGCACTGCTGCGTACCAAGACTCCTTCTATGGATCAGCTGTTGAAGAACCTCTCCGGTGGTAACCAGCAGAAGGTCATCATCGCCCGCTGGTTGATGAAGAACTCCGACATCTTCATTTTCGACGAGCCTACCCGCGGTATCGACGTGGGTGCCAAGAGTGAAATGTACGCTCTGATGGAAAAACTCGCTTCCGAAGGCAAGTCCGTCATTATGATCTCTTCTGAGTTGGCAGAGATTCAGCGCTTGAGTGATCGCGTCATCGTTATGTGCGAAGGCCGGATCACCGGTGAGTTGGATATTGCCGATGCAACCCAGGAAGAAATTATGAAATACGCCACCATGCGTGAGTGATATTAAGGAAAGGAAAATTGCTATGAATACTAAGAAACCCTTTAAGATTCAGCAGAATATCATCATGCTTTTCGCTACGGTGGTTCTGTTGGGACTGTTCAGTCTGTTTAACCCCAACCTGATCAAGGATAAGTACATGATTCTGAGTATGATTCAGAACTTTGCTCCCTATGCTGTTATGGGTTTGGGTGTTACCTTCGTTATTGCTACCGGCGGTATCGACCTGTCTCTGGGTACTGTCACCATTGCTTCTGCAGTTCTGGCCGGTAAGCTGTACACAATGGGCATTCTGCCTCTGTGGGCAACCATTCCCGTGATGATGCTGATCGGCACCCTGTGCGGTCTGCTGAACGGTCTGATGGTCGCAAAGTTGAAGATTCCCGCATTTATTGCAACTCTGGGTACTATGATGGTGTCCCGCGGCCTGTCTGCTCTGATTGCAGAAGTGCCCAACATCTTCTTCCCCACCGGCACATGGTACAACAAGACCTTCTCCAGCCTGTCTGTTGGCAATGTGAGCGCTATTCCTGTTGGCCTGTTCTGGGTCATCGGTCTGATGCTGCTGTGCATGTACCTGATGTACAAGAACAAGATCGGTCGCTACATTCTGGCTATCGGCTCCAATGAGGAAGCTACCCGCCTGTCCGGTATCAACACCGACAACTACAAGATCTTCGCATACACCTTCGCAGGTCTGTTCTGCGGTATTGCTGCCATCTTCTACTCTGCAGCATTCCCCACCATCGCTTGCGCTACCGGTAACGGTATGGAACTGGATGCCATCGCAGGCGTTTACATTGGCGGTACTTCTTCCGCTGGCGGCGTTGCTTCCGTATCCGGCTCTGTCATCGGCGCCATCCTGCTGGTTGTTATCCGCAGCGGCTTGAACATGGTTCTGGCAAAGATGGGCATCAACCTGAACTCCACCTATGTGACCTACGTGCTCACCGGTGTGATCGTGGTTGTAGCTATCCTGATGGACATCATCAAGACCAACAACCAGAACAAGGTTAAGATCGAGAAGATCGACGAGTCCAAGAAGGAAGAGGAACCCGCAAAGGAAGAAGCCACAAAGGCTTAAAAACCGAATAAGCGCGAGTCAAATGACCCGCTTAGAATAAATTCATCCATTATTATTTTAGGAGGAAACAAATATGAAGAAGCTGATTGCTTTGGCTTTGGCACTGGTTATGGTGCTGGGCCTGGTTGCTTGCGGCAACGCTGGCACCGACAAGAAGGACGATGGCAAGAAGACCATCGCCGTTATCGCTAAGGGCGAGTCCCACGCTTTCTGGCAGGCTGTTAAGTCCGGCGCTGAGAAGGCTGCTAAGGAGAAGGGCTACGAGCTGACCTTCCAGGGCCCCGCAAACGAGAACCCCGAGTCCGTTCCCAGCCAGGTTACCATGGTTCAGACCGCTCTGTCCAACAATGTTGACGGCATCGTTCTGGCTACCATCGGCTCCGGCTTCGGCGAGCTGCTGACCCAGGCATACGACAAGGAGATCCCCGTTGTTACCTTCGACTCCGGTCTGTTTGCTAAGGAAGACATCACCGAAGGCAAGAACCCCATCGTTGCTCACGTTGCTACTTCTAACGTTGCTGCTGCTAACGTTAACGGTGAGAAGCTGTTCGAGGCTATTAAGGCTGACATTGCTGCTGCTTCCGCTGACGCTCCCTACGTTGTTGGTGTTATCCAGCACGACGAGACCCAGACCGGTATCGACCGCGCTACTGGCTTCATCGACAAGTTCAAGGCTCTGGCTGATGCTGACACTACCACTGCTGGCAAGTACAAGATCGAGAAGGAAGTAAAGCCCGGCGATGCTAACCAGGCATACGTTGCTGCTCTGGAAGCTCTGTACGAGAAGGGCGCAAAGGCTATCTTCATGACCAACGAAGGTGTTGTTAAGCAGGTTTACGACGCAACCAAGTCCGCTGAGGGCAAGTACGATGCTATCGTATTCTCCGGCTTCGACGCTGGCACCAAGCAGCTGACCTGGATCAAGGAGAACGCTACTCCCAAGCTGCTGGGCTCCGTTGCTCAGGACTCCATCGAGATGGGTTACCAGGCTACTCTGCAGTGCATCGCTGCTGTTGAGGGCGGCACCGCTAAGGATGTTGCTATCGCTGGCGCATGGTACAACGCTGAGAACCTGCTGACCATGCTGGACTCCAACCTGATCTACACCGACGCTCCCGAGGATGCAGCTGCTCTGCGCAAGTAATTCTTAGGAAAGTCAATATTTTCGGCTGAAACCGACCGGCACCACTTCGGTGGTGCCGGTTTTTCGTTAATCCATCCGCATTTGAATAGGGAATAATTCGTTTTTTAGCATTATTCCATATTGAACTGCGGAAAGAAAAGTTGTATAATAATAAGGATATAAATGCCTTTTGATTTTTGTAAAACAGGAGGGGTTACAATGATTCGAAACTTACTGGCCTTCGACTTGGGCGCCAGCAACGGCCGTGCCATTTTAGGCCGGTTTGACGGTGAGAAAATCACCATGCAGGAGCTGCACCGATTCGAAAACAACTACATCGAAATGAACGGCGTTTTCTACTGGGATACGCCCTATCTGTACAACCAGCTGAAGAAGGGTCTGCTTGCATTTAAGCAGGGCGGCTTCGGTGATCTGGATGCCTTCGGTATCGATACCTGGGGTGTTGACTACGGTCTGCTTGACAAAAACGGTCAGCTTGCCGGCGTTCCCCGTTCTTACCGCTTGGGCACACAGGAGGACATTGACGCGGTAAAGGCGAAGATCCCCACCGAGACCTTGTATAGCCGCACCGGCATCGACACCACCTTGACCTTCAACACCATCTACCAACTCTATCGCAGACTCCGCGAGGACGATCCTGCGCTGCAGATCGCAGATACAATGCTTCTGACTCCTGACCTGCTGGGTTATTTCCTGACCGGCGCCAAGGGTACAGAGTACACCATCGCAACCACCACCGGCTTGTACAACCCCACCACCAAGGACTGGGATTGGCAGACCATCGAGGAGCTGGGTCTTCCCAAGAAGATCTTCACCAAGATCGACAAGACCGGCACCATCCGTGGCCATTTGCGGAAAGAACTCTGCGAAGAAATCGGCATCAATGCCGCACCCTTTGTAGCCGTTGGCAGCCACGATACCGCTTCTGCAGTTGCCGCAATTCCCGGCACCGGCAGCTTTGCGTTCTGGTCCTCCGGCACTTGGAGCTTGTTTGGCGCAGAAATGGGTAAGCCTGACCTGAGCATGGAGGCCCATGACCGGAAATTCTCCAACGAAGGCACCATTCAGGGTACATATCGCCCTCTGAACAACATGATGGGCATGTGGATCATTCAGGAGTGCCGTCGCGATTGGATCAAGGCTGGCATCGAGATGAGCTGGGACGAGATCGTTGTTGCTGCCCGTGAGGCAGAACCCTTGCGCTCCATCATTAACCCCGATGAATCCCGATTCTATGTCGGTGGCAATATGGTTCAGAAGATCAAGGACTTCTGCAAGGAGACCAATCAGCCTGTTCCCGAGACCGTTGGTCAGATCGCTAGAACCGTCTATGAATCTTTGGCGCTGAAGTACCGCAGCGCGCTGGAGGGCTTGGAGATCATGAAGGGCCAGCGGATCGACTCTTTGAACATTGTCGGCGGCCCCATCAACAACAAGTTCCTGAACCAGCTGATCGCCGACTCTCTGGACAGAGAAGTGGTCACCGGTCCTGTTGAGGGCGCAGCCATCGGCAACCTCTTGACCCAGGCTATGGCGTTGGGCGATATCAAGGATCTGGATCACCTGCGCAGAGTTGTTCGCAACTCCGAAAATGTGGAAACATGGCAACCCAACCATACCGAGGCATGGGAAGTTGCTTATAATAAGTTATTAACCTTTTTGAAGTAATAAAGGAGAATCAGTATGAGCATTGATATGACAAAGTGGCAGGAAATTGCTAAGCAGAATATCCATAACCGCCCCGAAGGCACCGGCCGTCTGGCAGGCAAGATCACCATCGTGACCGGCGCTGCACAGGGCTTCGGTAAGGGCATTGCCGAGGAACTGTACAAGGAAGGCGCGATCATCGTGGTTGCCGATATGAACCTGCCCTTGGCAGAGTCCGTAGCAGCCGAGATGGGCGAGCGCGCTTGGGCCATCGGCGTAAATGTTTCCGATGAAGAGAGCTGCGCCAATATGGTGGCTCAGGTCGTCGAAAAGTTCGGCGGTCTGGACATTATGGTCGCTAACGCTGGTGTTGTCCGTTCCGGCCCCATCGCTGAGTTCGAGAAGAAGGACTTCGACTTCGTTACCGCTATCAACTACACCGGCCTGTTCCTGACCTGCAAGTACGCAGCGATCATTATGGAAGCACAGCACGAGGCTGATCCCACCGCTATGTTCGACATTATCGCAATGTCCTCCAAGTCCGGCCTGGAAGGCTCCAACAAGAACTTTGCTTACGCAGGCTCCAAGTTCGGTGCGATCGGCTTGGTTCAGTCCTTCGCTTTGGAACTGGCTGCCTACAACATCAAGGTGAATGCCATCTGCCCCGGTAACTATCTGGACGGCCCCCTGTGGTCCGACCCCGAGCGCGGTCTGTTTGTCCAGTACCTGCAGGCCGGTAAGGTTCCCGGCGCTAAGACCGTTGAGGATGTCCGCCGCTTCTACGAGGCTAAGGTACCCCTGAACCGTGGCTGCTTGCCTCTGGATGTTGCCCGTGCAGTTATGTACTGCGTAGAGCAGAAGTACGAGACCGGTCAGGCCATCCCCGTAACCGGCGGTCAGGTTATGCTGAACTGAGGATACTATGATCAATATTGAAATTTTAAATAAACTGAATGCACCCACCAAGGAGGAGCGCCTGAACAATTTGGCAGAGGTTTTGAAGACCACTACTTTCCCTCCTATGGTGCCCCAGTACATTAACAACCACATCCATACCACCTATTCCTTCTCTCCTTATTCTCCCACGGCTGCGGTTTACGCTGCCCGTATGGAGGGTCTGTGCACCGCCGGTATTATCGACCACGATTCTATCTCCGGCGCAGAGGAGTTTTTGGAAGCGGCAAAGATGGTTGACATGCCTGTTACAATAGGTATGGAAGCCCGTGTGTCTATGGACGGCACCCGTATGGAAGGCCGCCGCACCAACAATCCGGATCAGATCGGCGTCAGCTATATGACCATCCAGTCTGTTCCCCACGATAAGATCCACAGACTCACCGAGTTCTTCAAGCCTTATCAGGCAGCGCGCCACGCCCGTAACCGCAAGATGATCGCAAAAATCAACGATCTGGTTGGCGTGTCTTTGGACTATGACAGAGATGTTCTGCCCCTGTCTATGGCAGCCGAAAACGGCGGCGTGACCGAGCGTCACCTGATGTACGCGTTGGCAATCGAACTGGTCAAGCAGGTAGGCAAGGGTCAGAGTATGATCGACAAACTGACGCAGATGGGTATGTCTTTGTCCGATAAGCAGAAGACACTGCTGCTGGATACTGAGTATCCCTTCTATGAATATGACGTCTTGGGTATGCTGAAAGGCACCTTCGTTCCTCAGATTTTCATCGATGCAACCGACGAATGTCCGAAACTTTCTGAAATGGTGAAAATTTGTAGTGAAATTGACGCGTATTTGTGTTATGCTTATTTGGGCGATGTTGGCGATTCTGTGACCGGCGATAAGAAGGCGCAGAAATTCGAGGACGATTATCTGGACGAAGTGTTCGAGTGCTTAAAGGAAGAGGGCGTAAAGGCCATCACCTATATGCCTACCCGTAACACCCCCGAACAGCTTGCCCGTCTGCGTGGCCTTTGCGACGCATACGGTATGTTCCAGATCTCCGGCGAGGACATCAATTCTCCCCGGCAGAGCTTTGTTATCAAGGCAATGGAAAACCCCATGTTCCAAAATCTGATCGATGCCACTTGGAAACTCATCGACCACGAAAAAAATACGTAATTTACAATATTAGGAGGATATAGTTATGAATACCAAAGCAGTAAGACTTCACGGCAAAAATGACCTGCGTCTGGATGAAATCACCCTGCCCGAGGTTGGTCCCGACGACGTACAGGTTAAGATCATGTGTGACTCCGTTTGTATGTCCACCTACAAGGCTGCCCTGGAGGGCGAGGAGCACAAGCGTGTTCCCGATGATGTAGCAGAGAACCCCACCATTATGGGCCACGAGTTCTGCGGCGACATCATTGCTGTAGGCGACAACTGGAAGCACAAGTATAAGGTTGGCGACAAGTTCTCCATCCAGCCCGCTCACTTCTACAAGGGCTCTCAGATGGCTCCCGGCTACTCTTACCAGAACTGCGGCGGCTCTGCTCAGTACGGTAATGTTCCTATCGAAACTCTGCTGGCTGACTGCCTGCTGCCCTACAACTCCGACACCTACTTCTACGGTTCCGTTGCTGAGCCCATGAGCTGCATCATCGGCACCTTCCACGCAATGTACCACACCAAGGCCGGCTCCTATGTCCATGATATGGGCATTGTTGAGGGCGGTAAGATGGCTCTGCTTGCTTCCGTTGGCCCCATGGGTCTGGGTGCAATCGACTACGCTCTGCACTGCGACCGTCGTCCCAGCCTGCTGGTCGTTACCGATATTGACGACGCAAGACTGGAGCGCGCTGCATCTATCTACACTGTAGAAGAAGCAAAGCGTTGCGGCGTTGAACTGCACTATGTGAACACCCGTATGGAGAACGCTACTCAGTACCTGCGCGACCTGACCGGCGGCACCGGCTACGACGATGTTATCTGCTTCGCTCCCGTGAAACCCGTTGTTGAGCAGGCTGACGACATTCTGGGCTTCGACGGCTGTCTGAACTTCTTCGCTGGCCCCACCGACTCCCAGTTCAAGGCTAACTTCAACTGGTACAATGTTCACTACCTGTACACCCATGTTGTGGGCACCTCCGGCGGTAACACCGAGGATATGAAGGAAGCCATCGAAATGATGACTGCCGGCAAGATCAACCCTGCTGCTATGATCACCCACATCGGTGGCCTGAACTCTGTCGTTGACACCGTTCTGAACCTGCCCAAGATCCCCGGCGGCAAGAAGCTGATCTACAACCACATCGACCTGCCTCTGACTGCTATTGCAGACTTCGAGGAACTGGGCAAGACCGATCCTATGTTTGCTGAACTGGACCGCATCTGCAAGGCTCACAACAACCTGTGGAACGCTGAGGCAGAAAAGTACCTGCTGGCAAACGCTAAGTCTAACTAATTTCAAATGGAATAACCTCCCAAAATTGGGAGGTTATTCTTCTAACAGGAGAAATTTATGATATTCCAAAATATGGTTTTGGGCATTGAACTGGGTTCTACCCGCATCAAAGCCGTGCTGATCGATGAAAACCATCTGCCGGTGGCGTCCGGCTCGTTTGCTTGGCAAAATTCCTTGGAGAACGGTGTTTGGACGTATAGTCTTGACGATGCCGTCACCGGTATCCGCAGCTGCTATCAGGCGCTGAAAGAGAATGCTGAGAAGAAATTCGGCGAAAAACTCACCCGTGTTGCCGCCATCGGCATCTCCGGTATGATGCATGGCTATTTGGTCTTTGATAAAGACGGAAAACAAATCGCTCCTTTCCGCACTTGGCGCAACACCATTACAGAGAAAGCGGCTGGGGAACTGACGGAACTGTTTCAGTTCAACATCCCCCAGCGCTGGAGCATTGCCCACCTGTACCAAGCCATCCTCAATGGGGAAACCCACGTGAAAGACGTAGCAAGACTTACTACGCTGGCCGGCCAAATCCACTATCTGCTCACCGGCGTCAGCGCCGTGGGTGCAGACGAAGCCTCCGGTATGTTCCCTTATGTAGAGGATACCTGCGATTTCGATGAGGAGAGAATCGCAAAGTTCGATTCCTTGGTTGCGCCCTGCGGTTTTGGTTGGAAGCTGCGTGACATTCTGCCCAAGGTTCTGCCTGCCGGCGCAAAAGCTGGTCAGCTGACCGTTGACGGCGCAAAACTGCTTGACGAAAGCGGCGAGCTGGAAGCCGGCATTCCCCTGTGTCCGCCTGAGGGTGACGCAGGTACGGGTATGGTCGCCACCGGCGCAATACTGCCCAGAACCGGCAATATCTCTGCCGGCACATCTGCTTTTTCTATGCAGGTGCTGGAGCGCCCCCTCAAGAATTATTACACGGAAATCGATGTGGTGGCAACTCCCTCCGGCAAGACCGTGGCTATGGCCCACACCAACACCTGCACCACCGAGATCGACGCTTGGGCGAACCTGATTGCCGATGCTGGCCGCGCTATGAACTGGCCCGTGGATATGGATGAACTTTATACCAAACTCTTCCAAAAAGCCTTGGAGGGCGAGCCGGATTGCGGCGGAATGGTGGCATTCAACTATTTTGCCGGTGAGCCGGTAACCCAAACACCCGTGGGTAGACCCATGCTTGTTCGCCTGCCGGAAAGCAATTTGACCGTTGCCAATTTGATGCGCGCCCAGCTTTACGGCGCGATTGCCACGCTCAAAGTCGGTATGGAAATGCTGAAACGGGAAGAGCAGGTGGAAACCGACACCCTTTTGGGACACGGAGGCCTTTTCAAAACACCCGGCGTAGGCCAGCAGATTTTGGCAGATGCATTGGAAGTGCCCATTTCCACAATGGAAACCGCAGGCGAGGGTGGCCCTTGGGGTATGGCGCTGCTTGCCGCCTATATGGTACGCAAAGAGGATGGAGAAACGCTGGAAGCCTACTTGACCCAGCGCGTATTCAGAACCGCAAAAAGCACAACTTTGCAGCCCAATGCCGCAGGTGCGGAAGGCTTTAAAGCCTATATGCGCCGCTACGAGGCTTGCCTGCCGGCCCAGCGCGCAGCCGCGGATATGAAATAATAAAAAAGAGGACTGAAATTTCAGTCCTCTTTTTGCTTTGGTTAAATTACAACAGGGGAATTCCTGCTTCTTCGCAAGCCTTAACGGTTTGCTCATCCCAAATGCTGGATTGCACCTCGCCGATGTGGGCGCAGCCAAGAAGCAGCATGGCCAAACGGGATTGACCGATACCGCCGCCGATGGTCAGGGGCAGTTCGTTGTTCAGCAGCATCTTATGGAAGGGAAGTGTCCGTCTGTCATCGCAGCCAGCGCAGGAAAGCTGTCTATCCAAAGATTCTGCGTCTACACGGATGCCCATAGAGGAAATTTCCAAAGCCCGTTGCAGTGTTTCATCCCAGAAGAAAATGTCGCAGTTTAAGTTCCAATCGTCATAGTCCGGTGCACGGCCGCCGTGGGGCTTGCCGGAACGGAGAGCGCCGCCGATCTGCATAATGCAGGCGGTGTGATGGTCTTTCACATAGGCTGTTTCCCGTGCGTTGCCGTCCAAATCCGGATACATATCTTCCAGTTCCTGGGTGGTGATGAAGCTGATCTCCCGACTAAGTTCGGTGCGGATCTGGGGGAAGCGCACATGAATTCGGTCGTTGGTGCTGCAAATGGCCTTGACAATGGCATTAACGATCAGCTTTAAGTAATCCAAATTTCTGTTCTGGGCGGTAATGATCTTCTCCCAGTCCCACTGGTCAACATAGATGGAGTGGATGTTGTCCAAATCCTCGTCACGACGAATGGCGTTCATATCGGTGTACAGACCCTGACCCACGGAAAAACCGTATTTCTTCAAGGCCAGACGCTTCCACTTTGCCAGAGAGTGGACGACCTCTGCGTCCATACCGACCGCAGGTACATCAAAGCTGACAGGCCGTTCAAAGCCATTCAAATTATCGTTTAAGCCGGATGCATCGGTAACAAACAGGGGAGCAGATACTCGCTTCAAATTCAGCGCTTCAGAGAACTCCTCTTGAAATGCCTGCTTGATGTAGGCGATAGCCCGCTGAGTCTCATATGCGTCCAAAACAGGGCGGTAGCCTTCCGGAATATAGATTTGATTCATAACAGCATCCTCCTTTCGCGAAAAAGAATATATGCTCTATTTTATTCATTTTTCTGAGAAAATCAAGTGAAAACTGAAAATAAAAGGGAGCGTATCAAACGCTCCCTGTATTTATTGCTTGGCCGATTGAATCTGCTCGCCCACGGTGACGGATAACTCAATCGTGCCGCCTTGCCGATAGACGGTGAATTTCAGAACATCTCCCACCGCGGCCTCGTGGATAAAGCCCACCAGCTGGCTGCTGGTTGCAATCGGCTCACCGCCTACATGGGTGATGATATCATTGTTTTTAAGGCCTGCGCTGTCTGCCGGTGAGCCTTCTGCGATGCTTTGTACCGACGCGCCCTCAGGTAGACCATATCCCTGCATTTCCTTGCTCACAGTGATTACGGAAATGCCGATATAGGGTCTGGAAATATAACCCTTTTCAATGATGCTCTCAGCGATCTCCCGGGCCTTGTTAATGGGGATGGCAAAGCCAATGTTGTCGATGGATGCCTCCCGGGAAGAATCGCTGGAGTACTTGGCATTGGTAATGCCAACAACTTCGCCGTATAGATTCAACAGCGCACCGCCGGAATTGCCGGAATTGATGGCACAGTCCGTCTGGATCAGCCGCATGGTTGCACCGCTTCCCATGGTGATCTCCCGGTCTTTTGCGCTCACGACACCGGAGGTGAGAGAGAAGGTCAGCTCACCCAAGGGGTTTCCAATGGCGATCACATCATCCCCCACATTGAGTTTGTCCGAATCTCCCAAAACGACAGGGATCAGGTCTGCTGCTTCGATTTTCAATATTGCCACATCGTTGCTTGCGTCATAGCCGATCAGCTCTGCGTCGTAAGAGCTGCCGTCAAATAAGGAAACGGTAATGGAATCGGAATTTTCCACTACATGGAAATTGGTGAGAACATAGCCGTTGCTGCTGAAAATAAACCCGGAGCCGGACGCGGCGGCAGTGGTCTTGTAACCCCAGTAGTTGGTGGTAATGGAGGTGGTGATGCCTACAGTGGAGTTAACTGTGGCCGCATACACCTCCACCGGTGTCATCTTCTTGCCGGTGTCGATCTGGTGAATCTGAACGGCTGTATTCTCTCGATTGCCCTCCAAAACGGTAACGCCGGCACTTTGCCCAGCCTCCGAAATAAACTGCCGACCGGCAACCGCACCGCCAAAAAGACCGCCCAGCAGACTGCACACAAGGCCAACCGCAATCACCTTTACGCCGGTCCAGCCGGACTTGTTTTCGAAATCGTCCATAATAACGCTCCTTTTCCGTTTGGTTGTAGTTTGCCCAATCTTCCGGAAAAATTCCCCTACATTAACAAAAAAAGAAAACGCCGTAAAGTGCAGCCCTTGACAAAAAAGTTTGCCCGTGCTACAATACGAAAAACCGATGAGGAAGAGTAAGTAGGCTTTACATCCTGTTCTTTCAGAGAGCCGCTGGTGGTGAAAAGCGGCAGAGAGGGTAAAACTGAATGGACTTCCGAGGGCAAACGGAACGGAGGAAACTCCCAGTATGTGCGCCGGAGATGACCCTCCGTCAGCAAAGGTCAGCATATATTAGTATGCGTAAAGAGGGCGCGCAAGCGTCAAGCCGGGTGGCACCGCAGGATCTATCTCCTGTCCCAGCTCATTACTGGGGCAGGTTTTTTGTTTTTTTGCCCCGAAATTTTGAAAGGAGAAAGTATGATGGCAGCAAAAGAAATTCCCTACAAAATTTACCTTGAAGAAAGTGAGATGCCCAAATACTGGTATAATCTCCGGGCAGATATGGTGAACAAGCCTGCACCCCTGTTGGCCCCCAACACCCACAAGCCTATGACAGCGCAGGATTTAGCGCCTGTGTTCTGCGATGAGCTGATCAAGCAGGAACTGGATGATACAACGCCTTATTTTGAAATCCCTCAGGAGATCCTGAATTTCTACAAAATGTACCGTCCTGCGCCCCTGATCCGCGCCTATTGCTTGGAGGAAAAACTCCAAACTCCGGCCAAGATCTACTATAAATTTGAGGGCAATAACACCAGCGGCAGCCATAAACTGAACTCCGCCATCGCCCAGGCCTACTATGCAAAAAAGCAGGGATTAAAGGGTGTCACCACCGAAACCGGCGCCGGTCAGTGGGGCACGGCGCTTTCTATGGCCTGCGCTTACCTTGGCCTTGATTGCAAGGTGTATATGGTTAAGGTCTCCTATGAGCAGAAGCCCTTCCGCCGGGAAGTGATGCGTACCTATGGCGCTTCCGTTACCCCCAGCCCCTCTATGGAAACGGAAGTGGGCAAGAAAAATCTAGCGGAGCACCCAGTCACAACACGAAGCCTTGGCTGCGCCATTTCCGAGGCTGTTGAAGCAGCCACCAACCTGCCCGGTTACCGCTATGTGCTGGGCAGCGTGCTCAATCAGGTTATGCTCCACCAGACGATCATCGGCTTGGAGACAAAGGCCGCGCTGGATAAATATGACATTAAGCCGGACATTATCATCGGTTGCGCCGGCGGCGGCTCTAATCTGGGCGGCTTGATTGCCCCCTTTATGGGCGAAAAGATCAAGGGCAATGCCGATTACCGTATCATCGCCGTTGAGCCGGAGACCTGCCCCAGCTTCACACGGGGTAAGTATGTCTACGACTATTGTGATACAGGTATGATCTGCCCCTTGGCAAAGATGTATACCTTGGGCAGCGGCTTCATTCCGGCCGGCACCCACGCAGGCGGCCTGCGCTTCCACGGTATGAACTCCACGCTGTCTCAGCTGTATGCCGATGGCCTGATGGAGGCGGTCAGTGTTCCCCAGACAGAGGTCTTTGCCGCGGCAGAGGAATTTGCCCGGGTAGAGGGCATCCTGCCTGCGCCTGAAAGCTCCCACGCCATTAAGGTGGCGCTGGACGAAGCCAAGAAGTGCAAGGAAACAGGGGAGGAGAAGACCATCGTCTTCGGCCTGACCGGCACCGGCTATTTCGATATGTATGCCTACGAAAAGTTCCACGACGGCAAAATGGTAGACTATGCACCCACCGACGAGGAGCTGGCCAAAGGTCTCAGTTACCTGCCCAAAATTGATTGATGCATTTGATAAAACAACCGGAGCATAATTGCTCCGGTTGTTTTATTTTGAAGAAGTTACTTACTTTTCTTGACCAGTTCAGCAAGAAGCGAAAAAGGAAAGAAGATGATCCACAAAAAACTAAATAAGCACCCCATAATGATTTGCCCTCCTTCATTTGGTGAAACAAGCATATCACGCGTTTGGTCCAATATAACAGCACCAAAAGAGAAAAATATAAAAACCCCTTGACAAAAGGGTAGCCGCGTAGTATATTAACTGTACTAGTACACTTAATACAGTTAATACGCATAAAGGAGGGGATGCAGATGGTATATTTGAATTATCGGGATACCCGACCCATCTATACCCAAATCGCCGATAATTTCCGCAGCCAAATCCGCGCCGGCGTGCTGGCGCCGGGGGATAAGCTTCCCAGTGTCCGGGAGTTGGCCAGCGAGCTGGCGATCAATCCCAACACCATACAAAGAGCCTATCGGGAGCTGGAGGCAGACGGTTGGATCGCATCCGTGTCAGGTAAGGGCAGCTTTGTCTGCGACCTTGCCGGGGCAGAAGGGGAATCCAACGAACAGCTTTGGTCCCAGTTCGACAAGGCAGCCCAGGAACTTTTGGCGGCAGGCGTTCCTTTGCAGACCCTGCTGCTGCACTTGAAACAAGGAGGCGACCAAGATGCTTGAGATGCAAAATGTAACAAAGACATTCGGCGATTTTACCGCCCTGTCTGACCTTTCTATGCATGTGCCGAAAGGCGCAGTTTACGGATTGGTTGGCCCTAACGGCGCCGGCAAATCCACCGCCATTCGCTTGCTCACCGGCGTTTATCGTCCCGACAATGGCAGCATTACAATGGATGGACAGCCGGTGTATGAAAATCCTGCGGTAAAGACCCGTATGTGCTACATCCCCGACGAAATTTTCTTCTTCCCGGCAGCCACGCTGGAGGAGATGCGAAAGTACTATAAAGGCTTCTATCCCCACTTCAACGATGAACTGTTCGACAAGCTCTACGAGGTATTCCAGCTGCCGAAGAAGACGCAGATCCGCCGTTTCTCCAAGGGTATGCAGAAGCAGGCGGCCTTCCACCTGAGCATCTGCACCCGGCCGGATATGATGATCTTGGATGAGCCGGTGGACGGACTTGATCCGGTGATGCGCCGGCAGGTATGGAGCCTGATTTTGTCGGATGTTGCCCAACGGGAAACCACCGTGCTGATTTCTTCCCATAACCTGCGTGAGCTGGAGGACATCTGTGACCATGTGGGCATTATGGACAAAGGCAATATGCTTCTGGAGCGTAGCCTTGCTTCTATGCAGGGCAACACCGTGAAGTTGCAGATCGTGGGCGAGCCGCCCAAGGATCTGGATATTCTCCATACCGGCACATCCGGCCGCCTGCAAACGCTGGTAGTCCGTGGAACACCGGAGGAGGTCACCGCAAAGGTCTCTGCCAATAACCCGGCCTATTTCGATGTGCTGCCGTTGTCTCTGGAAGAGATATTCATCTATGAATTGGGAGGTGTGAACAATGAAGTTAAAGACATCCTTCTTTAATCTGACAGCCTTCAAGAAGAACCTGCTCCGCTTCTCACCCATTTGGGCGTTGTATACGGTTTTTTTACTTGTGGTGTTCTTCGGCACAACCGGGCAGGACGCTGTGTATGTTGCCCGTGATGTGGTGTATATGATCCGGGGAATGACGACGGTGAACCTTCTGTACGGCGGTGTCTGCGCGATGTTTCTGTTCGGCGATCTGTTTAACAGCCGCCTGTGCAATGCGCTCCACGCATTTCCTGTTCGCCGGGAAGGGTGGCTGCTGACCGGTGTTGCCGCAGGTGTTCTGTTCTCTGTTGTGCCAAACCTGCTGCTGTGCTTGGTGGCCAGCGCCGTTTTGCAGCAGTATACCTATATGGCCTTTATTTGGCTGGCAGTATCCACGCTGCAATTTTTGTTCTTCTTCGGCACGGCCGTGCTGAGTGCTATGTGCGCCGGCAACCGGCTGGGAATGATCGCTGTATACGGCATTTTCCACTTCATTACCGTGCTGGTGCTCGGCCTGATGGAAATGATCTATGTGCCGCTGCTTTACGGCGTTAAATTTAATTTCAATGATATGACCCAATTCTTCCCCTTTGGTCATATGTTAAATCTTGAGTATATGACGGTGGAATACAACGCTTCCAGAAGGGAACTGTATTTCGAAGGCCTTGCCGGCGCAGATTGGCGGTTTATGGCACTGTGCGCGGCAGTCGGGGTGGTAAGCATAGTGCTTGGTTGGCTTGTTTACCGCCGTCGTCAGCTGGAATCTGCCGGAGATTTCATCTCTCTGCGCCCGCTTGCGCCGGTGTGCTTGGTGATCTTCTCCATTGGCGCAGGCGCGCTGCTGTATGGTTTTTCCGAGCTGATGGACACCCCGTCCTATATTTTCCTGATTGTCGGTCTAGTGATCGGTTACTTCGCCGGCAGAATGCTCTTAGGACGCACTCTGCGTGTGTTCAATAAAAAAACATTCATCGGCCTTGGCCTTTTGGTTGTGATCTTTGCCGGCTCCTTGGGTCTGACCTGGTGGGATCCGCTAAGCGTGTCCGGCAATGTTCCCAATGTGGATGAGGTCCAGTGGGCGGCCATTTTTGATAACGGCTATATCTACAACGGCAGCAATTCTCAGCCCCACTTTGAGATCACCGACAGCCGGGAGATCGCAAAATTGCAGAGCTTCCATAAGCAGCTGATCGCTCGAAAGGGCATTGCCAACGCCGGCCATACAAACAACATTCAGATCCACTATAAGCTGAAAAACGGCAAGACCGTCCAACGCTATTATGAGATCCCCCACGAGGGTGCGTTGGCAGAGCAGGCCAAGATGTATTTTGGCGATATGCGGTATCTGTTCAAGACCAATAAGCCTGAAATGCTTTATACAAGCATTGGGGAGGTGACAATCGGTTACAATACAGAAACCACATATGAGTCGGAACACACAATGGATAAAACCATTCTGACCGGTCTGCTGGATGCGATCAAGGCCGATTGCGAGGCAGGCGTGATGGCGCAAAACTGGCTCTACCACGACGGAAAGTACCACGACGGAAAGGGCGAATACAACTTGTCCTTTGTTATCAAAACAGAGGAAGACGATTACTTCCGAAAGTGGACAGACCTGTATATCACCGATGATTGCAAAAACACCGTTGCTTATCTGGAATCGATCCTTCCGTTAAAAGCAGAATAAAAGAAACCCCGAGAACACAAGTTCTCGGGGTTTTTCTTAATTTCGGATACCGTGATGGTATGTAGGACTGTCAAAGGTCAGAGGCTGGAAGGAGTAGCCGTTGCAAATACCCCAAACCAGGATCTTCTCAACTGCGTCTACGCTGAAGCCTTTGATGTCGTGCTGCAGGACGACAGATGCGCTGCGTCCGCTGATGCCATTTACAACATTGTTGTAGACCTGCTCCGGGGTTTTTGCGCCACCGGCATCGCCGCTTGAAACATTCCAGTCAAAGTACTGATACCCCATTTCCGTCAGCTTCTTGGCAAGCCTTGTCATAATGCCCTTGTTATACTCAAGACTTCTTGTGTTGGAGCTGCCGCCGGGGAAGCGAGTCAATACCGGACGCTGGCCGGTCAGTTCATAAATCAGATCCTGCATTGCAAACATATCTGCAAAGAACGCGTCATCATCTTTATAAATGCTTGCGTAATCGTGGGTGTAGGAATGGATGGCCAAGGTGTGACCTTCCTCCGCAGTTCTTTTGATAATGTCGATGTAACTGGTCCTTACCACGAAGAAGCTGGCTTTCACATTGTACCTAGCCAAGGTGTCCAAAAGCCTTGGCGTATAGCCGCTGGGGCCATCGTCAAAGGTCAGGTAAATCACCTTGCCGTTGGGTTCAATAACGGTGCCGCCGGTCTCCAAGGGCGTGCCCACAATGGTGCTGGGCGCTAAGTCCGGGGAAACCACATATACGGTTCGCTGGTCTGTTGTGGTGTTGGAAAAACCATTGGTAACGGTGTAGGTGGTGGTATAAATACCGGGGACCATATTGTTTACTTCACCGCTCACAATAACGGAGGAGGTCAAATCAAAATCATATTTGTCCCAAGCGGTGTAGCCGGGGTCCACATAAGGCTGACCGGCCAAAAGAACAATTATCTTGCCGCCGAGCAATTCCAAACTGGGCGCATCAGGGTCGTAGTAACGAATAGGACGGGTGACCGTGGCGGTATTGCCGGAGAAGTCCGTGACCTGATAGGTAACCATACCGTTTGCTTCAGAGCGGACGACCAAACTGGTCAGATCGCCGTCACAGATATCGGTGGCAGTAAAGCCCTCCTCAACATAAGGTGTGTTAGGAATGGTGTAATAATTGGGATTGGTGTCCAGAGTGATCACCGGGGGAGTCATATCAATGATTCGCACATAACGGTAGACGCGCTTTACCGCATTACCATACTGGGCGGTGTACAGCACCAGCTGATTGGAAAAACGGTTGCCGTCAACAGAACCCTGCACCAACACGGGAATGTTGGTGACCGTACCGTCCGCAGCAGTAAATTGTGCAGTTGCGCCCAGTTCTTCATAAGCGGTGCCGTGTTCCAGCACGACCTCCTGCGTACCGTTTAGCGTAATGGAGATCTGGTCGGGAGAAATGGGTGCCGCAGTGTGCGCATTTACCGTCAAATGGAGCTGCTCCCGAAATGCATATACCATAATGCCTGCGATGATCAGCAGCAGGATAAGCCCATAAATTATATAATTCCAAATAGGTCTTCTCATGTGCAGTTGTCTTCCTTATTTTAGCTTTCTCCATTATACCACAGCGTTCGACAAAACATCAATAGGGCAAAAGAAAAAGTCGGACTGATTTTTCAGTCCGACTTTTTTTAGATTCGTTTGTACAGACACATCTGATAGGCGATGCCGTTTTCTTCGCCCGCCTGCAGGATTTCAGCCAGCCTCCACTGGGGGTCCTGATCCAAGTCAGGGAAGAAGGTATCCGATTCCGGCGCGGTGTGCACCTTTGTGATGTAAGCGGTGTCGCAGAAGGGGAGCATCTGCTTGTAAATGCTGCCGCCGCCGATCACCATCGCACGGGGAGCATCCTTTGCCAAGGCAACAGCCTCCTCCGGGCTGTGACAGATCACAACGCCGTCCATATCCAGACTCTGCCGGGTCAGAACCACATTCACCCGATTGGGAAGAGGCTTGCCGCCGGGGAAATCTGCCAGCGTCTTGCGACCTACGATCACCATGGCGCCCTTTGTGGTCTCCCGGAAAAATTTCCGGTCAGCGGATAAGGCGATGGGCTGGGTTCCGTCCTTGCCAATGCCCCAATCGTCATAAACAGCTACGATCAATTCCATCCGACCACCTCAGATCGCCATAGGAATTTCGAAATCGAAGGGATGGAACTGATAGTCCTCGACCTTGAAGCTGTCCTTGGTGAACTGATAGAAATCGGTCACAGAGGGATCCAGCGTTACCTTAGGTGCAGGCAGACCTTCCTTTTCCAGCATTGCCTTTACAGCAGGAATGTGGCGGTCATAAATGTGGCAGTCTGCAATCACATGTACCAGCTCACCGGCCTCCAAACCGGCAACCTGCGCCATCATCATCAAAAGCATAGAGTACTGCACCACATTCCAGTTGTTTGCGGTGAGCATATCCTGACTCCGCTGATTCAGAATGCCGTTTAAGGTGTTGCCGGAGACATTGAAGGTCATAGAGTAAGCGCAGGGATACAGATTCATCTCGTGCAGATCCTCGAAGGTGTAAATGTTAGTCAGGATGCGACGGGAAGCAGGGTTGTTCTTCAGATCGTAGATCACCCGATCCACCTGATCGAACATACCCTCTTTGTACTGATGCTTCACACCCAGCTGATAGCCGTAGGCCTTGCCGATGGTACCGTCCTCACCGGCCCACTCGTCCCAAACATGGCTGCCCAGATCCTCGATGCGGTTGGACTTCTTCTGCCAGATCCACAGCAGCTCGTCCAGCGCAGACTTCCAGTAGGTGCGCCGCAAAGTCATGATGGGAAATTCTTCCTTCAGGTTGTAGCGGTTGACCACACCGAACTTCTTCACAGTGTGTGCCGGAGTGCCGTCAGCCCAACGGGGTCTGACCTCCAGATCGGTGTCATAAAAGCCGTTGTTCAAAATATCAAGACAAGTTTGGCGATACAGTTCGTCCGCTCTGCTCATAGTGATTCCCTCCAAATGAACAATTTTACTTATTGTATCATAAGTGCCGACAAATTACCACAAAAAAATGCGAGTTTCGAAAAACTCGCATTTTTTATTATTCAATGTGTTCGTGGTTGCTGATGTGATCCTCACAGTAGCAATGATAGCCGTTGCACCGGGAGCAGTAACGGAATTCCAGCTCCGGGTTGCTCACATCGGTGCGTCCGCAGACCGTGCAGCGATGATTGTAATTCTCCGCTTTCGCCTGATGGGGAGGCGTGTTGGGAACAAAGGGGATCGTGCCGGTCTTCTTCGGCTGCTTTTTCCGGAAGAGGCGGCCAAACTTAACCTGCCACGAAAGAGGAAAAAGATTGCGGATGTCGCTTCCTGCAAACAACAGGAAATTGGCAAGTCCCACCAAGGGGAGCAAACTGTGAGGGAAGAAGTTGACCGGATAGGTCATATTAAAAATGGTCACCAAAACAATGATCAGATAGATAAAACCCATCACCCAAGCCTTCACCGGGATTACGAACAGCACGCGGAATTGGGCATCGGGATGGTGAACGCAGAAAATCAAAAGTAAACTCAAATGGAGATAAAACGCCATTTGGGAGTAAAGCGCCACGAAATATTCAGGCGTTGCGATGGCGTTGCCGATAATGACCGCTTCGGTGGGACAAAAGACCATAGCAAAGATATCCATTAAGATCACACCGGAGAAGTAATAAAGATTAAACTTCAGCGTACCGATCGTCAGTTCTACATGCCTGCCCAACGAGTAGAAGAAGTAGAGGAACACAAGGCCCAAAATGCCGCTGTACCCTTCCGTAAACACGAAGGTCAAAAGGCGCCAGACCTGACCCTGCAGGATTTTAGCCTTATCGAAGCACAAAAGGGAATAAAGCACATTACCGCCGTTGATCATACTCATAACCGTGACCAACGCAGAGCCCAATGCGACATATAGCATCAGATTGGGAATACCCTTGTCCCGATGCCGAAAACAGAAGCGGTCAAAGGACCGACGCAGATTTTTCAAGCCAATCAACTCCTAATAAAACTGCCAATATCATACCACTATTTGGCAGAAATGTCTATAAAGGAATTATGAACAAATTTCCTTACAAAAAAACGAAAAAATCCTTGACTTTTCTCCCGTTTTGTGTAAAATAATAACGAATTGCATATAAGCCTTATCAAGAGTGGTGGAGGGAACGGCCCGATGAAACCCGGCAACCTGCTTGAGGAAGTTCAGATTAGAAATTCCTCCCTGCAAGGTGCCAAATCCGGCGGCAACGAGAGATGAGGATTCGATAGAGCGCACATCGAATTCTCGGTGTGTGCATTTTTTGTTTATGTCATTGCGAACCAGCGCGCACGCTGGTGTGGCAATCCCCAAAGGATGGCTTGCAATGACCGATTGTATTGTAGAAAGGAACTATTATGGAAAAAAGATTATTTACTTCTGAGTGTGTAACCTGCGGTCATCCCGACAAGGTGGCGGACGCCATTTCTGACGCAATTTTGGACGCCTGCCTGGCTCAGGACCCTAACTCCCGTGTGGCCTGCGAGACCACCGTCACCACAAACTTCTGCCTGATCTGCGGCGAAATCACTACTACAGCCGTGGTGGATTACGAAGCTGTTGCCCGTCAGGTCATCGCATCCATCGGTTATACAAAGCCTGAGGACGAATTTGCCGCCGATACGGTGGAGATCCTCTGCAAGATCCATACCCAGTCCGCAGACATCGCCTTGGGCACAAACGACGAGGTTGGCGGCGCAGGCGACCAGGGTATGATGTTTGGCGGTGCTTGCACCCAGACCCCCGAGCTGATGCCTCTGCCTGTTGCGCTGGCAAGAGCCTTGGCCAACCGCCTGACCCAGTGCGTGGAAAGCAACGACCTTTTGCGTCCCGACGGCAAGACTCAGGTTTCCGTCGAGTTTGACGAGCAGGGCAAGGTAGTAGGCATCGATACAGTGGTCGTGTCCGTTATGCACAGTGCTGACTTTGAGATCGAGGAATTGCGCCGTTACATTCGCGAGGGTGTGATCGCCCCCGTGCTGGAGCGCTACGGCTACAATATTAATAATGTAGCCCATATCCATATCAACCCCACCGGCAACTTTGTCATCGGCGGCCCCAACGGCGATACAGGCCTGACCGGCAGAAAAATCATCGTAGATACTTACGGCGGCTACTTCTCTCACGGCGGCGGCGCCTTCTCCGGCAAGGATCCCACCAAGGTGGACAGAAGCGGCGCTTATATGGCCCGTTATATGGCAAAGAACCTTGTTGCTGCCGGCCTTGCCGAGCAGGTAGAGGTGCAGATCGCCTATGCCATCGGTGTTGCCCAGCCCGTGTCCCTGCGTGTCAATAGCTATGGCACAGGCAAGATTGCCGACGAGGAAATGACCGCTCTGCTCCGCAAGCATTGCGACCTGACCCCTGCCGGCATCATCCGTAAGCTGGATCTGCGCCGGCCCATCTACAGCCGGACAGCCCGTAGCGGCCACTTCGGTGTGGAGAACCTGCCCTGGGAGCAACTTGACCTGGCGGAAACCCTCCGCCGCGAAGCATAACATATCTTGAATGTAGGGCGGGGGCTTGCTCCCGCCGGGAAAGGCTCCCTCGTCAGAGGGGGCCTTTTTGCACACCGGCCTGCGATCCCTACAGAACCCCCTAAAAACATCCAAAAAATTCTATTATGCTAAAATTTTATTCACCCACGTCCCAAAACAGGGTGTGGGTGAATCCATATCTTGAAAATATAGTGAAATAATGCAAAAAATATATTGATTTTTTATTTTTAATGTGCTATATTAACAAGGAAGAAAATTCTTTTTTCTTAAAAATATAAGGAGGAAAAACAATGAAAAAGAGTTTACTTAGCATTCTGATTGCATTGGTTCTGATCGTAGCCCTGGTTCCGGTCATTGCCAGCGCAGAAACAACAGAAGCAGGCTGGTACTTTGGCAGCACTGCTTGTAAGATTGCCCCTGGCGGTGCAGCACAGTACTTCACCACCGATGCAGACGGCGTTGTAACAGCCGGTGCCGATGAGGATACATATAACGTTAAAGTTGAGTATCCTGCAACTGAAGGCGCAAACCCGATTATTACCTTGCGCGGCGCTTATATTAGCGGTACTTACCGCTCTATCGGCAATGATGCACAACCCGCTGACACTGTCAAAACCCCGCTGACGATTATTGTTGAGGAAACTGATGCCGGCACTGTAACAGTCGGTACAGATTCCGTAGAAGCGGACAGCTACTTGGGTAACATTCTCAACTGGTCCGGCGGCGCGTTGGAAATCCAAGGTCCCGGTTTGTTGAAGATGGGTAGTAGCATTAGTGCCGGCGTATCCGTTACTTTTAAGAATGCGGATTTCGATATGGATATTCCGACCTCGGCTGGCAATAAAACTTGCATCACTTCTCCGTCTATTACCTTTGACGGCGGCAAAGTGAAGCTGCAAACTGGTTATGCAGCAATTCTGGATACCAGTTCTATTGAGAAAACCATTAAAGTTCAGGGCAATGCTGATGTAAGCATAACTTCTGTAAGTAACGCTGCTCTGTATATTACGAACAGCAAGGCAAGTTTTGTTATCGATAGCGGTAATGTGAAGATTGAATCCAAGGCGCAAAACGCATACGAATTCCCCAACGCCATTATCCTCAACGGCGGTACTCTGGAAATCATTGCGAAACCCGGCAGCAACTGCAACAGCAAAGCTGCAGGTATTGATCTCTCTAACTACAACGGTTCTCCCGTTGGCACTGCTACTTGGGCCACAGGTGCTGGCGGTGCTACTACCTCCCTTGGCACATCGAGTCCTCTGTCCTGGTTTGGATATGTTTATGTCGAGCCCGGCTTCGCCGTGACCGCAAACAACGGCGCTGCATACCTGCACGATAATCCTAACAATGTTCAGACTGCTGCAGCTCCTGGCCAGACCGTTGGCCTGAAGTGCGAAGAGTCTTCCGCAGCTTACGAATTCGAAGGCTGGGTTGTTGACGACGGTTCTACCGAAGTCACCATTACCGATGCTGACAAGACCACTGCTTCCTTCGTTATGCCCGAGGGCAATGTTAGCGTAACCGCTAAGTATAAGAAACTGACTGCTGATGCTACCGTTAAGATCGACGGCACCGATTACACCGTTGACCAGGGCGGCGATGCTGTCTACTTCAAGACCGATGACGCTGGCGCTATCACCGTAGACGGTGATGAAGACACCTACAATGTGAAACTTGCATATCCCGAAGGCGAAGATGCAGTTCCCACCCTGTACCTGAAGGGCGCAACCATCGGCTTCCCCATCAATAGCGTGAAGTCCGATAAGTTCATCATCAAGGTCGAAACTGACTCCACTCAGGGTGGCGCTAACGCTATGATCACTTGGTCTCACGGCGAATTGATCGTTGAAGGCTCCGAAGGCGCTAAGTACACCATCGATTCCGAAAAGACCGCTTTCAAACTGGTTGGCTCCCCCATCACCTTCAAGAATCTGGATTTGACCGCTAACATCACCGCTGACTGGAACTATCTCATCGGTGGCAACCCCAAACTGATTACCTTCTCCGGCGGCAAGGCAGATATTACTGCAACACTTGCATGTATCTTCAACGCAGACGCTGCCAATGAAGATATGGAAGGTCTGGTCGTTACCGACAATGCCGATGTGAAGATGGGCGGCCCTGGTTCTGCTATTTATTGGGATGTCAAAAATGCTAGTATTACCGTGAATAGCGGCAAGCTGCATATGTATACCACCAAGTCCGGCGGTACTCCGTTCCGTCTGGCGAGCTGTAAGTTCATCATCAATGGCGGTTCCGTTGAGCTCGACGGCGCGATCGCTTCCTACCCCTACACCATCGTTCCCGATCTGTCCGGCTATCAGGGCAACTACACTGCTGTTACCGGCGAAAAGGACGGCCTGATCCCCTATGATCCCGAAGACGGCTTCGGTCAGGGCGTTGACGGTGGCTACAGAGGCTACTGGAAGATCGAGCCCGCAGAGGCTGGCCACCAGTGCTCCCTGAAGATGGTCAAGGGCAAGGCTGCTTCCTGCACCACTGACGGCGAGAAGTTCTACTACGGTTGTGAAGAATGCGGCGCTGCATACGAAGACAACCTGGGTGAGAAGCCCATCGAAGATATCGACACTTGGAAGGTCATTAAGGCATTCGGTCACGCCGATGACGACAAGGACGGCAAGTGCGATGTCTGCCAGGCTGTACAGACCTCCGACAGCTCCTTCACTGCTCTGTGGATCGCTGTTCTGGCTCTGTCCGTTCTGGGCTTCTGCGTCATCTTCGTTTACAACAAGAAGATGAAGGCTGCTTAATTAGCAACTGCTGAAGTAAATAATATCTAGCCAAAAGGGCGATGACGGTCTCCGTCATCGCCCTTAAATTATGTGGCAGGGAAGTAGTGCCACTTCCGCAAATTAGCCGATAGAAACAATAAAAACCCCGGATGCGCGTTTGCACATCCGGGGTATCTTATTGCGTTTAATTACTTAGCAGCGCCGGCAATCTGAGCAGCAACTTCTTCAGCAAAGTTGTCTTCCTTCTTCTCAATGCCTTCACCCTTAATGTAGTGAATAGCATCCACAAAGGTAACCTTGCCGCCCAGCTTCTTAGCAGCGTCAGCAATGTAGCCAGCCACATCGCCCTTGAACAGGTCAGCGCGGACGAACTCCTGCTGCAGCAGGCAGATTTCCTTGTAGAAAGCAGCCATCTTACCGGCAGCGATCTTTTCCTTAACCTCAGTGGGCTTGTTAGCCATCTTGGGATCGTTATCCATCAGAGCAACCTGAACAGCCAGCTCCTTGTCAACCTCAGACTGAGGAACCTGAGCCTTGTCCCAGTACTTTGCGCCCATAGCAGCGATCTGCATAGCAACGTTCTTACCGATCTCGGTAGCGTCGCAGCCTTCAACAGCCAGGTTTACCAGGACACCGTGGGTGCCGCCTGCGTGAACATAGGCAACAGAAGTGTTCTCAGCAAAACGAGAGAAGCGGCGGATCTGCATGTTTTCGCCAATGGACATAACCTTCTCCTGCATGATCTCGGTAACGGTCAGGTTGGAGTTGGGGTACTTAGAAGCCTTCAGAGCCTCTACATCAGCGGGGTTAGCGGTAGCAACGACCTCAGCCAGGTTCTTGACCAGATCCATAAATGCATCGGTCTTAGCAGCGAAGTCGGTCTCGGAGTTAACTTCGATCACGACGCCAACACCGTTCACAACGGTAGCGTAAGCAACGCCTTCAGCAGCGATGCGGTCAGCCTTCTTGGCAGCCTTAGCCAGGCCCTTTTCACGGAGCCAGTCAACGGCCTTGTCCATATCACCATCGGTAGCGGTCAGAGCTGCCTTGCAGTCCATCATGCCAACGTTGGTCATCTCACGCAGCTTCTTAACATCAAGTGCAGTAAATGCCATTTTAATATCCTCCTATATTTGTAGGGACCGGCGCGAACGACGGTCCGCAAAAATCAAAATTACTCAGCAGCAGCCTCAGTAGCCTCAGCCTCAACAGCCTCAACCTGTGCATCCTCACCCTGACGGCCTTCGATAGCAGCATTTGCCATAGCAGCAGCGATCAGACGGATAGCGCGGATAGCGTCGTCATTGCCGGGGATAACGTAGTCGATCTCATCGGGATCGCAGTTGGTATCAACAATAGCAACAACGGGGATGGCCAGCTTCTTGGCCTCGGCAATAGCATTGTGCTCCTTGCGGGGGTCAACGATGAACAGAGCAGCGGGGATCTTCTTCATTTCCTTAACACCGCCCAGGTACTTTTCCAGCTTAGCGATCTCGCCCTGATGCTTGATAACTTCCTTCTTGGGCAGCATTGCGAAGGTGCCGTCCTCTTCCATCTTGCGCAGCTGAGCCAGACGGTCGATACGGGTACGCATGGTGCGGAAGTTGGTCAGCATGCCACCCAGCCAACGAGAGTTGACATAGTAGCCGCCGCAGCGAGCAGCTTCTTCCTTGATAGCGTCCTGAGCCTGCTTCTTAGTGCCGACGAACAGGATGTTACCGCCATTTGCGGAAGTCTCACGGATGAAGTTGTAGGCCTCTTCCAGCTTCTTAACGGTCTTCTGCAGGTCAATGATGTAGATACCGTTACGCTCGGTGTAGATGTAGGTGGCCATTTTGGGATTCCAGCGACGGGTCTGGTGTCCGAAGTGTACGCCGGCTTCCAGCAGACTTTTCATAGATACGACAGACATGTTTTTTACTCCTTTTGTTTTTCCTCCACCCCGTTCATCTCGTACTGCCCGTTCCATAAGGAACACGAGGGGGTACGATCACCGGGTGTGTGGCATTAAAATACTACGGAAAATTTTCCGTGCCGAATCATTATACAGGAAAACTTCCTGTTTTGCAAGTATTTTTTCCAAATTTTTTCAAGAATATTCTGCTTTTTCCAAACAAAAAGGCCGCCAAATGGCAGCCTTTAGAATAGAAGTCGCGGTTTACCCCGTAAAACCCTGCAATTGTCCGGCTTGATGTCCACCAAAACGATATCGGGGCCGATTCTGCAGATATTGTTCCAAGGGATCACATAGTCATCCTTTGGCGGTCCGAAACCGCCTAATTTGCACGGCCCGGGCACAACAATTGCGTTCACTTCACCGTTTGGCAGCTGGATCAGCACATCCTGAATAAACCCCAGCCGCCTTCCGTCACTGATGCAGATCACCTCTTTGCACAGAAGCTCCGTGAATTTGGCAGACATAGAAGGCCACCCCCATAGTTTTTATTTAAGACTATGCGGATGGCCGCCTGACTATGACAAGCTAAAGGATTTTCTCATAGATTTAATGGCGCTTTTTTCCAACCGGGAAACCTGCGCCTGAGAGATCCCAAGGCTGCTTGCTACCTCCATTTGCGTTTTGCCGTCGTAGAAGCGCAGAAACAGAATGTGCTTCTCTCGGTCACCTAGTGCCTGATATGCGGATTGCAAGCAGATCTGATCGATCCAGGCGCCCTCTGTATTCCGCGTATCCTTCACTTGGTCTAAAATGGTCAAAGGATCGCCACCCTCAGCGTATACTGGGTCATACAGGCTCACAGGGGCACATACAGCATCCAAAGCCTCTGCCACATCACTCTCCGGCAGCTCCAGCTCTTTTGCCACCTCGGCATTGGTGGGGTCGCGCCCTAAGGTCAGTACCAAACGCTCCTTGCACTGCAAAACCCGATAGGCCACATCCCTCAGCGACCGGGATACCCGAATGGCTGAATTGTCCCGTAAATACCTGCGCACCTCGCCGGCGATCATAGGCACACCGTAGGTAGAAAATCGCAAACCCTTTGTGGGGTCGAAATTGGCGATGGCCTTCATAAGACCGATGCACCCCACCTGAAACAGATCGTCAGGACTTTCACCCCGTTTTTCAAATCGCTGAATCACCGATAGCACAAGCCGCAGATTTCCTTCAATCAGCAGCTGCCGCGCGTTGTCGTCCCCGTTTTTGGCTTGCAGCAGCAGGCTATCCATCTGGGCTTGGGACAGTACCTTCAGCTTTGTGGTGTTCACACCGCATAATTCAACCTTCCCCTGCATATATCCTCCTGCAAACGATGATGTAGACAGTATTTCCTGCAGGAGAAAATTCATACAAAATGAAATTTGTGCAACCATACAAAAAATTTGGAGCATTCGAAAGAAATACAAGGATTTTTGTTTAAGAAGGCACGCGCTAAAAACTTTTTGTGATTTTTCCGAGCAAAATGGCAGTGGTTATAACGGAGACATAATCCCTTTTTATAGGGTAAAATTTGCGTATATTCAGCAGTTTATTCAGACCGCTTTTTGGGTCGCAAAAGGGAAAATATAGGGAAAACGGCTTGATGGCCTTGAGTTTTCCACATTATCAACAAGTTTTTCCACAAGCAGCCTGCGATAGGGGAGTGAGTATGGAATATGCACTTTGGTTAACATAAAGAATATGGGTCAAAAAGGGAATTTTCTAACTTTTTCATTTTCATCATTTTGCCAATAGGATTTTTAGGCAGGTAAAAATGCACCTTGACAAAATCAAAATAGCCATTTCTTTTAAAAATAATGAAAATATTAGGGAAAATTTTCAAAAAGGTATTGATTTTATGGAAAACCTCCGCTATAATTGGATGGTGCTTGCGCATAGTACAAAACAGGAGGTGTAACAATGCCCAACATTAAGTCCTCTAAGAAGGATGTCATTTCTTCCAAGATCGCTTACGAGAAGAACAAGGCTAACAAGTCTGCTCTGAAGACTGTCCTGAAGAAGTTTGATGCTGCTCTGGAGTCCGGCGTTCGCGCTGACGCAGAAGCTGCTTACAAGCTGGCCGTTAAGGCTGTTGATCAGGGTGTCAACAAGGGTATCGTCAATAAGAACGCTGCAGCCCGCAAGAAGAGCAGCCTGACCTTGAAGCTGAACAAGCTGGCCTGATTTCTCTGAAAATATCGCCTTCCGTAT
>JAZLCU010000023.1:0-45628 GCA_045614325.1 Faecousia sp. | reverse complement strand
TGTCTTTCTGTCTTCTGGCAGGAAGACATTTTTAGTTTTCGGAGGTGAAACACACATGCCCAACGCAAAGGTTCTTGAGAGCAAAAAGGCAGTCGTGGAAGCCCTGTCCGCTAAGATCAAGGAAGCTTCTTCCGTGGTTTTTGTTGACTACAAGGGTATTACCGTTGCTCAGGACGCTGCTCTGCGTAAGCAGTTCCGTGACGCTGGTGTTGAGTACTCCGTTGTTAAGAACACTCTGACCCGTTTCGCTGCCAAGGAAAATGGCTACGATTTCGACGAGGTTCTCAACGGCACTACCGCTATGGCCAGCACCACCGGCGATCCCATCGCTCCTGCTCGTATTGTTTGCGAGTACGCTAAGAAGAACAAGCTCCCCCTGACCATTAAGGGTGGCGTTGTTGAAGGTTCTGTTCTGTCCGCAGCCCAGTTGAACGGTTTCGGCGAACTGCCCAGCAAGAACGCTCTGGTCGCATCCGTGCTTGGTACTTTCCTGGCACCTATCTCCAGCTTGGCTTTCGTTTTGGATCAGGTTCGTATCCAGAAAGAAGCCGAAGGCTAATTCATTCGTAAATCCACAAAAACTACAATTTATTTACATTTAGGAGGATATAACAATGGCTACTGAAAAAGTCACTGCTCTCGTAGAAGAAGTTAAGGGTCTGACCGGTCTGGAACTGTCCGAGCTGGTTCACACTCTGGAGGAAGTTTTCGGCGTTTCCGCCGCCGCTGCTGCTGTTGCTGCTCCCGCTGCTGGCGGCGCTGCTGAGGCTGCAGAAGAGAAGACCGAGTTCGACGTCATCCTGAAGGATGCCGGTGCTTCCAAGCTGAACGTCATCAAGGTTGTCCGCGCTGTTACCGGCCTGGGCCTGAAGGACGCTAAGGATCTGGTTGACAGCTGCCCCAAGACTCTGAAGGAAGCTGTTTCCAAGGAAGAGGCCGAGAAGATGGTCGCAGAGCTGAAGGAAGCTGGCGCCGAGGCAGAGATGAAGTAATTCTACTTCACGAAAACACAAAGAACAGCCGCCGGTTTTCTGGCGGCTGTTTTGCATTTTGGAGGTTAGAATGGAATCTATTATGAACTACTTGCAATCCATTGATCTGAACTTTGGATTGTTCTTTAAGGCCGTAGGCGCCATTGTCGGCGCGCTGTTGGTTCTGGCTGTAGTGGGCCGTTTTATCTTTGGCAAGCGCTCCACCTTGTGCCGCGCCGTTTCCTCTGCTATTGGTATCCTGTTTATTTACGCCATCACAATCGTTTTGGCAAATACCGGCGCAGAGTTTCAAAAATTCCTTGCTCCCCTTCCCTTTGTTACATACACCGGGGACTCCATGGTTTTGTTCTCGTTCCAAGCTGACTATACTGTGATCTGTTCTCAGGTCCTCAGTATGATCATTCTTGCTTTTTTGATGAATCTTGCCGACGGCTGGCTGCCTGTTGGCAAAAGATTTTTCGGTTGGATCCTCTTCAGATGCTTAAGTTTGGTCATTGCGCTGGCCTTGCACCTAATCGCGACCTATTTACTTACCGCATTTCTGCCTGAAGGTCTTATTACCTATGCTCCCGTTGTGTTGCTGGCGATCCTTGTGCTGATGCTGTTGACCGGCGCACTGAAGTTCCTTGTGGGGCTTGTATTGACAACGGTAAACCCCTTGATTGCTGCGCTGTATACATTCTTCTTTGCCAACTTTGTAGGCAAGCAGATCACCAAGGCGATCCTGACTACCGCCATTATGGCAGGCCTCGTATTCCTTCTGCAAAAACTGGGAATCGTTGCAATTTCAATCGCCTCTGCAGTATTGGTCGCTTATATTCCTTTGCTGATCGCACTGCTGGTGCTTTGGTATTTGGTCGGCAAGCTTTTGTAAATCATTGCCTGCCATTTTTTTCGAAATTTTCGCATTTTCTGTTTTACAAATCGCACTTTTTGTATTATAATATGTCGGTAAGAGATTTCTTACGAAACTTTTTTGATTTATTTAGATTGGAAGTGTTATTATGAGCCGGATGTTAGGTACTGTTTCTATGGGTGTCCGCGCACCTATTATTCGTCAGGGCGATAACCTGGCCGAGATTGTTACCGGTTCTATTCTGGATGCTATTCGCATCGACGGCGTGACCCCCCGTGACCGGGACATTGTTGCTATGACCGAGGCAATTGTTGCTCGCGCTCAGGGCAACTATGTAAGCATTGAAAATATTGCACAGGATGTTCGCACCAAGTTTGGCGGCGAAACTGTAGGCGTTATCTTCCCCATTTTGAGCCGTAACCGGTTTGCAATCTGCCTGCGCGGTATTGCCGCCGGCTGCAAGAAGGTCATTCTGATGCTCAGCTACCCCTCCGACGAAGTGGGCAACCACCTGGTTGATTGGGATATGATGGATCAGCACAATGTTGATCCCTATCGTGATGTTCTGTCTGAGGAAAAGTATCGCGAGCTGTTTGGCTACGTTACCCACCCTTTCACCGGTGTGGACTATGTGGATTACTACAAGAAGTTGATCCAGGAGGCCGGCGCTGAGGCAGAGATCGTTTTTGCCAACGATCCTCGCGCTATTCTGAACTTCACCAAGAATGTTCTGAACTGCGACATCCACACCCGCGTCCGTACCAAGCGTCTGCTGAAGGCCGCCGGTGCAGAGCGTGTGTTCGGTCTTGATGAGATCATGACCGCTCCCATTAACGGCAGCGGCTACAACGAAAAGTACGGTCTGCTGGGCTCTAACAAGGCTACAGAAGACACCGTCAAGCTGTTCCCCAGAGATTGCCAAGGTCTGGTAGAAGATATTCAGAAGCGTCTTTTAGAGGCTACCGGCAAGCATATGGAAGTTATGGTTTACGGCGATGGCGCTTTCAAGGATCCTGTCGGTAAGATTTGGGAGCTGGCTGACCCTGTGGTCTCCCCTGCTTATACCGCCGGTCTTGAAGGCACTCCCAACGAACTGAAGCTGAAGTATTTGGCTGATAATGACTTTGCAAATCTGTCCGGTGAGGCTCTGCGTGAGGCTATCAAGGACAAGATCCAGCAGAAGGATGGCTCCAGCCTTGTTGGTAATATGGCAGCTCAGGGCACAACCCCCCGCCGCCTGACCGACCTGATCGGCTCTCTGTGCGACTTGACCTCCGGCTCCGGCGACAAGGGCACTCCCATCATCTATATCCAAGGTTATTTCGATAACTACACCAACGACTAAAACGAATCCCCGGTGCTTAGCACCGGGGATTTTTTTATTATATACTTTCAACCGCCTTCAGCACATCAGCCATTGCTTCAGTATTGACAGACTCCATCTGACCGTTGTCAAAATGCTCTGCAACTGCAGGGTCAATGGGAAGTCTTGCCAGCACAGGCAGGCCAAATTCTGCCGCAACCGCGTCCAGCTTGCTTTCACCGAAGACATACATCTTCTTGCCGCAATCGGGGCAAGTCAGATAGGAATAATTCTCCACGAAGCCCAAGACGGGAATGTGCATCATATTGGCCATCTTCACAGCCTTAGACACGATCATAGACACCAGATCCTGCGGGCTGGTAACGATCACAACACCGTCAACGGGCAGGCTCTGGAACACGGTCAGAGGCACATCGCCGGTTCCGGGAGGCATATCCACGAACAGGTAGTCCACATCTTCCCAAATCACATCTGTCCAGAACTGCTTGACCGCGCCGGCGATCACAGGGCCACGCCATACAACGGGAGATGCAGGATCATCCAGAAGCAGGTTGATAGACATCACCTGAATGCCGCCCTTGGAAAGCGCAGGATACAGACCGCCCTCGGTTGCACCCTGACATTCAGTCACACCAAATGCGGTGGGCGCAGACGGGCCGGTAATATCAGCATCCAAAACACCGACACGCTTGCCGGTTTTTGCCATCGCAACGGCCAGCATAGAGGTCACGGTGGATTTGCCGACGCCGCCCTTGCCGGACACAACGGCGATCACTTTTTTAACATTAGACTTGGGATTGGGCTGAGCCAGCAGGCTCTCTTTCTTCCGATCGCCGCAGTCAGAGCTGCTGCAGGAAGAACAATTTCCGTTACAAGAACTCATTTTCTCTTACTCCTTTTTTAATCAGCTTATGACATTATAATCCTTTATTCTTATGCTGTCAAACACTTCAGTTCAATTAAAATCACTTCAGGCCGGTTATTGATCCGCAAAGGAAAAAGGCTATTACCGATTCCCCTGCTTACCACCATTGCAGTGTTTTCCCGGTTGTAGACGCCGGCATCATATTCAGGAAACAGGCCCTGTCCGGGCGCGAAGAGTCCACCTACAAACGGCAGACGGAATTGTCCGCCGTGGGCGTGTCCGGATAGAACCAAATTATATCCAGCTGCCACATAGTCATCTATCGCCTCAGGCTGATGACTTAAAAGAATTCGGTAACCATCAAAATCAGAGATACTTCCAACACCTTCAGTATCTCCCCAAAAATGGCCGACTAATGCAATCTGCTCGCCATTTCTGTCCAGTATAACCTGTTCATCGTCCAAAACAGTCACATTTTTAGCCATCAAGCCATCCAATAGCGACTCGTATGCTTCTGTTTTTAGCCTGCTCTCGTGATTGCCGGTAACATAGTAACACGGGGCAATTTTTGTTGCACCCTCAATAAGTTCCAACGCTGCATCTATATTGGTTAAGCGACTATCGATCAAATCTCCCGTAACGCAGATAATATCCGGCTTAGCCGTTTCCAAAGATTCTAACACATCGTCTGTCATCTTGGCTGCGTTGTGAAAATCCGAAATATGCGCTATGCGATATCCGTCAAAACCGGCAGGCAAACCGGCATCCTGCAAAGTAATTGTATTGAATTCCAATGCGGTATTAGCCCAAAGCAACCAAAACAAGGTTGCACAAAGCAAGGCAAGCACAAGGAACTTCCATAACTTCTTCATGCCGTTTCCTCCACGGTTTACTGCTGCGCCTCTTCCCATTGGGTCATCAAATCCAGCAAGACCTCTTCTGCCGTCTCCTTTTCCGCAAGCAAGCGGGTCAGCTCCTGATAGTCTGCTGCCGCAGCTTCGATCGCTTCATCCAGCTGCGCTATACTTTGCTCTTGCTTTTCGATCTCGCGCTCCAGACGACGAATCAGCTTTTCGCTTTCCTTTGTACCACCCTTAGGCTTTTCCTTTTTAGGCTTAGGGGCAGCTGCTACTTGAGGCTTGGCTGCGGATTCGTGTTCCAAAATGGAACGGTATTTACTGTAGCCGCATTTAAAATCCCGGACCGTGCCGTCTTCCAAAAGCCAAATACGCTCAGCAAATTTCTCAATGAAATAGCGGTCGTGAGAAACAAACAGCAAGACGCCTTCAAATTCCTCGATCGCCGCCTCGACCCATTCACGGGATGCAATATCCAAGTGGTTGGTCGGTTCGTCAAGGATCAAAAGGTTAATTTTCTCATCCATCAGCATGCACAGCCGCAGACGGGATTGCTCGCCGCCGGAGAGATTTCCCACAGACTTGAACACATCTTCGCCTTGGAACAAAAAGGCGCCCAGACGGTCGCGTGCGGTCTGAGGGGTACAATTTTTCTCATAGAGCATGGTGTCGTACAGGCTGCGCTCGGGATGGTCGAAGTGAATGATCTGAGGCAGGTATCCCCATTTGACCGTTGGGCCAAACTGAATCTTGCCTTTGCAATTTTCTTCGCCCAGCAGGCACTTAATAAATGTAGACTTGCCTGTACCGTTGTCGCCCAAAAGGGCGATCCGCTCACCGCCTTCTACCTGCAGCTCAACATCAGAAAACAGAGTGCGTTCACCGAAGGATTTTTCCACATTCTTCATCTGGAAAACCACATCGCCAGCAAAGTCCTTTTGGCCAAAGGTAGCCTTCATTGTCTTTTCTGTTTTCGGCCGTTCGGTCTTTTTGATCCGTTCCATTCTGTGCTGAATGGACATTGCGCGTCGGTAAAGGGTCCTGTTGTTGATACCCCAACCCTTCATACGCTCTACGGTGAAGCCCAGCTGCTTCAATTTAGCCTGTTCTTGCTCATACTGCTTTAGCTGCAGATTGAAGCGTGCTTGCTTTTCTTCAATATAAAATGAGTAGTTGCCCGAATAAAACTCTGCGTGGCCATCTGTGATTTCGATCACGCGTTGAGCCACCGCATCCAGAAAATAGCGGTCGTGGGAAATAGCTAAAACTGTGCCTTTGAAGGATTTGATATAGCCTTCCAGCCACTCCACACTGTTCAAATCCAAATGGTTGGTAGGTTCGTCAAGCAGCAGAATATCTGTCTTTTCCAACAGTAGCCGCGCCAAATTCACACGGGTCTTTTCGCCACCGGACAAGCTGGCAAACAGTTGCTCACGCTGGGCTCGCGTGATTCCCAAACCGTTGCAGATCTTATCGACCTCCACATCCATCTCATAGCCGCCTCCGGCCTGAAAGCGGTTGGTAAGGGCATCATACTCTCTTAGTTGCTCGTCCGTTGCGCCCATTTCCATCTGCTTTTCCAAAAGGGCCATTCTTTCCCGGGCCTTTGTCAGGGCTCGGTAGGCAGAACGCAAAACATCCTCCACCATATATCCTTCGGGGAAAACGGGAATTTGGGAAATGAGACCAAGACGCTTGTGAGGATTCACAAACACCTCACCTGCATCGTAATCCATCTGTCCGCTCAGAATGTTAAAGAGGGTGGTTTTTCCGCAGCCGTTTCTGCCTAAAATAGCCACCCGTTCCCCTTCCTGAATATCAAAGGAAAGGTCCTCCAGCAGGTTCTCGCCAATGACGAAAAACTTTGTTAAGTTTTTAACCTGAATGTCAATCATACATATTCTCCGGCCGCATCGCGGCGTTTATTCCTCCATTAAGCGCTGCAGCGCATCCAAATCCATCAAAAGATTCAGCGCTTGCAGCATAGCATTGCTGCTCATATGCTCCGGCAGATCCATTTTTTTCAGCAGCATTTTGCGCTTCATTGCGCTCTCTTTGCTGCCGGACAGACCCAATTCCATCAGATCCTGCTTGGTGATATTGCCGCAGGAAGGTGTTGTTTCTTCACCTTCTACTGTCGCACCGGCGCGCAAAAGGGCATCAATGATCACTTCCGGCCGCATACCCTCTACGCCCAGTTTTCCCTCTTTTCCCGGTGCGTCTTTACGGCGCTCCTTGCCAAGAATATCGGGAATGTATGCGTGCTTCAGCTGAGATGCCGGAATTGCGCCCTTAAGGTAATTCCGAATCACGAAGCCTGCTCCGTCAGAATCGGTAAAAATGACCAATCCGCGCGTAGCTGCAACTCGTCTTAGCAGATCAAGCTGCTTTTTATCCTTCATAATTCCGAATCCGGAGGTTTCCAGTATAGGAGCGTCAACGATTTGGGAGAGAGTGTTTTTGTCATATCGACCCTCGACCACGATCGCCTCGCGAATTTTAATCATTTTTTGCCTCCTGTGACAGGCGAAGGATCAACACCTCCAAAATTCTGTCCGCATCGTCAAAGGATGTCTTCAGCATCATATCACTCTCCAGCACCAGCTCTGCTGCCTTGGCATAGAAGGCTGCAGAGAAACGGTTAGCGGCAGACATCGTCTTTCTGGCCGGGTAGTCCTTAAGGCCTGTAAGACTCATCAGTTCTGCAGCTGTCTTGCCGTTGTCAGCAAGGGTCCGCGCCGTGCTCAGGCGGCGGAAATGCGCACCGATTGCGCCAAGCAGGTTGATAGGTTCTTCCTGCATTTTGAACAGCTGCTGCAGCTTTTGGAGGGCCTTGCCGCACTCACCGCTGCCCAGCATATCGGTCATTTGGAACACAACTGCATCCAAAACCGGCTCAACCACAGCGTCAATATCCTGTTTGCAGATCACATCCGCGCCGGAATAGGCGCTGATTTTGGAAATTTCACCGGCTAAAGCCGTCATAGTGCCGCCGGTCAGTTCAATCAGATACAGGCACAGCTCGGGAGATATTTTCTTGCCAGCCGATGCAAAGTGGCGACCGATCCAATTGATCAGATCCCGTCCGCTTTGCTTTTGGAACTCCACCTGTGTACCGTACTTACTAACGGCTTCCCACAGCTTTTTCAGCCGCTTATCCGGCTTAAAGGGAGTGGTGTTGTGGGTAAATACTACCGTGCAGTAATCCGGGATATCGGAAATAATGTCAATAATTTGCTCGCGATCTGCCTCGTTTTGCTTGAATACATCGATTTCATCCACCACGACCATCGTGCGTTCTGCCATGACCGGCAGGCTCTCCACACAATCGGCAAATGCGCGCGTATCAAAGGTTTCAACCGTTAATTTATGGAAATTGAACGACTCTGTCACAGGATCGATAATGGCCTTGTGCAGCTGCTTTAAATAATGCTGCAGCAGGAACATCTCCTCACCGTAGAAGAAGTAGAGACGGGCAGGCTCTCCCCTACGGATCTCGTCCTTCAAGGCTTGCAGATTATTGGGTTGTGCAGCTTCCTTTGCCATTATTTCACCCCCTGAGCGTAATCGTTCCTTTTAAATCGGTTCTGTAGACAGTGCACCCGAACATATCCAACCGTTCCAGCGTCTCCCATGTGGGATGGCCGTATCGGTTATCTGCTCCCACCGAAATGATAACCATCTCGGGGTGCGTCTTGTTCAGAAGCTCCAAAGATGTTGAGGTTTTCGAGCCGTGGTGGCCTGCAACAAGGATCTCCAGATCCGGCAGGTCTATCTGCTCCATCAGTTCCTTCTCACCATCAAAGGATCGGTCACCTGTTATCAGTATATCACAATTTTCCGGCTGAAACAAGATACACAGGCTAGATTCATTGCTATCCAAGCCTTGCTCAGCGGGAATTATGGTCAAATCATCCTCGTTATCCGTGATGATCTCATCGACCCATACGATCTTATCGTCGTATGCCGTTGTCAGTTCCGACAAGATGGCATTTTCTTCTGCCAAAGGCAGATACAGCCGCTCCGTGGGAATTTGGCTGAGGAATTCTGCCGCGCCGCCTGCGTGATCCTCATCAAAGTGGGTGATGATCAGACCGTCTATGCGGAATACACCCTGAGAACGCAGTTGCTGCACGGTGCGTGTGGCTGCCTCGCTTCCGTTGTCACCACCGCAATCCACCACATAGCACCGGTTCTTTTTCTGCAGAATGATAGACTGACCCTGTCCCACATCAACGGCCGTAATGCTGTAATCGTCCGTTCGGTTTTCCAAAAACGAAAGGGTGATCGTAGTGGCAAGGCCAACCAACAAACAGCCGGTCAGCACCCACGGATGCTTCTTTTTACTCTTAATGAATACCATAAACAGTATATAAGCAAAGATCAGCCATGCGATCACATAAATACTGCTCGTATACAAGGTTGACAGCGGCATATTAGAAATCACCTCGGTTATACCATAAATTGCTTTGATCGGCCAGTAAATGATGTATCCAACGACCGTTCCAAGAGGCAGCCACAGCGCGCCTAAAGCGCAGGCCGCAATGACACCGTAAAAAATGAAACTCACAAGCCACAAAAGCAGCAGATTCGATACAACACTTGCTAAGCTGACGCTTCCAAAATAGATCGCACACAGCGGTGTTGTCAGAGCCATTGCGCCAAGGGTCACGCTGATTGAGCCGAAACAGCCACGAATCAATTTGGCCTTCAAGCTTTTCTGTTCACTCTTTTTTAGTTTTACTTTGCTGTAAAAATATTGATATATTCTGCTAGAGAACAGAAAAATACCAATCATACATCCAACTGAAAGCTGCAGACTCACAGAGGTAATGCTCAGCGGATTCACCACAAGGATACCCAATACTGCAGCGGAAAGAGCCGTGGGTGGGTCATACTCCTTGTCGGCAAGCACCGCTAAAATCACAAGGCACTGCATCACACTTGCCCGAACCACCGACGGTGAAAAGCCGGCAATCGCCGCAAAAGAAAACAGCAGTGGTACACCTATGATCGCAGTCAGCACTTTCTGCTTTCCGCATAGCATATAAATCAGAGCAAACAAGATGGACACATGCATTCCCGATACGGCAACGATGTGATACACACCGCTGTCACGCAGGGCTTGCGCCCTCTCGAAGGGCAACTCCGATGTTTCGCCCAGAAGAAGCGCCTTGCAGAAGGGTCTTGTATCCTCGGGAAATATTCGATCCATCAGGTTCAGGATCTTTTGCCTGAGGATCGGCGCAAAATACTTTGCAGTATTTCCCTCGTGACCGATCTCGTAATTGATTTCTTTTGGATAGCCAAGGAGAAAAAGTCCCTTGCCGCTGAAATATTGCGTATTTTCAGCACCGCTGCCTGTGTAGTGCAGTTCAAATTCGCCTGTCACGGTATCACCGGGCGAAAGCGAAATATCGTCATTGATGTAGAATCGGATCTGATAGGTCTTGCCGCTTAGCTTTACCTTACCTTCCGCGCTGATACCGTAATCGGTCGTAGTGCTGTAGTCTGAAACATATATTTGAAGTTCAGCAATCTGACCGTCCATATTCCGCGGAGTAGACAAATAAAGTCGGTCAAAGCCCCACAGCCATATAAGGCCGATTACACAGCCCAGCAATATGCAGGCGATCTTTCTGCTTATCAGATCCTTTGAAAACAGTAGAGCAACCATCGTCGCCAGGCAGAGGCCGCCCAACAGCAGCAGCCACAAACCGGAGATCAGATAGACACCGAGCGCACAGGCAATTGTAAAGCCTATTGTAAACAACATCAGCTTACGCACAATATCTACTCTCCTTTTTTTAAAAATAGGACGCCACCCGTAAGCGGCGTCCTATTGCCTTAAATTTTAGATGCTACAAAATCATCCACAGTTGCCAGAGCGTCATCCAGCTTCATGACATCCTTGCCGCCGCCCATAGCGGAATCGGGCTTACCGCCGCCGGAGCCGCCGCAGATGGTGCAGACCTGCTTGACCAGTTCGCCTGCCTTCAGGCCCTTGGCAACGGCGTCCTTGCCGCAAATTGCCAGGAATGTAATCTTGTCGTCAGCAACAGTAGAAAGCACTGCAACCACATTGGGAGCCTTGTCGCGCAGCGTATCACCGATCTGGCGAAGCTTGCCGGCATCGGCATTGGGGATATTCACAGTCAGAACCTTCAGGCCGCCGATATCGTGGCCACCAAACAAGAAGCGGTCAGCCTCGCCGGCAGACTCTTTTGCCTTAAAGGACTCGATGGTCTTCTTGAGGTTCTTCACTTCTTCTGCCTGTGCATGGATTCTATCCACCAGGTCACCGGGCTTTGCCTTCAGCTCTGCAGCGGCTGCGTACAGAAGTTCGTGGGTACGCGCCATATCCTGCAGGCATTCCATACCGGTAATGGCCTCAATACGGCGCACGCCGGAAGCAACGCTGCACTCGCTTTCAATACGGAAAGGACCGACCTTTGCGGTGTTATCCAAGTGCGTACCGCCGCACAGCTCGATGGAGTAGCCGCCCATATTGACAACGCGAACGGTGTCGCCGTACTTCTCGCTAAACAGAGCCATAGCGCCCATCTTCTTGGCCTCGTCAATGGACATTTCACCGACATCGATTCCATAGCCTTCCAAGATAGCGTTCTGCACGATAGCGTCTACCTTTGCCAGCTCCTCCGGGGTCATCGCGGAATAATGGGTAAAGTCAAAGCGCAGACGGTCGGGTTCAACCAAAGAACCGGCCTGATGCACATGGTCACCCAGCACACTCTTAAGTGCCTTCTGCAGCAAGTGAGTTGCAGAGTGAGCACGCATAATAGCCTTACGGCGCTCAACATCAATGGATGCCAGCACCACATCGTCTGTCTTCAGTGTGCCGCTGCGCATAACACCGGAATGCAGGTACTTGCCGCCCTTATCCTTTTGCACATCGGTCACCTTAAAGCGGCTTTCGCCCATCAAAATCACACCGTAGTCGGCTGCCTGACCGCCCATTTCTGCGTAGAAAGGAGTCTTACCCAGAACGATTATCCCCTTTTCGCCGCCGGTAATAGAGGCGGTAACTTCTTCGCCAACGCAGACGGCCAAGATCTTGGCTTCGCAGTTGTTCACGTCATAGCCTACAAATTCGGTGGGAGTGGTATCCAGACCCAGGTCGATGCCGGCCCAGCCCAAATCGCCCAATGCCTTGCGGGCCTCACGAGCGCGGACTCTCTGCTCCTCGCGGCAGACAACGAACTTGTCCATATCGAGAGTCATACCCTCGTCTTCCAGCATCTCAACAGTCAGATCCACAGGGAAGCCATAGGTATCGGCCAGCAGGAATGCATCCTCACCGGAGAACACGGTCTCGCCATTGGCCTTATGCTGTTGCAGTTTTTCACCGAAGATACGCATACCGGTATCGATGGTACGGGCGAAGTTCTCTTCCTCGGTCTTGACCACGCGGATGATGTGGTCAGCCCGCTCCCGCAGGTAGGTGTAGTGGTTTTCGTTCTCGCGAATGACGGTTTCAACAACCTCAAACAGGAAGGGCTTATTCACACCCAGCAGTTTGCCGTGACGGGCAGCGCGTCGCAGAAGACGGCGCAGAACATAGCCGCGGCCTTCGTTGGTGGGCTGAACACCGTCAGCAATCATAAATGTAGAAGCGCGAATGTGGTCGGTGATGACACGCAGGCTTACATCGGTCTTTGTGCTCTGACCGTAGGATGCGCCGGTGATGGCGGTCACGTGGTTGGTGATGTTCATAACCGTATCCACGTCAAACAGGGAGTTTACATCCTGGCATACAACTGCCAGACGCTCCAGGCCCATACCGGTGTCGATATTCTTCTGCACCAATTCGGTGTAGTTGCCCTGTCCGTCATTGTCGAACTGGGAGAACACATTGTTCCAAACTTCCATAAACCGGTCGCACTCGCAGCCGACCTTACAATCGGCGCTGCCGCAGCCGTACTTTTCGCCGCGGTCGTAGTAGATGTCGGAGCAAGGGCCGCAGGGGCCGGAACCGTGCTCCCAGAAGTTATCGGCCTTGCCGAAGCGGAAGATGTTCTCAGCAGGAATGCCGATTTCCTTATTCCAAATCTCGAAGGCTTCCTCATCGTTTTCATAGATAGAGGGATACAGGCGGTCTTCCTCAAGGCCAACCACCTTGGACAAAAACTCCCAGCTCCAAGCGATAGCTTCGTGCTTGAAGTAATCGCCAAAGGAGAAGTTGCCCAGCATCTCAAAATAGGTGCCGTGGCGAGCGGTCTTACCGATGTTCTCAATATCACCGGTACGGATACACTTCTGGCAGGTGCAAACTCTGCGACGGGGAGGCTCTACCTCACCCTTGAAATAGGGCTTCATAGGTGCCATGCCGGAGTTGATCAGCAGCAGAGAAGCATCGTTTTGGGGGATCAGAGAGAAGCTGGGCAGGCGCAGGTGACCCTTACTCTCAAAATAACTTAAGAACATCTCGCGAAGTTCATTTACGCCATAGGGTTTCTTGCTCATATTGGATAAAACCTCCATAAATAAAAATAAACCTCTCCCCTGCAAATAGGGGCGAGGCGCTCGCGGTACCACCCTAATTCACCGAAAATCGGCATCTTAGTTACTCTGTAACGGGAGTACCCGTCCCGGTCATCCCGGGCTGCTTGGAAGTGGCTGGAAACAGGTCCGCACAAGGGGCTCACACCATCCCCCTCTCGCTAAGGCGCTTCTTTTGTTTCTTGGTTTCCGCATTGCATTTTCATATCGGTAATATTCTAACACAAAAGCGGAAAAAGTCAATGCTTTTCCCTCTTTTTACAGAAAAAAGGCCGCCTTTGGCGTAACTGCGACAAAGCAAATTTGTTAATTCAACCGCCCCAACCAACAGTTGAAAAAATTCAAGAGTGGGATGTTTGGCTTCGTCCTTAAAATATGCTATAATGCAATCACGGAAGGCGCCTCCGAAATCAAATCAAAGGAGCGAATATTATGAACCTTGGCAATAAAATCCGCAAATTGCGAAGACAAAGAAATCTTACGCAAGAGCAGTTAGCGGCTTCGCTTAATATCTCCGCACAAGCAGTATCAAAATGGGAAATGGGAGCATCTTACCCCGACATGACGATGATTCCCACGCTGGCGGCTTTTTTCAAGGTATCACTAGACGAACTTTTCGATTTTGATGTGAAAAACATCGACAAGGAGATTGAAGAAATCCGATTAGAATTCAACAAATTCTTTTGGAGCAATTTTGAAAAAGCCGAGCAGGTTTTACTTGACGGTCTAAAACTTTATCCCGCTTCCATTCAACTTAAAACCGAATTATTGAAATTATACGCCTATAATGTTGACCGAGGCGACGAAACCATTAACAAAGCATTTGAACTTGGCAGTCATATCATTAGTGTGTCGCAGGATGTTTTCTGTACCTGCCGCACAAAGGCAAATATCATTCACATTTATACGTACTTGGAAAACGAAAAGGGTGAAGATCATTACGAAGATATTGTAAAGATCATTGAGTCCCTGCCGTATATGTATCCTTATATGATGCAGGACAAAATGCGCCTGTCGGCCAGTTATATCAAGGGCGAGGAAGGTATGAAAGAAGCAAAAACGCTCAAAGATATTGAATGGCAAGAATTTTTCGGTGCTTGCTACAGAGTAGGACTGCGCTACTTTGAAATGGGAGACTACGAAAATGCTATGAAAGCATTTCAAGAAAGCGTAGATGTTATAGAAAGGTTTATGTACCCCGACAAGCAAGGGTATGATGCTTATCCTATCGGTGGAACAGATGCCAATCATGCAATTACACTTTTGTATATCACAACTTGCATGTTCCGTTTAGGCCGGACAGAAGGTATCGACGAGTTGATTGAAAAATCCAAGCATATTTACTTTGACGCTTTCGAACATTGCGAACTTCGTGATTATAATAAAACCATGCGTGAAATGATCGAATACTATACAGAGGAATACCACAAACTGAAACTCAACGAATATAAGCCGCTGGACTTGAGCAAAATTGAAAAACGGATCGCGGAAAAGAATCTGTAATTTGCATCTGTGTCTGAAAAGCAGTACTTGCTAAACACGCAAAAGGAGTACGAGCAAAATGCTCGTACTCCTCTTTTTTAGATATTGGATTCAAGCCAAGCCTTGAGGGACGCGCGGCCTTCTTCGCTCATTGGGAATGTGGCCTGGCCTTCCATTTGGCTCTTTTCGTAGCAAAACTGTCCATGCCAAAATTCTGCAGAAATGGTGCTTTGCTCCATATCCACCTCTTTTTGTGTCAATTTTACCACATTGGGCACGATTTTGAACCGCAGCATGCCGCAAGAGCCGGTAAATGTGTTATCCATGGCGAAGGCGTGCAGGGTGGGTAAATAGATGTCTGCCATATTATTCACCAATTAAACTTTCCATTTCATCCAGCAGTTCGCCGAACAGCTGGAGTGCATCCTCAACCGGCTTAGGCTCGGTCATATCCACACCTGCGCCCTTCAGCAGGTCAATGGGACTCTTGGAGCAACCGCCGGACAGGAATGCCAAATAGTCCTTAACGGCCGGCTCGCCCTCTTTCAGAATCTTGCGGGAAATGGCGATGGCTGCGGAATAGCCGGTAGCATACTGGAACACATAGTAATTGTAATAGAAGTGGGGAATTCTTGCCCATTCCATAGCAATATTATCATCTACCACCATATCCGGGCCGAAGTATTCTTCGTTCAGTCTGCGGTACTCGGCGCAAAGCACATCTGCAGTAAGGGTCTGACCCTCGGCAACCATCTTGCCGATGTTCAGTTCAAACTCCGCAAACATTGTCTGCCGGTACAGTGTACCCTTAAACTGCTCTAAGAAGTAGTTAATGAGGTAAATGCGCTCTTTCTTATCGGTGGTCTTCTGCAGCAGGTACTCCATCAGCAGAGCTTCGTTACAGGTGGAAGCCACCTCCGCCACGAAGATTACATAATCGGAGTCAATGGGGTTTTGATGCTTATTGGAAAGGTAGGAATGGAGGGCGTGGCCCATTTCATGAGCAAGGGTAAACTGGCTGTCCAGCGTGCCGGAGTAGTTCATCAGCACATAGGGATGGACAGACGCGCCGGCAGAGTATGCGCCGCTGCGCTTGCCCTCATTCTGGTATACATCGATCCAACGGCTTTCGAAACCCTGCTTCAAAATGGCACGGTAGTCCTCGCCCAAGGGCGCTAAAGCATCGTAAATGGTATTCTTTGCGTCTGCGAAGGGAATTTTCTTGTCCACATCCGCCACAAGCGGTGTGTAGATGTCATAGAAGTGCAGTTCGTCCAGGCCCAGCATCTTCTTCCGCAGGCGGACATAACGGTGCATTTTGTCCATATTCTTGTGGACAGATTCGATCAGGTTCAGATACACAGATGTGGGCACATTGGTGTTGTTCAAAGAGGCCTCGAAGGCGTTGTTATAGTGCCGGGCTTCTGCGAAGAATTTCAGTTGCTTATTTTGAGCATTGAGCAGTGCAGCCGCAGTATTTTTGAAGTTTGCAAAGCCTTGATACAGGCTCTCATAGGCGTTCTTCCGCAGGACACGGTCAGCGCCGGACTGGATGGGAACAAATGTGCCTTGGTTGACCGTATGGGGGTTGCCTTCGCTATCCAGCGCATCGGCAAACTTAATATCTGCATCGGCAAACATGCCGTAGACCGTATCGGGAGTCTGGGACATTTCACCGGCGGCAGCCAGCAATTTCTCCTCTGCAGGAGAAAGCACATGCTCTTTCTTTCTGCGCAAATTTGTCAGATACCGGCGGTAGCGCTCCAGCTCGGGGCATTCGGCATAGAGGCCATTTAGCGCTTCGTCGGAAATGGCCATAATCTCCGGCGTCTCAAAGCTAAGCGCTGCGCTCAAGTCCACAACAACGCTCATAAACTTACCGGTCATCGCCTGATAGGTGGCGTTGCGAGTATCCTCGTCGCTCTTTCGCATACAGTAATTGGCCAAAAGAGATGCCTTTGCGTCAGTCATCTCCATCTTATAAAGATAATCATAGAGGGTCTTGCCGCTTTCGGAAAGATGGCCGGCAAAGCCTGCCAAGGCCTCCTTGTCCTGCTCCAGGGTAGCCAGTTCCTGCTCCCAGGCAGCATCGCTTACATACATATCTTCCGTAGCCCAAGTGTCTTCTACAGGAATCTCGGAACGGTTGCGAATTTTATCCATGGTTTCTCCTCCAAATGCATTTTTCAGTATTATATCACGATTCTTCCCAAAAGCCAATACTGCACTTGTATTTCTTGCATGTTTGTGCTAAAATCCTATGCGGTGATTGATTTTATGAAAAAACAACTAAAGGGCAGCCTTACGCTGATCTTTGCCACCATCATCTGGGGTTCCACCTTCGTGGCACAAAGTGTGGGTATGGATTACATTGGCCCGTTTACATTTCAGGCAATTCGTTGTTTGCTTGGTGGCATGTTCTTACTGCCGGTGATTGCCATTGCGGACAGGTTTAAGCCAATCGACGGAAAGACCTACTTCTCCCGTTGGCGGGACAAAAAGCTTTGGAAAGCCGGTCTTTTCTGCGGTATTCCGCTTTTTGTTGCCGCAAATTTGCAGCAGGTGGGCATTGTGGACACCGACGCAGGAAAGTCCGCTTTCTTAACGGCAATGTACATTGTGTTTGTGCCGATCCTCGGCATTTTCCGCGGTCAAAAGCCTACCAAGTGGATTCCCATTAGTGTTCTGCTCGGTGTGGTGGGTCTGTATTTCTTAAGTTGCATAGGCGTGACCTCCGTTGCAACCGGCGACCTGTTGTTACTGGGTTGCGCATTGGCATTTGCCGTACAGATTCTGTGCGTAGATACATTTGCAGGTCAGGTAGACCCCCTGCGGCTTAACTGCATCAGTTGTCTGATTTGCGGCGCGCTTTCCGGAATCGTTATGCTGTTTACAGAAGCTCCCACTTGGGAGGGTATTCGCGGATGCTTCGGATCGCTGGCCTATGCCGGTTTCCTGTCCATGGGCATTGCATACTCCCTGCAGATCATCGGACAAAAGGACCTGCACCCGGCTACCGCTTCCCTGCTTATGAGTTTGGAGTCGGTGTTTGCAGTTCTGTCCGGCTGGCTGGTCCTGCACGAAAAGCTGACCACTTGGGAGGCCATCGGCTGTGTACTGGTTTTTGCCGCTGTGATCCTGTCGCAGCTTCCGGATAAGAAAAAAGAAAACAAAAAAGCACCCTGTGTTTAACAGGGTGCTTTTTCTGTTATTTTGCAATATCTCTTGCTACATACACGCCGCTGGCGGATGCGTGGGACAAGCTGTGGGTAATGCCGCTGCCGTCACCAATAATATAAAGACCCTTGTGGCAGCTTTTCAAATTGGAATCCACCGCAACCTCCATATTATAGAACTTGACCTCCACACCGTAAAGGAGTGTGTCATCATTTGCCGTGCCCGGCGCGATCTTATCCAGCGCATAGATCATTTCGATGATGCCGTCCAAAATTCGCTTGGGCAGAACAAGGCTCAGGTCGCCTGCGGTAGCATTGAGGGTGGGAGTCATAAAGGAATCGGTCATACGATGGGGCGTGGAGCGCCGTCCGCGAATCAAATCGCCGAAACGCTGCACCAGAACACCGCCGCCCAGCATATTACTCAGCCGGGCAATGGACTCGCCGTAGCCGTTGCTGTCCTTAAAGGGCTCGGAGAAATGCTTGGACACCAAAAGTGCGAAGTTTGTATTCTCCGTTTGCTTGGCAGGGTCTTCGTAGCTGTGGCCGTTGACGGTTACGATACCGTTAGTATTCTCGTTAACCACCGCGCCCTTGGGGTTCATGCAGAAAGTGCGGACCAAGTCGCCGTATTTCTGTGTCCGGTAAACGATCTTACTTTCATACAACTCGTCGGTCAGGTGAGAGAAAACATCTGCAGGCAGCTCAACGCGGACACCGATATCCACACGGTTGGACTTTGTCTGGATATTCAGGTCGCTGCAGACCGTTTCCATCCACTTGCTACCGCTGCGACCAACGGAAATGATGCACTTTTTGCAGGTGTAGGTTCCCTTGGCGCAATGGATCTCATAGCCATCGTTTGTCTTGGAAATAGAATCAACGGGCGTGTCGAAGTAGAAGTCCATCTTGTCCTTCATCTCGTTGTAGAGATTCTCCAGCACCACATAGTTCTTATCTGTGCCCAAATGGCGCACAGACGCATCCAGCAGGTGCAGGCCGTTTTGGATGCACAGCTTCTTAAACTTAGAGCCGGCAGTGGAGTAAAGCTTCGTTCCCTCTCCGCCGTAGCGCATATTGATCTCGTCAACATACTCCATCAGCTCTAGCGCGTGCTTCTTGCCGATGTACTCGTAGAGTGTGCCGCCAAAATCGTTTGTAATGTTGTATTTGCCGTCAGAAAATGCACCGGCGCCGCCAAAGCCGTTCATAATAGAGCAGCTCTTACAGCCGATGCAGGACTTGATCTTGTCACCATCAATGGGACAATGGCGCTTGCTCAATTCGTGGCCGGCATCGAAGACCGCGACCTTCAATTCGGGATTCAATTTGGTCAGCTCGTAGGCGGAGAAAATACCGCCGGGGCCAGCGCCGATTATTAAAACATCATAATTCATAATGATCCTCCAAGTTACTTCTTATCAGCAGCAATGATGCGTTTCATCGCCTCAATGCCTACTCGAATGGCTGCGGAAGTGTCTTCCGTCATTGGCATGGCAAGCCCTGCCTTTTCTCGTTCCTGATTCCACACTGCGTGGAAACAGCTGCCACACCGTACACCCAGTGCAGCTGCCACAACAAACAGCGCCGCAGACTCCATTTCGCTGGCCTTGACGCCCAGTCGTTTCCAACTCTCCCATTTCTGGAGCAGTTCATAGGATACGGGGCTTTTCTCAGGCGAATGCTGGCCGTAGAAAGAATCTTTACATTGAACCACGCCTACATGGGTGCGGTAACCAAGCGCCTGGCTGGCAGCCTTCAGCGCCGCGGTAACATCAAAGTCCGGCACAGCAGGAAACTCCATAGGTGCATATTCCAAGGAAGTATGCTCAAAGCGGACAGCGCCGGTGGCAACGACCACATCACCGGGCAGCACATCCATATGGATACCGCCGCAGGTACCAATGCGAATGAAGGTATCTGCGCCGATTGCTGCCAACTCTTCCATCGCGATGGATGCAGAAGGGCCCCCGATGCCGGTGGAGCAGACACTCACCTTTTCGCCCAGCAGCGTACCGGTATAGATGTTGTACTCTCTGTTCATTCCAATATGGACCGGGTTATCAAAGTGGGCCGCAATCGCCTCACATCGGCCGGGGTCACCCGGCAGAAAGCAGTATTTGCCCACATCCCCTTCCTTGCATCGGATGTGAAACTGCATACCAATATCTTGCATAGGTATCCTCCTTAGAAGCTGTCAAACAGATTGACTTGGCTGGTCTCCGGCAGGTCACCGAAAGCTCCGGCCTCTTTTAACATCTGCATATGGGTTTTTGAAACCTTCGGGCAGGCTGCCGCAACTTCCTCAACGGACAAAAAAGACTTGCCTTCCCGACCGTTCATCAAATCCCATGCAGCTGTTTCGCCCAAACCGGAAACGGCCACAAAGGGAGGCACAATCTTGCCGTCTTTGATAAGGAATTTCGTTGCGTGGCTGTCATAGAGACTGATGGGAGCGAACTCAAATCCGCGGAGGTAGTACTCATAGACAACCTCCAATGTAGTGAGCAGATCCTCATCCTTGGCGGTGGCATCCTCATTTGCTTCAATTGCCCGGATATTGGCCACGACTGCGTCTATTCCGCCGGTCATAAGCGCTGCGTCAAAGCCGCCCTTCTGGCTGCGGCGGTAGAAATATGCCGAATAGAAGGCCAACGGATAATTGACCTTAAACCACGCAATGCGGAATGCCATCATAACATAAGCCACAGCGTGAGCCTTGGGGAACAGGTACTTGATCTTCTTGCAGGAGTCAATATACCATTCCGGGACACCGGCTGCCACCATTTCCTCTTCCGCGCCGGGAGGCAATCCCCTGCCCTTACGGACAGATTCCATAATCTTAAAGGCTCTTTTTTCCTCAAGACCCATCGTGATCAGGTAGATCATAATGTCGTCACGACAGCCGATCGTCTGGTCGACCCGAGCTGTGCCGGAGACGATCAGTCTCTTTGCGTTACCCAACCACACATCCGTACCGTGGGTATAGCCGGAAATACGCACCAAAAAGTCAAACTTCTCAGGCTTTGTGTCCAGCAAAACGCCACGGGTGAACCGGGTGTTGAATTCCGGCACCGCAACTGCGCCTGTGGGACCCAAAATGGGGTCATTTTCATAGCCAAGCACCTTAGAATCGGTAAAAATGGACATAGTCCGTTTATCGTCCAAAGGAATGGTCTTGGCATCCACGCCGGTCATATCCTCCATCATACGGATCATAGTGGGGTCATCGTGACCCAGCATATCCAGCTTCAAGAGGTTTTCTTCCATGGAGTGGTATTCAAAATGGGTGGTGATCTGGTCGGAATTGGGGTCATCAGCCGGGTGCTGCACCGGGCAGAAGTCCCAAATTTCATTCTCCTGAGGGATAACTACCAGACCGCCGGGGTGCTGGCCGGTGGTTCTGCGAACGCCTACGCAACCGGCTGCAAGGCGGTTGATCTCTGCGCCGTTGGCAGCCTGTCCGCGCTCGGACAGGTACTTCTTTACATAGCCATAGGCGGTCTTTTCTGCTACCGTACCCACAGTGCCTGCCCGGAAAACATGGGATTTTCCAAACATTTCCGTACAATATGCGTGGGCATTGGCCTGATATTCGCCTGAGAAGTTCAGGTCAATATCCGGAACCTTATCACCGCCGAAACCAAGGAATGTTTCAAAGGGAATGTTAAAGCCTTCCTTGGCATAGGGTGTGCCGCACTTGGGGCAAACCGCATCCGGCAAGTCCGCGCCACACTCGAAGCCTTCCGGCACATCGAATGTGGTGTGCTTACAATCAGGGTTAGGACAACGGTAATGGGGCGGGAAGGAATTAACCTCCGTGATGCCCGACATAAAGGCCACGATCGACGAGCCGACCGAGCCACGGGAGCCTACCAGATAGCCGTTATCAAGGGAATTCTGCACCAGCTTCTGGGCAGACATATAAATCACATCATAATGACAGGTAATGATGTCGTTTAACTCAGTATCGATACGGTTACGAATGAGTTCGGGGGGATTTTCGCCATACAGTCTATGCATTTTACCATAGACCAGCTCCTTCAGATCCTCCACGGAATTTTCGATCTTCGGTGCGAACAGGTTCTTGGGAACAGCGTTCACCACCTCGCACATATCCGCAATCAGGTTGGGGTTTTTAACGACCACTTCATATGCTTTTTCTTCACCCAGATAGGAAAATTCGTTCAGCATATCGTCCGTTGTGCGGAAGTAAAGGGGGTTGGGTCTGTCGCAGTCGTCGAAGCCCTTTGTCGCCAAAAGAATATGGCGGAAGATCTCATCCTCGGGATTCAGGAAATGCACATCGCCGGTTGCAACAACAGGCTTTCCAAGCTCTTCACCCAAGCGAACGATCGTACGGTTAAATTCCCGGAGCTGCTCAACATCATTTACGATGCCCTTTTCCAGCATGAAGGCGTTATTGCTCAAAGGCTGGATTTCCAGAAAATCATAGAAAGAAGCAATGCGCTTCAGTTCATCGTTTGTCTTGCCGTCCAGAACAGCTTGGAACAGCTCGCCGGCTTCGCAAGCAGAGCCGATGATCAAACCCTCACGAAGCCGCAGAATCTCAGACTTGGGCATACGAGGCTGACGCTTAAAGTACTCCAAGTTAGACAGAGAGATCAGCTGATAGAGGTTGCGCAGACCCATCTGGTTTTTGGCAAACAAAATGATATGCCGCGCCTGACGGTTGCCGATTCTGTTCTGCTTACGCAGGCCCTCCATTGCCGGATTCACCGCTTGCAGGCTGTGGATATCCAAATCGGCAAGCTTTTCAAACATTTTGGCCATAATCAGGCCACAGGTCACTGCATCATCTGCCGCTCTGTGGTGATTGAACTCCGGCAGACTCAAGGCATCTGCTACCACATCCAGTTTGAATCTATTCAATTGGGGCATTAAGTTTTGGGACAGCACTAAGGTATCAGCTGATGTAAATGTATAGGGGCGACCCAGCTTATCACAAGCTGCCCGGATAAATCCTGTGTCAAAATCTGCGTTGTGGGCAACAAGCACCCGATCGCCTACGAATTCCAGAAATTTCGGGAAAATTTCTTCCAGCTTCGGAGCGCCCTGCAGCATCTGATCGGTGATGCCGGTCAGGTCGATCGTTTCCCTTTGCAGCTTCATTTGCGGATCCACAAAGGTCTGGAACCGATCCAGTTCCCGGCCGTTTTGCATCAAAACCGCACCAATTTCAATAATTTTATCTTCGCGGGAGGATAGACCCGTGGTTTCCAAATCAAAGGCAACATAGGGTTCATCGAAGGTCATATCCTTCGTGCCATGAACCACAATGCGGTCATCCACATCGTTTACATAGTAACCCTCACAACCGTAGAGCACCTTGATAGGCTCACCTGTTCCGGCCACCTTAGGCGCTTTGTCCCTGTTGCCCACCACATGGAATGCGTCGGTGAAGGATTGGCAGCAGCCGTGGTCCGTAATGGCGATAGCCCTATGACCCCAAGCCGCCGCCTGCTTGATGGCAGCTTCGGTGTTGGTCAGCGCATCCATATTGGACATAATCGTATGCAGGTGCAGCTCTACGCGCTTTTCACCCTCTGCCGTATCCTTACGCTTTTCCATTTCGCCAAACATAATGGCGTTGGGACGCAGTACCAGTTCATTGTCGAACTGGCTGATCTGCAGACGGCCCTGCACCTTCAGCACAGCGCCCTTTTTGATATTCTCCAAAATAGGCTTGGCCTCGTTATTCTCCATAAAACGGTTGATTCGGACAGAGCCGTAATTATCCGTCATATCGAAGTTGATCACCCAAGCGTTGCGTTTTTTCAGCTCCTTATGCTCCACGCTGAAGACTCTGCCTTCAACGATCACGCCACCCATATCCAGATTCAGTTCCTTCATAGGTGTCGCATTGCCCTTGAAGGGTTTGCCGTAGATAACGGAGGTATCTTCAGTCTTTTCCTTGGGCTTATTGGCTGCAACGGGGGTGACGGGAATTTCTGAGAGCGCAGCATCACGCATTTGCGCCATCGCATCAAACAGAGCCTGTCCCTCCAGCACCTCGCCTGCATGGATATGAATGGAAACCGCCGCTTGGAAGCGCTCCTGCAGTTTTCTTGCAACTGTAGGAATTGCGTCCGTCAGCGTTTCCTTACCATTGGCAAGCAGGTAGATATGAAGCTCCCTATCCTGCCACTCCCAGCGCGCACCGGCAAGTGTGCCACGGCTCATGGAGTTTTCAGCGATGAACAAATTTCTTAGTTCCTCCGGCTCCAGCTTTGTCAGCTCACTCTCCGGATGGGTCGCTGTGATATGCAGTGCTTTGAGCGCGTACAAGTCAGCAACATCCTTTTCCGCCTGTTCTAGATAACGCGCCGGTATGTAGCAAGCAGAATGAACCGCCACAGACACCGTTCTGGTCTGGGGGTCAATATCCGCAGCAACAATGGCCGCCTGAGAAAGCGCCTCTTGCAAGGCTTCAGGCGGCACATAGTCCGGAAACATATTCAGGAAAAACACTTGTTCGCGCATAATATCCTCTTACATAGTATCAATTCTCTTTAATAGAGCCGGTAACAGCTCATCATAGGGCAATTTGCAGATCTGCTCGCCCTTTTCAAACAGCATACCGCAGCCATCGCCGCCGGCAATGCCGATGTCGGCCTCCCGGGCTTCGCCGGGGCCGTTTACAACGCAGCCCATAACCGCAACAGTGATGGGTTTATTGCAGTTCTTTAAGGCCTCGTCAACTTGATTTACAAGGCCGATCAAGTCAATTTGTGTACGACCGCAAGTGGGGCAGGAAATAATGTTCACGCCCTCTTTTCTTAAGCCCGCCGCTTTCAAAATATCCTTCGCAGCATAGACCTCTTCCACCGGGTCATCGGTCAGGCTCACACGGATTGTATCACCGATTCCGTCCAACAAAAGCGCACCGATTCCCATAGCAGATTTCATCAGGCCCATTCGGACAGGACCGGTTTCGGTCACACCGATATGAATCGGGTAATCGCATTTACTGCGGAAGAGTCGGGTCGCGGCCACCATCGTGGGAACATTGGAGGACTTCATAGAAACGCAAGTATCATAAAATCCGAACTTTTCCAGAAGTTCCAGGTGCTGGAACGCGCTTTCTACCAGCGCTTCTGCGGTGGGGTGGCCATATTTTTCTAAGAGTTTTTTATCCAAACTGCCGCCATTGACACCGATGCGGATAGGGATTTTCTTTTCCTTGCAGGCGGCGACCACCGCCTCCACCCTGTCCTCGCTGCCGATGTTGCCGGGGTTGATGCGGATTTTCGCCGCGCCGCCCTCGGCCGCCATCAGCGCCAGTTTATAATCAAAATGAATGTCAGCCACCAGCGGAAGGGGCGATGCCTTGCAAATCTCCCCAAAGCATTGCGCTGCCTCTTTATTGGGCACGGCAAGCCGAGCAATCTGGCAGCCGGCAGCGGCAAGTTTCCGCAACTGTGACAGCGAGCCATCCACATCGGTTGTTTTTGTGTTTAGCATAGACTGGATCGCCACCGGGGCACCGCCGCCGATCGGAACTCCGCCTACCAATATTTGCCTGGTCATACTATCACCTCTTGATGATCACAAAAATATCCTTAAACAGAATCAGAGCCATCAAAGCCAGCAGCAAGATCATACCGGCACCATGGATATAGCCCTCATATTTGGCGTCCAGCTTCCTTTTGGTAACGCCCTCTATCGCGCAGGTCAAAAGAAGGCCGGCCACCCGTCCGCCATCCAGTGCAGGGATCGGAAGCAAGTTCATAATGCCAAGGTTGATGGCGATCATTGCGCCAAAAGAGAGCATATTCAAAATTGCCGCGGCGGTGGTATCTGACTCCTCCGCCACATCGGACATAACCTTCACTATACCCACAGGTCCGGACATATCCTTCAAACCCGCTTGCCCGGTCAAAAGCATCTTTAAGCTCAGAAAGGTTGATTTGATCTCATAGCGTGTCTGTGGCCAGATTCGCTGCAAGACGGTCTTGGCTGTCTTTTCCTGATAACCGAAGGTCAGACCGAAGCGCTTCTCTTCCCCATCACCGAAATCCTGCCGGATAAAGGGCACATCCTTCAAATTGACCATCTGGCCGTTTCGTTCTACGGTGACATCGTATGCGCCATCCTCCAAGAAGAATGTTTCCAGAAGGAAGTCGCCGTAAATATCCACCTTCTTACCGTTGAAGGAAAGGATTCTGTCACCGGCCTGCAGACCGCCGACAGCCGCCAAGGAGCTATTTGGCTCTACCTTGACCAGTTTTGTATCTGTAAAGCCCTTTGCGCAGGAAAGGATCACCGTGATCAGCAGCACACCGATCACAAAGTTCATAAACGAACCGGCAACCAAAATAATAAGCCGTTTCCACCAAGCCGCCTTCTGGAAGGAGCCGGGATCATCTGTGTCCTCATTTTCACCCTCCATAGCGCAGTAACCGCCAAAGGGGATGCAACGAATAGCATACAGGGTGTCTCCTACCTGCTTTTTAAAAATAGCCGGGCCCATAAACATAGAAAACTCATTGACCCGGACACCGGACGCCTTTGCGGCTAGAAAATGGCCAAGTTCATGGACAAAAATCAGTAAACTGAAAAGTAAAATTGCAAAGATAATCGTCATAAATGACCTCGCTTATTTCATAGCCTCACTACGAACCTGGTCGCGGGCAAACCGATCCGCCTCCAGAATTAGTTCCAACGTGGGGTTTTTGATAAAGGGTGTGGCATCCACAGCGCTTGACACCAAACGATAAATATCATAGAAGCCGATCTCATCGTTTAGAAACATTGCAACCGCTTCTTCATTGGCGCCGTTCATCGCCGGGCAGGCTGTGCCGCCCATTTGGGCGCATTTGCGCGCCAAGGCAAGGCAAGGAAACGCTTCCATATCCGGCGCAGAAAAGGTCAGCGCGCCACAGGTCAGCAGATCCAGCCGATCAACGGGACAGGGCATACGTTCCGGGTAGGTCATTGCCAACTGAATGGGCAAACGCATATCCGGGCTTCCCAGCTGCGCCATAACTGCACCGTCGGTAAACTCGACCATAGAATGGACAATGCTTTGCCGATGGATCAGAACATCCACCTGCTCCAAAGGAAGGTCGTAAAGCCGCATAGCTTCGATCACTTCAAGACCTTTGTTCATCAGCGTCGCGCAATCAATGGTGATTTTTGGGCCCATTTTCCAGTTGGGGTGACGCAGGGCATCTGCTTTTGTAACAGCAGCAAGCGCCTGCTTTTCCATCCCGAAGAAAGGTCCGCCGGAGCAGGTCAATATAATTCTCTTGATTTCTTCCCTGCTATGATTCCCCATCAGACACTGAAAAATTGCAGAATGTTCGGAATCAACTGGGATAATTTCAACCGAGCAGCGTTTTGCCTCCGCCATCACCAATTCGCCGGCGCATACCAGCGTTTCTTTATTGGCAAGACCGATTCGCTTTCCGGCACGGATCGCCGCCAAGGTAGGCTTCAAGCCCACCATACCAACCACGGCTGTGATCACGCAATCCGCATCCGGGATGGTTGCGGCTGCGATGAGGCCTTCCTCGCCCCATAGCACCTGCACGGGCATATCCGCAATCGCATCACGCAGCTGCTCTGCAGCCTCTTTGGTAGCCATAACCGCCAGCTGAGGGCGGTATTTCCGGCATTGCTCTGCCATACGCGCAACGCTTGTTCCGGCCGTCAGCGCCACCACGGGGATCTGCAGATTATCGATTATATCAAGCGTTTGCCTGCCGATGGAGCCGGTAGACCCCAAAATGCTTACAGCGCGTACCATTATTTCACCACCAAAGGAATTAAAAGTGTGAGAACCTCAACCAAAATTGCAACCACGACCACAGAATCAAATCTGTCCAAAATACCACCGTGACCGGGAATCAGGTTGCTGTAATCCTTAATGCCGACCTGCCGCTTAATTGCAGAGAAGCACAGGTCGCCAAACACCGCGCCCAAACTGCCCAAAACACCGTATGCCAAACCGTTAATATAGTCAACATTCAGGTGGAAAACAGAACGCAGAATAAAACAATACAGGGCAACACCTGCAACAGCTACGAAAATACCGCCAAAAAGACCCTCCACCGTTTTCTTGGGGCTGATATTGGGTGCTAATTTATGCTTACCAAAGGCAAGTCCTGCAAAATAAGCGCCGGAATCGGTCAGAAATGCAATTACAAACGGGATTACAACCAGGTATCGGCCAAGCGACCAACTAAGCAGTCGCACGGGCGCTGTGATCAAATAAGGAATCAGCACACCGCCCACAAATGCAACTGCAATCTCGGTGAAGGAGGTTTGGCCACGGGAAATGATAAGCTCACCAAAGGCGAGGCAGGCAAACACAAACACGCCCAGCATTGCCATGGGATAAGTGCCCCAAAGGCCGCTCCAGATGCCAACATAAAAGGCCATAGCCATTCCGTAAACAAGCAATCTGATATGCTGAACGAGACCAGTCTTGTACATCAGTTCATAAGCTGCCATAACCGCCATTGCCGCGAACAGAATCGTTGCGACGATTTTCGGCAACACCAGCAGGATGACCGTAAATGCCGGCAAAAGCACAATTGCCGAAAGGATGCGTTTTTTCATTTTAAGCACCTCCAAATCGGCGATTCCGCCGGTTGAATTCCGCAATAGCCTGATCTAATTCTTCAGGGCCGAAATCAGGCCACAGAACATCCATAAACACATACTCAGAATAGGCAGACTGCCACAGAAGGAAATTGCTGGTGCGCTGCTCACCGGAGGGTCGAATGATCAGTTCCGGGTCTGGCACATTAGCAGAATACAAATAGGACGAAAGCATATCTTCCGTCAGTTCCTCGGGTTTACGCACACCCCTTGCCACATCTTCAGCAAAGGCTTTTGCCGCCCGAACCAACTCATCGCGACCGCCGTAATTCAAGCAGAAGTTCACCTGCACATCATAATCGGCAGATCGGCACTGGGCATCTAAACACAGCTTTTGCAGATGCTTGGGCAACCGAGTCAGGTCGCCAAAGAAACGGAAACGGACACGGTTTTTCTCCATATCCCGCAGAGCTTCCTTCAGGTATGCACCCAAAAGGCGCATAATTCCCTCGATCTCCTCGGCAGAGCGCTTCCAATTCTCAGTAGAAAACGCATACACAGTCAAGTACTCCACGCCAAGGATCCGGCAGTAATTTGCGATTTTGCGGAAGGCTTCCGCACCTGCAGCATGGCCGGCAGTACGAGGCAGACCCCTATTTTTTGCCCAACGGCCGTTGCCGTCCATAATAATGGCTATATGCCGTGGGACAGGCATTTTATTCTCATTTTCTGAAAGTGCCATTGCTGACTCCCTTCCAAATTCCATAATATAGATTGGGGGCGCATGCGCCCCCAATTCATCAGGCAATCAGATTGCCATCAGTTCTTTTTCTTTTGCCTCCAAGGCCACATCGACATTCTTGGTGAACTTATCCAGCAGATCCTGCAGGTCCTTTTCAGCCTTCTTCTGATCATCCTCGGTGATCTCGTTGTTCTTCTTCAGCTTCTTAACATAATCCATACCATCGCGGCGGATATTACGCATAGCGACCTTGGCTTCTTCAGCGTACTTTTTAACCTGCTTAGCCAGTTCCTTACGGCGCTCTTCCGTCAGCTGGGGGAAGATCAGACGGATGACACGGCCATCGTTCTGGGGGTTGATGCCCAACTCGCTGGCTTGGATCGCCTTTGCGATGTCCTTCAGCAGGTTGGTATCCCAAGGCTGAACCACAAGGGTGCGGGCATCGGGGCTGGAAATGGTAGCAACACCGTTCAGGGGTGTCTCCTGTCCATAGTATTCCACAGTGATACGGTCAAGAACCTTAGGATTGGCGCGGCCGGCGCGAACTGCGTCAAACTCCTCGGCCAGGTGCACCAATGTTCTATCCATCTTCTTGCTGAATTCGTTAAAATCTACACTCATTGTTTAGTCCTCCTCAAAAGTTGTTTTCACGGTTGTTCCGATATTTTCACCACGCACAACGCGTACGATGCTGTTTTCTTCAGACAGGCCGAAGCATACCAAGGTCATATCGTTATCCATTGCCAAGGTCATCGCAGTGGAGTCGGTAGCCTTTAAGTGCTTTGCAAGCACTTCATCGTAAGTAAGCTTACTGTAACGCACTGCGTTGGGATCCTTCAGGGGGTCAGCAGAGTAAATGGCATCCACATTCTTTGCCATCAAAATTGCATCTGCCTCGATCTCCACGCCACGAAGCACAACACCTGTGTCGGTGGAGAAATAGGGGTTACCGGTACCGGCGGCAAAGATGACTACCTTGCCTTCATTCAGATAGCGGTCTGCAGTATCTCGGGTGAAGTATTCGCAGAACTTATGCATCTCAACAGCAGACAAAACTCTTGCATCCACGCCGTGCTTTTCCAAAGCGTCTGCAACTGCGATGGAATTCATAACCGTACCCAACATACCCATAGCATCCGCATGGGAACGCTGCATTTTATCGGCGCCGTCTTTTACACCGCGCCAGAAATTGCCTGCGCCCACCATAAGGCCAACTTGCACGCCCATATCGACGCACTCCTTAATGGCGAGACAAACAGAATTGATCACATCAAAGTCAAGACCGCGATGGGCCTCACCGGCAAGCGCCTCTCCGCTGACCTTCAGCATCACGCGCTTGTATTTGATTTCAGGCATTGCGTATCCCTCCTATCTTATCTTTCTCTATTTTAATATAAGACAGACAAATTGACAACTAAAATTTCTAAAATTTACGGATTTGTTTACGGTATTTTTTCATTTTCTGCGTTTTGCGAAAAACATCGCGGTAAAAAACAGTTTCTTTTCTCTTTGCAGTTGCAAAAATGTCACAAATAGGTTATAATATTTCCAAATTTTCTTATAGAGAGGATGCTTACGATGGCTGAAATCACCGAGAGCAAAAATTTCATCCACGCTTTTATTGACGAAGATATTGCCGAGGGCGGTCGCTATGCCGGCAAGACGGTTCACACCCGTTTTCCCCCCGAGCCCAACGGTTATCTGCATATCGGTCACTGCAAGGCTTTGATCATTGACTTCGGCACCGCTGAGAAGTACGGTGGTCTGTGCAATTTGCGTATGGACGACACCAACCCCACCAAAGAAGATGTGGAGTTTGTGGAAGCAATTAAAGAGGACATTCACTGGCTGGGCTTTGACTGGGGTGATCGGTTCTATTTTGGTTCCGATTACTTTGAGAAGGACTACGAGTATGCGGTGGAGCTGATCAAGAAGGGTTTGGCTTATGTCTGCGAACTGACTCCCGAGGAGTTCAAGGAGCGCCGTGGTGACCTGAATACCCCTGCCACCTCCCCTTATCGGGATCGGCCCATTGAGGAGAGCCTTGACCTGTTTGCACGGATGCGCGCCGGCGAGTTTGAGGACAACCGCTACACCCTGCGCGCCAAGATCGATCTGGCCTCCGGCAACTTCAATATGCGCGACCCGGTCATTTACCGGATTCGTCATATGCATCATCACCGTCAGGGTGACAAGTGGTGCATCTACCCCATGTATGACTTTGCTCATCCCATTCAGGACGCATTGGAGGGTATCACCCACTCTCTGTGTTCTTTGGAGTTTGAAAACCACAGACCGCTTTACAACTGGGTCGTGGAAAATGTATCCGTTCCTCACACACCCCGTCAGATCGAATTTGCAAGACTGGGTATTGACCACACCGTGCTTTCCAAGCGCAAGCTCCGTCAGCTGGTGGAGGAAGGCCGCGTATCCGGCTGGGATGACCCCCGTATGCCTACCCTGTGCGGTCTGCGCCGCCGTGGCTACACTCCTGCATCCATTCGCAATTTCTGCGACCGTGTGGGCGTTGCCAAATCCCCCAATACCATTGAGTTTGCATTCTTGGAGCACTGCCTGCGCGAGGACTTAAACGAGACCGCTCAGCGTGTAATGGCTGTTATCAAGCCTGTAAAGCTGACAATCACCAACTATCCTGAGGGTCAGTCCGAGGAATTTGAGATTGAAAACAACCCCAACCGTCCTGAGGATGGCACCCGGAAGGTCTCCTTCTCCAGGAATCTGTGGATCGAAGCAGACGATTTCCTGCAGGAGCCTGTTCCCAAGTATAAGCGTCTGTATCCCGAAGGACCTGAGTGCCGCTTGAAAGGCGCCTATGTGATCAAGTGCACCGGCTGCGTTACCGACGAAAACGGCAATGTGACCGAAGTGCTTGCTACCTACGATCCCGAATCCCGTGGCGGTGACCCTGCCGACGGCCGAAAGATCAAGGGCGCAACCATTCACTGGGTGGACGCAGAAACCTGCTGTGACGCAGAAGTCCGTCAGTACAGCAATCTGTTCGACGATGCCGACCCCGACGCCGCAGGTAAGGATTTTATCTCCTGCCTGAACCCCAATTCTTTGGAGGTTTTGACCGGCTGTAAGGTGGAGGCCAGTTTGAAGAACGCCAAGGCACCTGCCTCCTACCAGTTCATGCGTCTGGGCTACTTCTGCCCTGGCTCCAAGGATTCCTCCGCTGAGCATTTGGTATTCAACCGTTCCGTCAGTTTGAAGGACAGCTTCAAACCTGCTAAATAAGAATCATCCCGAGCCAAAAGGCTCGGGATGTTTTTTTATTTCTTGTCCTTCATCTGGGCCTGCAGGTGCATGGAAAGCACCGCAAGAGAGGTGGCCATATTTTCGTTTTGTACCAAGATATGCTCAGGCACATCCAGATGCACAGGGGCAAAATTCCAAATGGCCTTAATGCCGCTGTCGATCACCTTATCGCACACCTGCTGGGCACTGGCCGCAGGCACTGTGATGATGCCCATAAGGATCTTATTGTCCCGGCAGAAATCTTTCAGGTCATCCATAGGAAGCAAAGGCTTTCCGTCCACCATCTGAGGCTTTTTGATATTCACATCAAAGGCGGCCAAAATATTCAAGCCGTAATCATCAAAGCCGCTGTAACCAAGCAAAGCTTGACCCAGTTTGCCTGCGCCAACAAGCACCGCATCGGTAGTGTTGTCATAGCCCAAAAACTGGTTGATGTCTTCGATCAGAGCTTCACGCAGATAACCAATTTTAGGCCGACCTCCATCGGAGACCTGTGCAAGATCTTTTCTTACCTGCACTTCGCCCATGCCCAGTGCATTGGCAAGGGCTGTTGCGGATATATAGGTTGCCGTTCCCTTCGGCATGCTCTTTAAATAGCCAAGGTAAATCGGCAGGCGCTTCAATACGGATTTTGAAATTTCCTTGCGTTCCATAACCATCCATCCTTTTGCTAAATTTATATCGATACATTTCTGTATCGATTGTAGCATGGGATTTCCTGTTTTTCAAGTTATTTTTAAACGCAGGTTGTCTGTCGCAGCAATTCTTTTCGCAGTTTCAGCATAATTCGCTTTTCCAATCGGGAGATATAGGATTGGGAAATGCCCATGGATTGTGCGACCTCCTTCTGCGTCAGCTCCTGTCGGCCGCACAGGCCGAAACGCATTTCCACAATCTCCCTCTCCCTGTCCGGCAGCTCGCTGACTGCCTGACGCAGAACACGAAGATCCACATCGTCCTCCAGCGGTTTTAGGATCATATCCTCATCTGTTCCCAAAATATCCGACAGAAGCAGCTCATTGCCGTCGTAGTCCATATTGATCGGCTCGTCCAACGACACTTCCGCCTTCTGCGCAGATATTTTGCGAATATGCATCAGTATCTCATTTTCAATGCATCGGGAGGCATAGGTTGCAAGCTTGATATTCTTGTCCCGGCGGTAGGTGCTGATCGCCTTAATGAGGCCAATGGTACCGATGGAGATCAAATCCTCCAGATTCACTCCGGTATTTTCAAACCGACGGGAAATAAACACCACAAGGCGCAGATTGTGCTCGATGAGCTTTTGTTTCGACGCTTCGTCACCTGCTTCCAATCCTGCAAGTGCCTCCTGCTCCTGCTCCCCTTTCAGCGGCGGTGGCAGCACATCCGAGCCACCAATATAGTAAATGCCTTTTCGATGCACAAGGCCAAGCTTTACTAAGAGCAACAACCATTTCCCTTTCATACATTCCCTCCTGTCAACGCCTGATACTTACCATCTGAACCAAGCCCCTCCGGGGCAAAGGCTACCAAAGAGCTTCCCTGCCATTTGCCGATCCGCACATTTTGCAGACGCAGAGCCAGCAAGAAACCGCGGCTACCTACGCTGCTATAGGGAATCAGCTGCAGGCCGGGTATCGCGCCCATCGTCTCAACGGGGTTTCGCAATTGATCCTTCGTAAGGCCTGTTAACTGATGAGCTGTGTCTGCGCTCACAACCAGCACAGCTCTGCCGGTTATCGGATCGCGCAGGGTATTTCCCGTGTCCTGCAAGGCGGTTAAACGCAAGAGTTTTCCCATATAATTCAGTTCGATAGGAACATAGCTCGTCCCATCCATTCGTCCTCGAAACCCAAAATATGTCAAAATCAGCAGGATCACCGCCACCGCCACAACACCCATCCCGTCTTCTTTTCCGATGCTTTCCATAGCGCCACCCAGCGCCAACGAGAGAAAGGCAAAGACGAGTCCTTTTCGAAATGCACTTACGGATATACCGTAAGCAACCAGCGCGATCAATCCAAAGCTGACAATGCGCCAGCAGAAATTTCCCAGGAAATAGAATTCCGGCAAAAGGCAGGCACCTGCATAAATGCCGCCCAGAGTTGCTGCCGATGCGGTACGGATATAGTTTGTGATATGGCCACTTAGCCTGTCTGCGGACAGAAGCAAAAGCAGGTTTACAACCCCATTCATAACCCCTACCCACAACAGATACATTGGTGACCACCTCCCTGCGTTGTGGCTTCAGTATAGACGAGAGGTGAGAAAAAACAAGTCGGTTGCAGCAAGGCTTTCCCCTACAGCATCCACCACGGCCCAGTTGGATTCTACCCACACCAAGACCAAAACAGAAAAAGCGGCAGCCGTTTGCCACGGCTGCCGTTTCATTCTGTCGAGATATTCTTGATCACCTGGCGAATATTTTTCTCCGCCTTAAATCGGGGAACCATAATTTCGTGGCCGCACCCTACGCATTTTAACCGAAAATCCGCGCCGGTTCGAAGCACTTTCCACTCCTTCGACCCACAGGGATGTTCTTTTTTCATAATCAGCGTATCACCCAGATGAATGTCCATACTACTCCCCCTTAATGGCGGCCCAATACTGCTTGGCTGCCTGCTCCAGCTTATTATCGCCGTAGGTGTAGTACTTGGTGCCCACCAGTTCGTCGGGCAGATACTGCTGCTGCACCCACCTGTTGGGGAAGCTGTGAGGGTATAAATAACCCTGCTCACGCTCCATCGTGTAGGTGTCTGCGTGCATATTCTGCAGGTGTCGGGGGAAGTCGCCGGTTTTGCCTGCTCGTACATCTGCAAGGGCGCTGTCCAGCGCCACATGGCCGGTATTGGATTTGGGACTTGTCGCCATCAGCACCGCCGCATCACCAAGGGGGATCCGGGCTTCCGGCATACCAAGCATCAGGGCCATATCCACGCACGATTTCACAATGGGAATGATCTGCGGGAATGCAAGACCCACATCCTCTGCCGCAATTACCATCAGCCGGCGGCAGGCAGACTGCATCTGTCCCACTTCCAAAAGTCTTGCCAAGTAGTGGCAAGCCGCATCGGGATCAGAACCCCGAATGGATTTTTGCAGCGCAGAGAGCAGATCATAGTGGTTATCACCATCTCTGTCAGCACGCATAGCGCTCTTTTGGGTGACGGCTTTGGCATCCTCTAATGTCAAAGGCAGCTTATCGCCGTCAGGAATTCCGGCAGAGAACAGAACCTCCACCGCATTAAGCGCCTTTCGCAGATCACCGCCACAAGCGGAAGAAATGTACTCCAGCGCACCTTCCTCGCATACAGCGGTCAGGTTTGCGCTCTTTTCCAAATACTGGACCGCCCGAAGCACAGCCTGCAAAACCGCTTCCTTGGACAGCTGCTTGAATTCAAACACCGTAGAACGGCTCAAAATTGCGTTAAAAACATAGAAATACGGGTTCTCGGTAGTGGAGGCGATCAGGGTGATCTTGCCGTTTTCAATATGCTCTAAAAGGGATTGCTGCTGCTTTTTATTGAAGGATTGGATCTCGTCTAAGTACAGCAGCACACCGTTTGGCGCCATAAAGGTATCCAGTTGAGACACGATTTCCTTGATGTCCGCGGTGGATGCGGTGGTGGCGTTCAGCGTATAAAGCGTGCGGTTGGTCTGCTTGGCAATGATATTGGCAACGGTAGTCTTGCCGGTGCCGCTGGGGCCGTAGAAAATCATATTGGGAATCTTCCCGGAATCAATCAAGCGGCGCAGCACCGCGCCTTTTCCCAATATATGCTCTTGTCCGAAAACTTCGTCCAAAGTATTCGGGCGCAATAAATCTGCCAAAGGTTGATACATAAGCCGCTCCTTTCGTTAAAATGTGGCTACATCCGGCTCTGCAGGTTCTGCAGGCTCTACATTCACTGCGGTGAGCACAGGGCCTAGCTCGCCGTTATACAGATAATGCTCCTCAGCGCTGCAAATAGCCGTCACCCGTACCCAGGAACGGGACTCCAGCTCCTTGGCCGCATCATAACGGCAAGGGATTCCGCAGAACTGAATATCGTCCTCGCAGCAAGTCATCACAAAGCGGCCGGGGGCAAACATACCGTTTTTATCCCGGCGGAGCATTGCGACCTGTGCCTTAAAAATCACGGTTTTTCCGTGGTATTTTTCGGATTCCTCAGAAACATCCCGATACCACAAGGCATAGTCATCGTCGTTGATCACGATCACAGGCGCGTTGATATCAAAGGGCAACGGGTCTTCAATTTCATCAAAGGAGGTTGTGCCATCGGTGTAGTCATAGAGGATGTCCATCCGGCGGTTTGCCGCACGAACCAGCTTGTGGAAGGGCATAGTATCCTGACCCGGCTCAAGGCGGTTGAAAACAACCATTTGGCCGCCCACCAGCTTGTCCATAACCAGGTTACGCATATTGGCATTATAGGCCATAAAGGTCGTGCTGTCAGCAAACATCACCTCTTGGGCGATGACCCACTCGTCGGGGAAACGGCTGTACAGATCACCTACCAGCTGCATGCCGTTGAGCTCAGCGACCACCCTTTGGATCTTATATTTCTTCGCAAGATCGCGAAGCTGCTTGGTAGTGACCGTCTGCTGATCAACCACTTCCAAAAACACATTCTTGTGGGGATAGGTGGAGATGTCATACTCCTCTTCTCCCTCCTCGCAGACAAGCAGGAGCGTACGCTCACCGGCATTGAAGCGAGGGTCTTCCAATGTCTGCTGTATGAATTTTGTCTTGCCGGAATCGAGGAAACCGGTAAAAGCATAGACAGGAATTTGAATCATATTATACTCCAAATAATTTTGCGATTGCTTCTTCGTTAATATCTGCGCCGATCACGCACAGCTTACCGGTAACGGCCGCAGAGCCAAGGCGTACATTCACCTCACCGGGAACATAGTCAAAGTGGATCCACTGACCGCCCTCAGCGGCAACAATTCCCTTTGCGCGAAGAACTAGACCGAAGGTGCCGCTGTCCAGCACTTCTAACGCGCCCTTAATGGTTTCCTGAGTGAAGTGCTTGTGGGTCTCTACGCCCCAAGCAGTGAACACTTCATCGGCGTGGTGGTCGTGATGGTGGTGTTCGCCGTGGTGACCGCCGCAGCAGCAATGCTCGTCGTGGTCATGGTGATGGTGATGCTCTTCGTGGTGATGTCCGCCGCAGCAGCAATGCTCATCGTGGTCGTGGTGATGATGCACACCGTGGTGACCGCCGCAGCAGCAATGCTCGTCGTGGTCGTGGTGGTGATGTTCTTCGTGATGATGCCCACCGCAGCAGCAATGCTCATCGTGGTCGTGGTGCTCGTGATGATGGTGATGGTGTTCTTCCTCCATCTGCTTCAGGTCAGCGGCAACCTTCGCCTTGCCCTCCATAGCCTCCATCAATTGCGCGCCTGTCAGCTGGTCCCAGGGTGTTGTAACGATAGTAGCCTCCGTATTATGCTCACGGAGCAACCCCACAGCCTTATCCAGCTTATCAGGAGAAATCGAATCGGTACGAGACAGCACGATGGTAGCTGCCGTCTCGATTTGATTGTTGTAGAACTCGCCAAAGTTCTTCATATAGACCTTGACCTTACCTGCATCCACAACAGCAACGGTGCAGTCCAACTGCACATCATCATTGGTGACTTTTTCTACAGCCGCCACAACATCGGACAGCTTACCCACGCCGGAAGGCTCGATCACGATGCGGTCGGGATCATATTCTGCGATCACCTGCGTCAAAGCCTTGCCGAAATCGCCAACCAAGCTGCAGCAGATGCAGCCGGAATTCATCTCGGTAATGTTAATGCCTGCATCCTGCAGGAAGCCGCCGTCAATGCCGATTTCACCAAACTCGTTTTCGATCAGCACCAGCTTTTGACCGGCATAGCTTTCGGAGATCATTTTCTTGATAAGGGTTGTTTTGCCGGCGCCCAGGAAGCCGGAGTATACATCGATTTTCGTCATTTTTATCACACTTTCTACTGAAATAATATTTCTTTATTTATTCCTGCGATCGCAGGAGGTCACTTACAGTAACTATACCACACTTACTGAAAAAAATCTATTGTTATCTTATCTTTTTACAGAAAAACCGGACGATGCCAAGTGGTATCGTCCGATTTTCAAATGATTAGTAGATTTCGATTTCGTACAGTTCTACGCGCTCTTTGGGGAATTCAATACGCAAAGCATCGGCGGTCACCGCTTCCTTCAATTGGAAGGTCGCGCTGAATTCTTCGCTTTCTGTCTGGCTGGATGTAACATTCATCCATCCGCCATTCACAAGCAACTTGACCTGCATATCTTCCAGGTGCCAACCGCCAACGAAAATCTTGCTGAAGGTGGGCTTGACCTCGGTCAGATCCAGTTCGATAAAGGAATCCTTTTCACGCAATTCAAAGCCCAGATTGTCCTTTACGCCGTCAAAGAGCTTGTGCTTAGCTCCGCCTGCGCCCTTGGACGCAGTGATTTTAATATCAGCTGTCCGCCCAAAGAGCAGGCTCTTGCTGCTGCAACGCACTGCTTCCAAACGGTCAATCAGCTCTGCCGTTTCCGCGTAGGTGGGCAGGCCTTTATCCATAGCCATCCGTGTGCCGATCACCACCTGATGGGGTTTCAGGCTAAAGGTGTTGTCTGTGATCATTCCGCCGTTGCGGAAGTGATGCCATGTGCCGGAAATACCGTCAACCGTTACGGTTTGGGGCTTGTCGCTCATATTGACCACAACGAATATGGTCTTATCGCCGTATTCAAAGATGGTGGCATCGATATTTTCATCGCTCATAAGGATCTTGCGGTCACCGAACAAAATGATTTCCTCAAGCGTTTCCAAAGAGCTGAACATATAGCGAACGCCCTCATACAAACAGGGACGGTCGTTCAGATCGTGATAGGCATAGGCGCCGATGGCTCTTGCGCCGTGGTTGATGGCGACCCAAATATGGCAGACAATTTCGTCAAAGGTGGGGTAGTCATAGTCAAGAGAAATGCTCTTATAGGAGAATGTTGTTGCGACAAAGCCCACAACCTTGTCAGGCCGCTTCAATTCCGCCACAGGATCAAGGAACTGATGCAGCGTATTGATAGGCTGGCGGTAGGTACGCTCGCCCTTATCGTTGACCTTCACATCGATGTAGGGGTCTGTTCCAATCCAATCGCAGTACGGCATATAGACATCGGGATTATGGGTGCAGATTCTGATGATGTGGTAGGGGTCTTTTTCTCTTAGGTAATCGCAATACTTCCGCATATAGATCAAAGAGAAATGGTGATACTCCGGCTCGTCTGCAGTATAGTTCAGCACAAAGTCCTCAGCCTTATATTCCTCAATGAGAGCATCCAGCTTTTGCAGCATTTCTTCGCTGGGATCTTGATCCTTTGTGGCTTCGCCGGCAGAGGAAGCATTGAAGGTTTCTGCGCCGGGGATCAGCCATCTGGGCTGGGTAAAGCACATAGGTCTCGTTTCCAGCGTTTCGTGCAAGTCGTCTTCTCTGAATCTTCTGTCGAATGCCTCGCCGCCCTTATAGAATGCTGCGGTAACATTTCGGCGAAGGATCGCTCTGCCGTCCACCATCATTCTGCCGCCGGAGATCCAAGACATCATACGGCCTGTAGGCTTAATGCGGCGCATAGTCCTCTTGATCTCCCAACCGTCAATGGTTGCGGTCAGGGTCGCTTCCCCACCCTCTTCGAAGTCTGCTGTTTGGAAGGTGAAGTTGCCGTTTTCGTCGGGGGTGACGATTTGCGTCTGCACGCCGCCGCCTTCCAATTTCAGGGTGACAGGCTTGGGAGCCGTTACATTGCCCACGATCTTGGAGTAATCCTGACCGGGATAGAAATTGGTGCGATACTCAGGAAGCGTAAAGGATATACGGATCGGCTCAAACTCAGCCGTAACAGGCGTAAAGTATTTGAACACTTCCCCGTCATCCAACCGCTCGAAGGTCAATGCCAGATCATAGTTGGTCAGCTCCTCTACGCAACAGGGAACTGAGAATGTATTGGTGCCGGCCTGCAGGGTAATTTCAGCAGGCTGGGAAAAATCGGAGGTGAAGGTAAAGGTATCCGCAGCAGACGCAACCATCGCAACTTCCATTTTGCCGCGGTAGCCGCTTTCTGTTGCTTCGTTTAAGTCCAAAGTAACGCCTGTAAATTTGATCTCATTGCGCAAAGCGCGCATAGGCATACCGTCTACGCGCTGGAAGTTGTGACCTTCCAAAAAGCTCTTGTCGATCTCGCTCCAGGTGCTGCAAGTGAATTTCGGCTGTCCCCAAGGGCCTTTTTCCGTTGCGCTGGGCTGATTGCGGATCACATTGACAAGCCACTGATCGGTCCATTTTTCATTGGGAGAATAATAAAGCGCATACAGGGGAAATTCGATTTCAATAGACCAGTAATCTTCGCCCATATACACAGCGTGATTCCAATTAGGGGTGTAAACCGCCTTATTGTTGCCGCCTTCTACAAAGTAGATGACCTGCTTCAAGCCGTCGATCGTCACAGCGAAATTATACACTTCCGAAGTGCTGCCGGTGGGAGAAAGAAACACCTCCACACTGCTGCCGCAATAGATGTTTTGGGAAGCAAAGGATCTTACAAAATCCATATTGGATTCCATACATTTGATGCCAAAGTAAACACGGTTTTCACAGGGAAGGATCTTTACGAAGGTTTGGTCGGCAACCAACTCGCCACCCACGATTTTTCTGGTGGTAAAGCCGGTGGCCGCGGGTACTTCGTTCCAGACGGCTTCATCCATACGGCCGTCCAGAGTGATGCAATTATCCGGGTAAATCTTCTTGTCCATTTTCCATTTCCTCCTAAGAATCTTTATCATATTTGGGAATGTTTTGCGAATCGGTATTCGTTATAAACGCTTGAAAATTGCCGGAAAATACAATAACGATACTTACGCTTATGATAACACGAATGCCATAAAATTCAAGCGATTTTTAGAGAATTGTTCCATAAATACGCAAGCATAAATTTGTACATTTTGCTAACAAAAACGCTCCTTCTCCCCTGCCGGATCCTTGCATAAACAAAAGCGGACAATACCGCAAAGTATCGTCCGCTTTTTATCAAAATAGTCGGCTAAAACAATTCGATTTCGTAGAGTTCAACAAACTCCTGAGGGAACTCAAACCGCAAAGCATCGGGACTTACAGCCTCCTGCAAGGTGATCGTTGCGCTGAATTCCTGATTTTCAACCTTTGCCGGTGTCAATACGGTCCATTCATCGCCATTGCATACCTTGATCTGCATATCCTCCAAATGCCAGCCGCTGACAACAATCTTGTCAAATGTCGGTGCCACCTTCTTAAGACCCAACTCGATGAACAGATTCTTACCGCGCAGCTCGCAGGCCAAGTTGTCCTTAACACCGTCAAAGAGTTTATGTCTTGTCCACTGACCGGGCTGGGTGCTGATCTCAATATCCTCCAGCCGATCAAAGAGCAGGCTCTTGTTGTTCATTCGCTCTGCTTCCAGTCGGTCAATCAAAGCGGCTGTTTGTTGGTATGTGGGCAGGTATCTGTCCTTCATTTGCCGTGTGCCGATGAGCACCTCATAGGGCTTCAGCTCGAAGGTATTGCCGGTGAATGTGCGGTTATGGCGGAAGTGATGCCAAGTGCCGGAAATGCCGTCTAATGTGACGGTCTGAGGCTTGTCGCTCATATTGGTCGCTACGAAGATGCTATCATCACCGTATTCGTACAAAACCGCATCGATATTCTCATCGCACTGCAGAGTTTTGAAGTTTGCAAACAGAATCTGCTTTTCCAATGCCTCTAAGGAAGCAAACAAGTACCGAGTGCCTTCATAGAGCTGAGGACGGTCGTTTATATCGTGGTAAGCATAAGAGGAGACCGCCTTTGCGCCGTGGTTGATAAAGACCCAAACATGGCAGAGCATCTCGTCAAAGGTGGGATACTCAAACTCCGGGCCAATGTTCTTATAGGCAAAGCAGGTGGTCACAACGCCCAGCACCTTATCGGGTCTGTTCATCTTTGCGACGGTGTCGACAAATTTGTGCAGCGTGTTGATGGGGCGGCCGAAGGAACGGTTGCCATCTTTATCCACCTTTACTTCCAGATAGGGGTCTGTGTCGATCCAGTCACAGTAAGGCATATACTTGTCCGGGTCGTGGGAACAGATGCGGATCAGGTGGTAGGGGTCTTTTTCTGCCGTGTAGTCCAAGAACTTCCGCATATAAATCAGCGAGGAGTTGTGGTACTCCGGCTCATCATAGGCGTAGTTATGGGTATAGTCGATATCCTTACAGGGAGCAAGCATCTTATCCAGCTTTTCCAACATTACTGCGCTGGGCGCAATATCCTGACAGGACTCGCCAAGGAAGGATGCGTTATAGACCTGACTGTTGGGGATCAACCATCTGGGCTGAGTGAAGCGCTGGTTAATTACATTGGTTTCGTGCAGGTTATCGGCCTTGTATCTACGGTCGAAAGCCTGACCGCCATAGTAGTAGGCGGCGCAAACATTGCGGCGGAGGATCGGCTTGCCGTCCACGATCATTCTGCCGCCGGAGACCCAAGTCATAGTGTGACCGGTGGGCGCAAGGCGGCGCATGGTCTTTTTGATCTCCCAGCCGTCAATAGAGGCTGTCAGGATCGCCTCAGTGCCCTCCTGAAAGCCGGGCGTCTCAAAGGTGAAATTGCCCTCTGCATCGGGAGAAATCACCTGTGTGGCCATTCCGCCGCCCTCAAGAGTCAATGTTACAGGCTTAGGGGCAGTCACCTTGCCCACGATCTTGGAGGCATCCTGACCGGGGTAGAAATTGGTGCGGTATTCAGGCAGCGTGAAGGCAATGCGGATCGGCTCAAATTCTGCGGTGATGGGGCTGTAGAACTTGAACACTTCGCCATCGTTTTCTCGTCTCAGCTCTGCTGCCACATTGTATCGGATCAAGTTCTTGACGCAGCAGGGTGCGGAGATGTTATTGACACCGGACTCCAACTGAACCGTTACAGGCTTGGAAAAATCGGAGGTGAACACAAAGGTGTCGGCAACCGGGTTGGACACGGTCACATTGATATTGCCGCAGTAGCCCTTATCGGTGGATTCGACCAGATCAAGAGCCAGACCGGTAAACTTAATGTCATTCCGTAAAGGACGGATGGGCATATGGGAAACGCGCTTGCAATTGTGCATTTCCAGGAAGTTCTGATCCATCTGCGCCCAAGAACTGCACTCATACACCTGCTGGCCGGAATAGGTCAAGGTGTTGGGAACGGGGCGGATTCTAAGTACATTAACCACCCATTCGTCGCTCCAATTATCATTGGGTGTGTGATAGAAGACTGTCAGCGGAAATTCGATCTCAACAGACCAGTAGTCCTCACCGAAATACACCGCGTGGTTCCAATAAGGATGGTAAGTATGCTGGTTGTTGCCACCTTCTACAAAGCACAGGGTTTGGGTCAAACCGTCAATGGTCAATGCAAAATTGTAGATCTCGGAAATACTGCTGGAGGGAGAAACAAACACCTCCACGCTATTGCCCTGATAAATGTCCTTAGATGCGAAATTCTTAACAAAATCCATATCGGTGTCCATACACTTTACACCGAAATACACCCGATTTTCGCAGGGCAGTATCTTCAGGAAGGTTTGATTTTCGGGGGTTTCACCGCCAATTGCCTTTCTTGTGGAAAAGCCGGTATATTCGGGAACTTCGCTCCAGACAGCCTCGTCCATCCGGCCGTCTAAGGTAATGCAGTTATCGGGATAAAGCTTATTCATTCTCGTTTCCTCCTATGAATTTTCTTGTTGCAGACAAGCTCTTTTTTGCCGATTGTACCTTGTTTCATTTTAGCACCTCCTACCACAATATGCAATAAAATTTGCCAAAAAAACCGGACGACATCCGCAAATGTCGTCCGGTCTTCTTATGTGTTTGTTAGAATACCTCGAGTTCGTAGAGTTCAACGCGCTCCTGAGGAATGTCGAAGCGCAAAGCATCGGGGCTGATGGCTTCTTTCAGAATATAGGTCATACAGAATTCTTCGCTCTGAACTTCTGCAGGCTCCACCGGGATCCATTCGTCACCTACGCGCACCTTGACGGTGGTGCCTTCCAGATGCCAGCCGTTCAGCACGATGGTACTGAAGGTGGGCTTGACCTTGGTCAGGTCGATCTCAACAAACAGGTCCTTGCCACGCATTTCCTTGGCCAGGTTGTCCTTCACACCGTCGAAGAGCTTGTACATCTTCGGGGGGTTGGTCACGATGTCTGCCTCACGGCCGAAGAGCAGGCTGCGGCTTGCGCAACGCTCAGCCTCCAGATGTTCGATCAGAGCAACTGTCTGCTGGTAGGTGGGCAGGTATCTGTCCTTCATCGCACGAGTACCGATCACGACCTCGAAGGGCTTCAGGGTGAAGGTGTTATCCGTGAAGGTACGGTTATGACGGAAGTGATACCAAGTGCCGGAAATGCCGTCCAAAGTCACGGTCTGAGTCTCGCCGGTCTGGTTGACCAATGCGAAGAAGGTGTCGTTACCGTACTCGTAGAGAGCTGCATCCACATTCTCATTGCGGAGCAGAACTTTCCGCTCACCGAAGAGGATGGGTGCTTCCAAGGTTTCCAAGGAGGCAAAAATGTACCGTGTGCCTTCGTACAGCTGGGGACGGTCATTCATATCGTGGTAAGCATAAGCGGAAACGGTCTTTGCGCCGTGGTTAAACATAACCCAGTTGCTGGCGACCATTTCATCAAAGGTGGGATAGTCGTGCGCCAGATCGACCCATCTGTAAGCAAAGCAGGTAGAGACGATACCAATGGATTTGTTGGTCATATTCATTTCCACCGCAGAGTCGATGTATGCAGGCAGCTTGTTGCAGGCCTTGGAATAAATACGCTCGCCCTTATCGGTGATCATTGTGCCCAAATAGGGGTCTGCTTCCATCCAGTCGCAAGCGTGATAATACCATTCCGGGTTGTGGGTTGCATTCTCAACTACATGG
>JAZLCU010000022.1:0-19390 GCA_045614325.1 Faecousia sp. | reverse complement strand
GGCAGAATCTCCGGGTTCTCTGTCTCCGGGCATAGCGGCTATGCAGAAGCCGGGCAGGACATTGTCTGCGCTGCAATTTCTGCTGTAGTCGACATGGCTGAGGCCACCATCAATGATGTGTGTGGCGCAAAAGCCAAAGTTCGGGTCAAGGAAGAAGATGCACGCATCAGTTTGACCCTCCCCACATCCTGCGACGAGGAAGAGAGCGTTCAGGCAGTTTTGGCCGGTCTGCTTCTTTATCTGTGCAATCTGCGGGATGAATATCCGGATTATATCGAAGTTTTGGAGGTGTAACACCATGATGAAAATTGGTATTCAGTTTTTCGCGCACCATAAGGGCGGCGGTTCTACCAAGAACGGTCGTGACTCCGAGGCTAAGCGCCTGGGCGTGAAGCGCGCTGATGGTCAGTTCGTTCTGGCCGGCAATATTCTGGTTCGCCAGAGAGGTACTCATATCCACCCCGGTGTGAACGTGGGTATCGGCAGCGATGACACTTTGTTCGCTTTGGTAGACGGCACTGTCCGTTTCGAGCGCAAGGGCAAGGATCGTCGTCAGTGCTCCGTGTACGCTGCTGAGCAGTAATCACGTATGGTTTTTAAAGGCTGCTGCAAACTAATGCAGCAGCCTTTTTCCTTTGTAAGAAAGGAGGACTTTCTATGGAAATGTTTGTTGATAAGGTGCGTATCACCGTCTGCGGCGGTCGCGGCGGCGATGGTGCGGTGGCCTTTCATCGAGAAAAATATGTGGCATCCGGCGGCCCGGATGGCGGTGACGGCGGTCACGGCGGCAGCGTGATTCTGCGGGTCAACGACAATCTGTCCACATTGCTTGACTTCCGCTATAAGCGCAAGTATGCTGCCCAGTCCGGTCAGAACGGCCAGGGACGCAGCATGAGCGGCAAGCGGGGCGAGTCCCTTGTGATCCAAGTGCCCAGAGGCACGGTGGTCCGGGATGCGGAAACCAACCAAATTATTGCGGATATGTCCACCGGCGAGGATTTTGTCATCGCCAAGGGCGGCCGCGGCGGTTGGGGCAACGCCCACTACGCAACCCCCACCCGGCAGGTACCCCGATTTGCAAAGGCAGGCCTTAAGGGTCAGGAACGGGATGTGATCTTAGAGCTGAAGCTGCTGGCCGATGTGGGTCTGGTTGGCTTCCCCAATGTGGGCAAATCCACTTTGCTCTCTGTGACCTCCAATGCCCGTCCCAAGATCGCCAACTATCACTTCACCACGCTGTATCCTAACTTGGGCGTGATTTATGTGGATGAGGGCGTGTCCTTCGTTATGGCAGACATTCCCGGCATCATCGAGGGTGCAGCTGACGGCGCAGGCTTGGGTCACGATTTCTTAAGACACATTGACCGCTGCCGGCTCTTGGTGCATGTGGTGGATGTGTCCGGCAGTGAGGACAGAGACCCCGTTGAGGATTTCGATGCTATCTGCGAGGAACTGAAAAATTATTCCGTGGATCTTTCCAATCGGCCTATGATCGTGGCGGCCAATAAGTGCGACCTGATGATGCCTGAATCGGACAATTTAGAGCGCCTGCGCCAGCATGTGGAAAAGGCCCGCTACGAGCTTTATGAGATCTCCGCTGGCACGACCCAAGGCACCAAGAATCTGATGCGCGTGGTGGCGGAAAAGCTTCGCACTCTGCCACCTGTCACCATTTACGAGCCGGATTATGTGGCTCCCGTGGCCGCAGTTGTGAATCCCGACGAGTTCGAGATCGAGCATCTGGGCAGCACTTGGGTGGTCACCGGCGCTTGGCTGGAGCGGCTCATTATGAATATCAACTTTGACGATTACGAATCGAGAAACTATTTTGACATTCAGCTTCGCAAGTGCGGCTTGTTCAAGCGGCTGGAGGAAATGGGCATCGAGGACGGCGATGTGGTGGATATTTATAATTTTGAGTTCGAATATCAGAGATAATATTTGCCATTTTAGATTTTTTCTTATATAATAATAGCGTTACCGAAAGGTAGCGCTATTATTTGTTTTACAGGAAGGAGGCGGCAGAATGATAAAAAGCGTCAATCATAAGGATTTTGAGGCTTTTGGCGTGGTTTTTGCGGAAAAAGGGCAACCTTCTGCATTGATAAACGGCCACAGCGTTCCCGTCTCCAACGCGGAAACCGCGGTGTATGAGACCGTGACAAGCACTTGGCTTGGCTGTGAAAAGGGTATGCCGGTTTTATCAGTTTCAACTGAAACCGGGGAAAAGCACGACTTTCATCTGGACAGAACCGTCCGCCTGCGGGCCGGGGTGCAATTCCGCCTGACCGCTTTGGGTGGGCCGGCGGCGGTACAGATGGCCGGCTTATCCATGCCCCGGCTGCTGCGGACCACCGTTGCCGAGCAGCAGGCTGTAGAGCAGAATTTGCGCGTCACGAAACTGTGCGCCTTTTTGTATCAGGAGAAAGAGCCGGGCTTTTTGTTCCCCGGTGAGGCGCAGCCGATGCCGGAACTGGTGTATGTGGATGCTGGCAGCCTCCACGCGGTGGTGGACGGTCGTGAGATCCTGCTGGAGCAGGGCGATATGGTGCTTTACGGTCCTGACCAGTGGCACACCCAGCACGCAGACCGGTCGGTAACGCCCCGATTGGTGACCGTTTCCTTTGAAGCGGAGGGTGCGGACTTGGAAAGCCTGTGCAACCGACGGATCCATCTGCCGCCCAAGGCGGTGGCGATCCTGCAGGAGATGCTCCGGGAGCAGGAGAAAATGGATGATTTTTCACGGGATATGCTCATTAGCCTTTTGCAGATGCTGCTTTTGACCCTTTTACGGGATGAGGATTCCCGGGTCAAATCCCAGCAGGTGACCCATTTGAGCAGTGAAAATCAGGTGATCCGGGCGGCGCAGCAGTATGTTGCCACCCATGTGATGGAAAAATTAACCGTGCCGGTGGTTGCGGAAAATGTGCAGATCAGCGCAAGCTACTTAACGGCGCTGTTTCATAAGCACCTGCAGATCTCACCGGGCGAGTATATTCGCAGAATGAAGCTGCAGAAGAGCAAGCTTTTGATTCGCGAGGGGAAAATGAACTTCTCGGAGATCGCAAAGGCGCTGGAGTATTCCACCGTGCAGCATTTTTCCCGGCAGTTTAAGCAGATGTTTGGCATGACCCCGTCGGAGTACGGCAAGTCTGTGCATTAGAATAGGAGAAGCGTATGGATTTTAAGGTATTGGCAGTTGGCGATGTGGTGGGAAACCCGGGCGTAGAACGGGTGCAGCGCACATTGCGGTGGCTGAAGCGGCAGACCGGTGCGGATTTTGTGGTGGTCAACGGCGAAAATGCCAGCGTGGTGGGCATCACGCCCAATCAGGCGGAGGATATTTTCGACGCCGGAGCAGATGTGATCACTATGGGCAATCACACCTTCGCAAGACGGGAAATTGCCGACTATATGGACGAAAATTCCCGGATCCTGCGGCCTGCAAACTACGCGCCCCAAGCGCCGGGCAGCGGCTACGGCATCTATGAAACCAAGGCAGGGCCTGTGGCGATGATCGATCTGATCGGCCGGTGCAATATGGACTACACCCCGGATAACCCCTTCCTGCAGGTGGAGAAAATATTAAAGGAACTGGACACCAAATTGGTTTTTGTGGAAATGCACGCGGAGGCCACATCGGAAAAGCTGGCCATGGGCTATATGCTGGATGGCCGCATCAGCGCCCTTTGGGGCACCCACACCCATGTGCCTACCGCCGACGCGCAAATTCTCCCCAAGGGGACGGGCTATGTGACCGATTTGGGTATGACCGGCCCTCGCAATTCGGTGCTGGGCATTCAGCCGGAACTGTCCATTGCCAAATTCCGGGGCGATATGGCCGGCCGCTACCAGTGGGCGGAAGGCCCCACGAAGCTGGAGGCTGTTTTGTTTACCATTGACACCGCAACCGGTCTGTGCAAAAAAGCGGAAAGGGTGGATTGTTACGATGAAAATTCTACACACGGCTGATTGGCATTTGGATGCCCCTCTGCAAGGCCACGGCGAGAGCCTGCGGAAGGCCTTGTCTGAGATCCCCGGCCGTATTTTGGAGCTTTGCCGGCAGGAATGCTGCGATCTGGTGCTGATCGCCGGCGATGTGTTTGACGGCGCGTACACTGCCGCGACCTATCAAAATCTGTACGATGCGCTGAAGGCGATGGCTGTGCCGGTGCTGATCACCCCGGGCAACCACGACTATTGCGACGGACAGAGTCCGTGGCTTAAAGAACTTTGGCCGGAAAATGTACATATTTTCAAGTCCTCCCGTATCGAATCGGTGGCAATCCCGGACTTAAATTGCCGGGTGTACGGCGCGGCCTTCCAGAGTATGGACTGCCCGGCGCTTTTGGAGGGCTTCCGGGCAGAGCAGACGGAGAAATATGCCATCGGTCTGTTCCACGGCGACCCGGCTGCGGCCAATTCCAACTATAATCCCATCACGGTTCAGCAGGTGAAAGGCTCCGGCCTTGACTATCTGGCGCTGGGCCATGTGCATAAGGCAGACAAGTTTACTGCCGGAAAGACTTTGTGCGCCTGGCCCGGCTGCCCTATGGGCAAAGGCTACGATGAGCCGGGCGAAAAGGGCGTGTACATAGTAGAACTGAAGGATGCCCCGGTTTTGCGGTTTTACCCCTTGGGCGGCGCGCAGTTTTACGATCTGCAGACCCGGCCGGAGAATTTGGATAGCCTGCTGCCCCCGGTCGGCAACGACAATTATTACCGAATCACCCTGACGGGCGCTTGCGATGCGCCGGATTTAAACGCCTTGAAAGCAAAATATGCCCGTTTCCCCAATCTGATCCTACGGGACAAGACCACACGGGAAGTGGATGTATGGGGCGCGCTGGGTGAGGACAATTTTGAGGGCGTGTACTTTGGTCTGTTGAAGCAGGCTATGGACAACGCCACCGATGAGGAAAAGCAGGAGATCCTGCTGGCGGCGCGGCTCTCCCGACAGCTGTTGGAAGGACAGGAGGTGGTTTTGCCGTGAAAATTTACGCGATGACAGCCACCTTTGGCAAGCTTTCTCAGCAGACCCTGAAGTTAGATGGGGGTCTTAATATCATTGAAGCACCCAACGAATGGGGCAAGAGTACTTGGTGCGCCTTTTTGCTGGCGATGCTTTACGGCATCGACACCGGCGAAAGAACCAAGAGCGGCTTCTTGGCGGACAAGGAGCATTATGCCCCCTGGTCCGGCGAGCCTATGTCCGGCCGAATGGACATCTGCTGGAACGGCCGGGACATCACCATTGAACGGAAGAACAAAGGCCGCGTGCCTATGGGTGAAGTAAACGCCTATGAGACCCAAACAGGCATTCCCGTGCCGGAGCTGTGCGTTTCTGCGCCCGGACAGGTGCTGCTGGGCGTGGAGCGGAGCGTGTTCTCCCGGGCAGGCTTCTTGCGGCTTTCTGAAATGCCGGTGACAGCAGACGATTCTCTCCGCCGGCGCTTAAATGAGCTGGTCACCACCGCGGACGAAAGCGGCGCGGCCGATGACTTGGCTCAGAAGCTGAAGGATTTGAAAAACCGCTGCAAGTTTAACAAAAAAGGCCTGATTCCCGAACTGGAAACCAAGCGCGCAGAAACATTGCAGAAATTGCAGCAGTTAGAGACCTTGGAATATCAGATTGCCGCTATTGCCGACAGGCAGAAGGCTTTGGAAGAACAAACGCGGCTGCTTAACAATCACAAGCAGGCCTTAGAATACGAAAAGCACCGGCAATACGCCCAAAAACTTGCCGGCGCGCAACTGCAAAAGGATGTGGCCGCCGACGCTTTAAAACAGGCGGAGCAATCTTGCAAGGGTCTTTCTGCTGAGGATCAGATCCGGCAGGCTATGACAGAACTGCAGAAATTACGGGATCAAAGAGATGCCCTGCACACCAAGGCACAGCTGCTGCCGCCCTTGCCACAAGCCCCCGTTGCGCCGGAGCTGTTCCGGGGCAGACGGCCGGAGGACACAGCGGAAGAGGTCAAGCGGGACAGACAGACGGTTGCCCGGCTGAAGCAGGATTTGAAAAAGCCGCTGCTTACGATCTTGGGCAGCGCGCTGGTTGCGGCCGGCGCGGTGCTGGCGGTGGTCACCCAATGGATCCCCGGCGCGGTGCTGTTGGTGTTGGGTGCAGTCTGCTTTGCGGTTAAGGCGACTCAGCAGAAGAAAATCAAAGAGAGAATCGCAAGAATTGAAGATCAGTACCGGGGCATCCCGGAGGAAAGCTGGGAAGTGATGGCGCAGGATTACGCCAAGACCCAGCAGGATTACAATGCGGTGCTTGCCAATCGGGAAGCGGAGCTTGCTGAACTGAGCCGTCAGATGGAAGAAAATTCTGCGGCCATTGCGGTCATTACCGGCGGCAGCACCTCGGCCCAATTTGAGGAGCAGTGCCGGCAGCAGCTGGCATCTTACAGCCGGTTGCAGGAGCAAAAGCGCGCCTATGAACAGGCCGAACAGGTGCTGAGTGCTTTGTCACAAGCAGGTGAGCAGGTGATGCCGCCCCAATTTGCGGATACGCTCACGCTCACAGCTGAGCAGACGGAGCAACAGTTGTCGGCGGCCATGCTGGAACGGCAGCAGCTTCACCAGAAAATGGGTCAATGCCAAGGCCAGATGGAGACCCTTGGTAAAAAGGAAGGCTTGACCCAGGAAAAGGCGCATTTGGAAGCGCGCCTGACCGCTTTGGAGCAGCACTACAACGCGCTGATCAGAGCGCAGGAGGTGCTGGTGCAGGCCAATCAGGAACTGCAGCGGCGGTTTGCGCCCCGGATCTCCCAAAGAGCTCAGGCGCTGTTTGCCCGGCTGACCGCCGGACGCTATCAGCGGATCACCTTGGGTCAGGATATGTCCTTGGAGGCGGCCACCCAAACAGAGACTACCATGCGAAACACCCTGTGGCGCAGCGACGGAACGGTGGATCAGCTGTATTTGGCTCTGCGGCTTGCGGTGGCGGAGGAGCTGACCCCCGACGCGCCCCTTATTTTGGACGATGCGCTGGTGCGCTTTGACGATGTGCGATTGAAAGCTGCACTGGATATTTTGGAGGAAACCGCGGCAACCAAGCAGGTCATTCTCTTCACCTGCCAAGGCCGCGAGCAGGCAATGAAGCCTTAAATGGAGGTAGCACAATGAAGGTTTTAGAAACAAAAAATGCCCCCGGCGCAATCGGCCCTTACTCTCAGGGCTATGCCGTGAACGGCTTTATTTACACATCCGGCCAGATACCCGTTGACCCGGTCAGCGGTGAGATCCCCGAGGGCATCGTGGCCCAAGCCCATCAAAGCTGCAAAAATGTTGGCGCCATTTTGGAAGCGGCCGGTGCTTCCTTTGAAAAGGTCTTCAAAACCACTTGCTTTTTGGCAGATATGGGCGATTTTGCCCCATTCAACGAGGTGTATGCCCAGTATTTTGTATCCAAGCCGGCTCGCAGCTGCGTGGCGGTGAAGAGCCTGCCTAAGGGTGTTTTATGCGAGATCGAAGCCATTGCGGCAGAATAATCGGGCAGTTTTCTCATAAATTTAAAATGAGGTGAAGCTATGGAAATTCGTGAAGTAACCTATTTGGCGGTGATTCTGCGTATTTTGGCCGCGGTGATCATCGGCGGTCTGCTGGGTATGGAGCGCGGTATGAAGCACAGACCGGCAGGTCTTAGAACCTATATGCTTGTGTGCGTAGGTTCCAGCATTATTATGTTAACCAATCAGTACATTTATCAGGTCTTTGGAGCAGGCGATCCGGTGCGTATGGGCGCGCAGGTGGTCAGCGGCATCGGCTTTTTGGGCGCAGGCACCATCGTGGTGACCCGGCGCAGCCAAATCAAGGGTCTGACCACGGCGGCCGGTCTTTGGACTGCCGCGGCTGTGGGTCTTGCGCTGGGCATCGGCCTTTATGAGGTGGCCATCATCGGCGCAGTGGCGATCTTTGTTGTCATCACGCTGCTGCAAAAAATGGACGCCAATTTGCATAAGCGGAGCAGCCGGGCAGAGGTCTATCTGGAGCTGACGCAGGAAGTCACCTTGGGCGATTTCTTAAAGGCTGTGCGAGAGACCGGCATTGAAGTGAGCGATGTGCAGCGAGAGCACGGCGCAGGCGGCGAGGCCGGAAGCCGGGCCTATATTGCCACCTTCAAGGGCAGCAAGCGGTGCAATCATCAGCAGCTGATCGATATTGTGCTGGACATTCCCGGCGTGTCCTATATAGAAGAATTGTAAAAGAAAACCCCCGACGAATCGTCGGGGGTTCTTTTTTATAAGTCGAAGTAGCGGATGGCGTTGCGGTAGCTGATGCCCTCCACAATTTTTTGGAGGGAGGCTTCTGCGTTGGGATACTCGCCGTTTTCCACCCATGTGCCGATCAGGTTGCAGGCGATGCGGCGGAAGTAATCGTGCCGGGCATAGCTCAGGAAGGAACGGGAGTCGGTGAGCATACCCACAAAGTTGCCCAAAAGTCCCAAGTTGCCGAGGGAGATCATCTGATCCTGCATACCGGTCTTGTTGTCGTTGAACCACCAGGCAGAGCCGTGCTGGATCTTGCCGGGAATGGACGAATCCTGGAAGCAACCGATCAGCGTGCCCAGCTGGGCATTGTCGGCAGGGTTTAAGGAATACAAAATCGTCTTGGGGCAGGCGCTATCCATATCCAGCGCAGACAGCAGCTTGGAGATGTTGCCGCCGCAGGTGTTCTGAGCGATGGCATCCACGCCGGTGTCCGGGCCTTGCAGATTGAAAATGCGCTCGTTGTTATTTCGCAGGCAGGAGTAGTGCAGCTGCATCACGATGCCGCGCTTGGCATATTCTGCGCCCAAGTGCAGGAGAATGACGGTCTGGAAACCTTCGATCTCCGCTGTGGTGAGGGTCTCGCCACGGAGTGCCTTTTGGTAGACGGTATCTGCCTGCGCTACGGTGTAGTCCTGATAGGGAACATAGTCAAGGCCGTGGTCACTGACCTTACAGCCGCGAGCATAGAAGTAATCTAGCCGCTGGGTCAGGGCGTCCAAAATGTCCTGCATGGTGGCAAGGGTGTCCTTGCCCACGGAGGCAGCCAGCTTATCCATATATTCCTTCCAGCCGGCCTTGTGGATGTTCACTGCCTTGTCGGGACGGTAGGAGGGGCCGACCACCACAGAAATGGTATCGTCAGCCGCGATCTTCTCGTGCCAGGAAAGGTCGTCAATGGGGTCGTCGGTGGTGCCGATGAAGGCTACATTGGCCTTGCGGATCAGGCCACGGGCGGACAGGTCCGGATCGTTGCGGAGCTTTTCGTTGCAGATGTCCCAGATACGGGGCGCGCTTTCTGTGGTAAGGGGTTCATACACACCGAAAAACTGCTGCAGCTCCAGATGGCACCAGTGGTACATGGGGTTGCCGATGGCCATTTCCAGCGCTTCGGCAAATTTCAGAAAACGCTCATAGGGCGGTTTGTTGCCGGTGATATAGGCTTCTTCCACACCGTTGGAGCGCATCAAACGCCACTTATAGTGGTCACCGGCGAAGGTGCCGTCGGGGTTTTCGCCGCCCAGCCACACTTCGGTCAGGTTATCGAACCGCCGATCCTCGTAAATTTCACGGGGATTCAAATGGCAGTGGTAGTCAACAAGGGGGAGCTTTTCCGCGTAATCGTGGAAAAGGTGCTTGGCAGTTTCGGTTTCCAACAGGTAATCTTTGTCCATAAAGGCTTTCATAGAGCTTCTCCTTTGGTTAAGATAGGGGCGGACGGATGTACCGCTCGTGAGAGGTTGCCACCGGCCGTGCAAACACGCCGGAAACAAGACCCAGCATTGCGAACAGCGACACGAGGGAACTGGGGCCGTAACTGATAAAGGGCAGAGTCAGGCCGATAACCGGCGCAACACCGATACACATACCAACATTGATAAGGGTCTGGAAAATAAGAGCCGCGGCCGCGCCGAAGCAGATCATTCTGCGGCCGTAGTCCGGGCTGCGGAAGCCGACCCAAATGCATCTTGCAATAATCAGGCCCAGCATAACCAACACCAGCGCGCAGCCAACGAAGCCCAATTCCTCGCCAATGGCGGAGAATACGAAGTCCGTATGCTGGCCGTAGAAAGCATCGTTCTGGGTACGGTGGCCGTTGAACAGGCCCTGGCCCGTCATACCGCCGCCGGTTAAAGAACGCTGACTCAATGTGGTCTGCCACAGAACGCCGGTGCCGTCCGGGTCCAAGGCAGGGTTGAACAGAACTTCGATACGAAGCCGCTGATATTCACCCAAGCGAGGCCAAACAAAGGGGAAAGCCAGAATCACAAAGCCGATAAAACCGGCAAACCACAGAAGGTTCACACCGCCGGCAAAGGCCATACAGGCAAAGATAAACACGAAGATCAGGGAAACACCCATATCGTCGGACAGAACCATATTCATACCGAACAGCAGGCACAGGTGGATGCCCATATGCACAACAGAGCGGAGGGAGGAGATATTCTCCTTATGGGCGTTCATAATGGAGGCCGCGATCAGAATGTATGTGATTTTACAAATTTCCGCAACCTGAATATTAAAGGGCAGAATGGGAAGGTCGACCCAACTCTTGTTACCGTTTACCTCAACACCGAAGGGGATTAGCAGCGACAGGAACAGAACATTGAAAATGACCAGCGCATTGCGGTGCTCCATAAAGAAGTCCACATTCAAAGAGGATACGATAGTAAAGAACAAAATGCCCAGCAGTGTTCCCAAGATCTGCATGATGATGTAACGGGGAGAATTGATGTAGTTGGTGGTGCTGGCGGTGACAAGGCAGCCAAAGGCCGAGGTGAACACGCACAAAAGCAGCAGCATCCAGTCGCCCTTCAAAACGGCGTGCTTCAGCTGTTGAAAGTACTGGCGCATACAAAAATCCTCCTTTCACAATAGTTAAAACCAGTATAGCATTTTTTGCGGCAAAAGTAAAGAACCTACAGCGCGCCAAAAATGACCAGCAGGCCGATGATACACGGAACGCTGATGAGAATGGACAGGGAATTTGTGCCGGCAGCCACGGCAGGATCGCCGCCTGCTTTTACGCACAGGGCGGTGGAGACCATACCCACAGGGGCAAACACGGTAATGGCCAGCGCCTGCCGAATCTCGATAGGCAGGGGCAGGCAGAAATAGCACAGGGCGGCGGCCACGATCGTGATGGAATACCGCAGCGCAAGGATGCCGGCCATCTGCTTTAAGTAGGCTTTTTCAATATTCAAGTCTAGCATCATACCCACCATCAGCATCGCCATAAAGGCATTGGCATTGGCAGCCGGGGTGATGAAATTGACGATGCCTTGAGGAATGGGCAGCTTAGCCAAGGTGACCAGCAGCAAAATGAAATAGGTCAAAAAGGGTACAGAGTGCAAAAGGGTGACGCCGATGCGCTTTAAGTTCAGACCCTTAGAGCCGTCCAGAATGTTTCGGGAGATGGCATAGGTGGTGCCGTTGCACATCAGGGCGCTGCCGGTGTCGAACAGGCAAGTGCCAACAAGGCTTGCAGGGGCTAAAAAACTTTGGATAAAGGGCATAGCGAAAGCGCCGATATTGAAGCCCGGCACGCAGTTGAGCCAAATGGCACGAATGGCGTGCTCTTTGCCCCGGCTGGCAAACCAAGCCGCCGCCAGCATCAGGCAGTTAAGGGAAAAGCCGATGACCGTGGCCAAAAGCAGCGAAAGATCCGGTCGGTAGGAAGCAAAGCTCACGATGGCCGCGCAGGGCATGGTGATGTTCATCACGATTTTCACCGGGATGCGGTAATCCTCCGGCCCGAACAGGCCGACCCGTTTGAGCACATAGCCCAAAATGATGAAGCAGACCAAGGACGCGGATTTTAGTAAAATGGGAATCATAAAGACCTCCAAAAGTGAAAAAAGGAGCGCCCTTGGGCGCGCCTTTTGGTTCGAAAGGTTATGCCAAATAAATTGCCTTGCAGGCCAGCATGGTCATATAGCAGTCCAGCTTGCTGACCACTTCGATGGGAGCGTGCATACTGATGACAGGTACGCCGGCATCCACGGTCACAATGTTGCGGTTTGCCATATAGGCGGCAACGGTGCCACCGCCGCCCTGATCGACCTTACCCAAGGTAGCGATCTGCCACAGAACGCCGGCCTTGTCCAAGGTGGTGCGGACATGACCCATAGCCTCGGCAGAAGCGTCGCTTGCGCCGCCCTTGCCACGGGAGCCGGTGTACTTGCAGATGGAGATGCCGTAGTTCAGCTTGCTGTTGTTCCGGCGGTCGCAGGTCTCGGGGAAGTTGGGGTCGAATGCGTTGGAAACGTCGGCGGACAGGCAGAAGGAGTTGGCGAAGCACTCACGCAGGTCAGCGTTTTGTGCCCTGCACAGCATTTCCATAAAGTACTCGAAGGCCTGGCTCTGCATACCGGAGATACCAACGGAGCCGATCTCTTCTTTGTCAGCCAAGATGCAAACAGCGGTGTGGGTGGGAACGCCCATGGTCAGAAGAGGCTCGATCTCGGCATAAGCGCAGACCCGGTCGTCGTGACCGTAAGCACCCAAGAGGCTTCTGTCCAGACCCACCTCGCGGCACTTGCCGGCAGGTACGATGGTCAGCTCGGCGGACAAAAAGTCGGACTCAACAAGGCCGTACTTCTCGTTCAAAAGCTTCATAACATGCAGCTTCACCAAATCGGAGCCTTCGCCGCTCAAGGGTTCAGTGCCCAGAATCACATTCAGCTGCTCGCCCTCGATGACCTTGGCGGCAGTTTTCTGCATCTGGTCGGCTGCCAGGTGGGGCAGCAGGTCGGAAACATACAAAATGGGGTCGTTATCATCTTCACCGATGGTGATGGTGACCATAGAGCCGTCCTTGCGGTAAACAACACCGTGGAGCGCCAGAGGAATGGTTGCCCACTGGTACTTCTTGATGCCGCCGTAGTAATGGGTCTTGAAGTAGGCAATCTCGGAATCCTCGTACAGGGGATTGGGCTTTAAGTCCATTCTGGGGGAGTCCACATGGGCGGCGCAGATGTTGGCACCCTGTGCCAGATTTTCCTTGCCGATGACGGCCAGAATGATGCTCTTACCCCGGTTGTTAAAGAACACCTTGTCGCCGGGCTTGATTTCCATACCGGGCACCATACCCTTAAAGCCGTTGGCAAGGGCGGTGGATACGGCCCAAGCGGTGGCTTCGCGCTCGGTCTTGCAGGCGTCCATAAATGCTGCATAGCGCTTGCAGTAGGCTTCCATCTCAGCGCGCTGCTCTTCGGTCAGGGTAGCGTAGCCGTTCTTGGGTGCGGCAAATAATGCTTTTTTCAGTTCTTCCATTGTGATTTCCTCCGTTACGGTTTTTCTTTTATTATAAGCAGATTCCGGAAAAACGCAAGGCATTTTTCCCGGAATTCCTCGGGTGTGCCGGTGTTTTCCAAAACATAGTCGCATTTGTTCCGGAAGTAGGATTCCGGCTTTTGGGCGTTCATTCGTTCCAGTGCCTGTTCTCGGGTGATAGTATCCCGTGCCATCAGACGGTTTATGCGGTCTTCTTCCGGAGCGGTGACAGCAACGGTCACATCACAAAATTCCGCTAAGCCGCTTTCGAAAAGGCCAATGGCATCAATGGCGATATGATAGCCGCCGGGGATATGGGCCAAACGGCGCAGCACTTCTTTTTTGACCGCGCCGTGGGTAATGGCGTTCAAATCCGCTAAGGCTTTCGGGTCGTTAAAAACAATGCCGGCCAGTTTCCTGCGGTCTAATTTGAAACCGTCCATGCAACCGGGGAAGCGGGCTTCGATGGCGTCCAAAAGGGTCGTGCCGGTTTTCAGCAACTGGTGATAGACCTGATCGCAATCTTCCACCCAGCCGCCCATTTCTTCAAAGGCTTTCAGCAAAGTGGTTTTTCCGCAGCCGGTGCCGCCGGTGATGCCAAGAACAAGCCCTCTGGGTTCGGCGTCCACTCGGCGAAAGCCGGCGGCTTTCATCAATCGGTTCTGCACCGCCAATGCCTTGCCGCTGCCAATGGGACGGCGGGCAAACACTGTGCCGATTTTGGCATCGTCCAGTTCCCGCAAGGCGGCAAACAGGCCGGCCATCAAAGAGTCCTCGTCAGATTCTTTGCCGTAGGCCAGAGGAGAAAAGGCGGCAAAGGTCTCCAGTTCTTCCTCAAAGCACAAGACCCGGTTGCCGGGCTGATAATGCTCTGCGATGTACTTGGCAGCGGCCTCTTTGGAGCCGACCACCACGATGACATCACATTCCGGGGCGTAGTGTTTGTACTTCATACCCGGCGCTTTCACTACCGCGTCCTTTTCGACAGATTCGGTGATGGCCTTGTCAAGAATCAGGTCGCCTACTACTTCTACAAGTTGGTGGGGCGTAATGCCGCCGGGGCGGAGCAGCCGGGGCTTTTCGTCGCTTAAATCGATGATGGTGGATTCCACGCCCACCCGGCAAGGACCGCCGTCCACGATCATAGGAATTTTACCCTCGTGGTCGTGAAGCACGTGCTGCGCGGTGGTGGTGGAGGGCTTGCCGGAGATGTTTGCCGAGGGCGCAGCGATGGGCACACCGGAAAGACGGATGATCTCCCGGGTAACCGCATTGTCGGGGCAGCGGATTGCCACCGTGGGAAGGCCGGCGGTGGTGCATTTGGGGACGATGTCCTTGGCAGGCAGCACCATAGTCAGAGGGCCGGGCCAGAATTTTTCTGCCAGCTTATAGGCTGCATCAGGAATGTCCCGGCAGTATTTTTCCATATCCTTGGCATCGGCAATGTGCAGAATCAGGGGGTTATCCTGAGGACGACCCTTGGCCTCGAAAATCTTGGCCACTGCCTCGGGGTCCAAGCCGTTTGCGCCCAGACCGTAAACGGTCTCTGTGGGCAGGGCAACAAGCTGGCCTTTTTTGATCAGTTCTGCCGCAAGGATAGGGGTATCGGCACCCTCGGCAGGCAAATATAAGGTTTTCATATCGTGCCTCCTTAGGCGTGATTTGTTCTGCGAACTATTTTAATCTATTTTCTGAGAAAATACAATCTTTTTCCATAAAAAAAGGAGCAACCGAAGTTGCTCCTTTTTGATTTTGAAGTTAAGCGGTGGGCTGATTTGCAGCGTTGATGATCTGCACGAATTTCTCGGGAACCAGAGAAGCGCCGCCGATCAGGCCGCCGTCGATGTCGGGCTGAGCCAGCAGCTCGTAAGCGTTCTTCTCGTTCATGGAGCCGCCGTACAGGATAGAGATAGCGCGAGCGTTCTTGGAGGAGTACAGCTTGCGAACAACAGCGCGGATGCCTTCGCAGACTTCCTGAGCCTGCTCGGGAGTAGCGGTCAGGCCAGTGCCGATAGCCCAGATGGGCTCGTAAGCGATAACGACCTTGCGGATCTTGCTCTCAGGAACGTTCTGCAGAGCCAGCTTGATCTGCATAGCGATGTGCTCGGTGGTCACGCCACTCTCACGCTGCTGGAGGGTCTCGCCGCAGCACAGAATGGGGGTCAGGCCGGCATCCAATGCAGCCAGAACCTTGGCGTTGACGGTTGCGTCGGTCTCGCCGAACATCTCACGGCGCCCGGAGTGGCCGATGATCACATACTTACAGCCTGCGTCAACCAGCATAGCGGTGGAAATCTCGCCGGTGTAAGCACCGCTTGCTGCAGCGTGGCAGTTTTCTGCGCCGATGCCAACTCTGGTCTCACGCATAGCGCGCACAGCGTTGGGAATGCAAACAGCAGGAACGCACAGGGCGATGTCGCACCAGCGGCCCTTGGGCAGCATGGTCTTCAGCTCGTTCATAAACTCCTTGGTCTCGGTGGGAGTCTTGTTCATTTTCCAGTTACCTGCGATCAGGGTCTTGCGGTATTTTCTGTTCATAGTTGTCTCTCCTTTATATGTGACATCGAAACGATGTGAATTTCTAAGTTATAAAAGTAAAAGGTCATTGCGAGGGAGCAAAGCGACCGTGGCAATCCCCATAACAAAGGAGATTGCCACACCAGTGTACGCACTGGTTCGCAATGACAGAAATGTTCGATGAATTATTTATCTTCCAGGCAAGCGATACCAGGAAGCTCCAGGCCCTCCAGGAATTCCAGAGAAGCGCCGCCGCCGGTGGAGATGTGGGTGATAGCGTTTGCAAAGCCCAACTGTTCGCAGGCTGCTGCGGAGTCGCCGCCGCCAACGATGGTCACAGCGTCGCTGTCAGCCAGAGCCTGTGCAACAGCGATGGTGCCCTTTGCCAGAGTGGGGTTCTCAAACACGCCCATGGGTCCGTTCCAGACAACGGTCTTTGCTGCCTTAGCAGCGGCTGCGAACTCGGCGCAAGCCTTGGGGCCGATGTCCAGACCCATCATATCAGCGGGGATAGCGGTGCAATCCACATACCCAACAGGGATCTCAGCGTCGATGGGGTTGGGGAAGGAAGCGGCAATAGCGGTGTCAACAGGCAGCAGCAGCTTAACGCCCTTAGCCTCAGCCTTAGCCATCATTTCCTTGCAGTAGTCCAGCTTTTCGTTGTCGACCAGGCTCTTACCAACGGTCAGGCCCTGAGCAGCCAGGAAGGTGTAAGCCATACCGCCGCCGATGATCAGGGTGTCGACCTTCTCCAGCAGGTTATTGATAACATTCAGCTTGTCGGAAACCTTAGCGCCGCCCAGAATAGCGACGAAGGGACGCTCGGGGTTAGCCAGAGCCTTACCCATGATGGAAACTTCCTTCTGCACCAGATAGCCGGAAACGGCAGGCAGGTAGTCAGCAACACCTGCGGTGGAGGAGTGAGCGCGGTGGGCAGTGCCGAATGCGTCGTTTACGAAAATGTCAGCCATGGAAGCCAGATCCTTGGACAGCTCGGGGTCGTTCTTGGTCTCGCCCTTGATGTAACGGGTGTTCTCCAGCAGCATCACATCGCCGTCTTGAAGTTGAGCAGCCTTTGCCTTTGCGTCTTCGCCGGCTACATCGGCAGCCATAATGACTTCTTTGCCCAGCAGTTCGCTCAAGCGGTCAGCGACTACCTTCAGGCTCAGTTCGGGCTTCCACTCGCCCTTGGGCTTGCCCATGTGGGAGCACAGAATAACCTTGGCACCGTTATTGACCAGGTACTCGATGGTGGGCATAGCGGCTACGATACGCTTGTCGGAAGTGATCTTGCCGTCCTTGGTGGGGACATTGAAATCACAGCGGCACAGAACGCGCTTGCCGGCTACTTGGATGTCTTCGATGGACTTCTTGTTGTAGTTCATAATGATTCCTCCATAAATGGTTAAATTACAATTTCATTTTGCCGAAATCCTGCAGACCGGGGAAATCCAGCTGCCGCAGGGCTTCAAATACGGTAATGGCTACCGCGTTGCTTAAGTTCAGGCTACGGGCCTCGGCGCGCATAGGGATGCGGACGCAGGACGCGTAATGCTGGGAAAGGAAATCTTCCGGCAGACCCTTGGTCTCCTTGCCGAAGAATAAGTAACAGCCGTCTTCAAACTTGGCCTCGGTGTAGCTTTTAGGGGCCTTTGTAGAAAGGCACCACATCTGGCGCACATCGTTTTTGGAGAAGAAGTCTTCCAAGTTCTCGTAATCGCGCACATTGACCAGATCCCAGTAGTCAAGACCGGCTCGTTTTACGGCTTTTTCCGAAATGTCAAAGCCAAGAGGACGGATCAGGTGCAGATTGCAGCCTGTGGCGGCACAAGTACGGGCAATATTTCCGCAATTCTGGGGAATTTCCGGCTCGACCAGCACAATGTTCAGCACACTTTTTACCTCCTGACCGCCATTTTGGCGCTTGCCAAACCATTGTATGATAAAAGTCAAACAAAATCAATGAAAAAATTGTAAAAAATTCAACTTTTCATAGTATTCACATAAAAAAAGTTGAAAGAAGTGAAATTTTGTGAAAAATGTGAGGTGGTCTGTGATTGCGAAAGAGGATTTGCCATAAAATACAACAGATAATTGACATTTTCATTATTTTATGAGAAAATAAAGCGATAAAATTTTACGACAAGGGGATTTTGTATATGATGCAATCCAGAACCCATAACTGCGGCCAGCTGCGTCTGGCTGATGCTGGCCAAAATGTTACCATCGTCGGCTGGATGGAGAACGTCCGTGAGGTTGGTGCGAACTTCGCGTTCGTCGTTCTGCGCGACTTCTACGGCACCACGCAGGTGGTCATCGAGACCGAGGATATGATGAAGGTCATCAAGGGCCTGAACAAAGAAACCACCATCTCCGTCACCGGCATTGTCCGCGAGCGTGAGAGCAAGAACCCCAAGCAGGCCACCGGCGAGATCGAGGTCGTTCCTACCGATATCAAGGTGCTGGGCAAGTGCGTCCACAACAGCCTGCCTTTTGAGATCAACAAGAGCCGCGAGGCAGACGAAAATGTGCGTCTTAAGTATCGGTATCTTGACCTGCGGAATCCTGCCGTTAAGTCCAACATCATCCTGCGCTGTCAGGTAGTTGCCGAGCTGCGCCGTCTGATGACCGAGAAGGGCTTTTTGGAGATCACCACTCCCATTCTGACCGCTTCTTCTCCCGAGGGCGCCCGTGACTTCCTGGTTCCCGCCAGAAATCACCCCGGCAAGTTCTACGCTCTGCCTCAGGCGCCTCAGCAGTTCAAGCAGCTGCTGATGACCTCCGGCTTCGACCGGTATTTTCAGATCGCACCCTGCTTCCGTGATGAGGATGCCCGTGCTGACCGTACCCCCGGCGAGTTCTATCAGCTGGATATGGAAATGGCCTTTGCCTCTCAGAACGATGTGCTGACCACCTTGGAAGAGGTGTTGGTGCCTGTGTTCGAGAAGTTCGGCAAGTATAAGAGAATTTCCGCCGCGCCCTTCCGCCACATTCCTTTCAATGAGGCAATGGAGCGCTACGGTTCCGATAAGCCCGACCTGCGTATCGACCTTGAGGTGCAGGATATCACCGCTGAGGTTGCCGGTTGTGAGTTTGGCCCCTTCCAGAATGCAACTGTTAAGGCCGTTGCCGTGGACAACTTCGCCGAAGGCCGCAAGTGGATTGACAAACTGTTAAATGACGTGGAAGTGCAGACCGGTAACAAGGCTTGCTGGATCAAGGTGGACGAAAACGGCCAGTTTACCGGCGGCGTTGCCAAGTTCCTGCTAGATTATACCGATGCGCTGACTGCGAAACTGAATTTGAAGCCCGGTTCTTTCGTCTGCATGGCTGCCGGCAAGAAAACTGCCGCCCAGAAGACCGCAGGCGTCATCCGCACCATGATGGGTAAGCGTATCCCCGGTCACTTCGACGAAGAGCAGTACGCAATGTGCTGGATCGTGGACTTCCCCATGTACGAAATGGGCGAGGAGTCCGGCCAGCTGGAGTTCTGCCACAATCCCTTCTCTATGCCCCAGGGCGGCATGAAGACCCTGGTGGAGGCAGAGGGTGATATGGATAAGCTGTTGGCCATCAATGCCGACCAGTACGACCTGGTTGTCAAC
>JAZLCU010000021.1:0-1907 GCA_045614325.1 Faecousia sp. | reverse complement strand
TGTTCGAGTCTCTTCGCCAAAAGAAATAAGCAGAAACGGCATTAAGCCATTTCTGCTTATTTGGTCCGAGTGGCGAGACTCGAACTCGCGGCATCCTGGTCCCAAACCAGGCGCCCTACCAGCTGGGCCACACCCGGAAATGCAGAGCGCATAATGCGCCTACAACCATTGATGATTATAATGTAAAAAGCCTTGCAGGTCAAGAGACGTTTTGCCGAACCGTGAAATGTTCACAGTTCGGCAATTATCCTTTATTCTGAAAAAGTGTATCGGATCATATATCCTTTTCCATCACCTGTGGTGATTACCAGATCTCCGTCGGTGTTGCGCGCTACTTCCATAATCGGAAAGCGGCCGTTTTCGCGGACATAGCCTTCGGGGTCATCGGTTTCTACATCCACAAAACTTTTGATGCAGTGGGCTGCGCCGCCGCAAGGGTTCATTTCTTCAATCAAAACTTCGTATTCCATAAAAAATCCTCCTTTTTTTATTATACCGTTTTATAGCCAAATAATCAAGCAGATTCGCTGGTTATGCCCGGACGGATTTGATAACCCGTTCCACAAAATCCCAGATTTGCGGTGTAAGCCAGCGGTCATAGACGATACAGGAATAAAGGGCTTGGTGGCGGTTTTCCAGGGGAATATAGCAAATTCCCTCCATCGGCACAATGCACTCACCGGGCACTGTTGTGACGCCCAATCCGGCGGTCACCAGACTCAACGCGGCACTGACCGTATTAACCTGACAGATAAAGTTCTGCTTCACATCCGGGTGGCTTGCCCAGTCCTCAAAGCTTTTATCCATACTGTGGCTGAATCCGATTTGGGGATAGTCTGCCAAGTCCGGAACGCGCACACTGGCCTTTTCCGAAAGAGGATGGCCCTCGGGTACGGCCACATAGAAACTCCGCTGCCGTAACTTGCGGAAGTGCAAGCTGCGGTCTCGGGATGTAACATCCACAATGGCCATATCCAGTTTTTCCTGGTGGAGCAAATCCATTAGGTCTTTTGCAGAACCCTCAGTAATATGAAAACGAAAACGGCTGTCCTCTTTTATGTAACTTGCCATTTCCTGAGCCACCGGGCCGTTCAAAGAGCCGGAAACAAATCCGAGCCGGAATACAACCGGCGCATTATCCCGGCTGGTGCGGAGCATCTGGGTAGCCGTAGACAGTTCATCCATAGCCGAGTCTACCTTCTTTTGGAAATACCGACCCTGCTCAGTCAGCCGAATGTTCCGGCCCGACTTTTCAAACAGTTTGACGCCCAGTTCATCTTCCAAACTGCGAATGGCGCTGCTCAAAGAAGGCTGAGAAATCTCCAGTCGGGCGGCTGCCAAAGTATAGTGCTCTAGCTGCGCCAAAACAGAAAAATACCGCAGATAATTGTAGTTCATACTTCTGCTCCAATCTATAGTTTATATCTATAAATAAAATACCATAAACTTATTTATTTTGTAAAGAGGAAATTGTATAATTTCTTCGTTAATATTAAGCGCATGGCGCAATTCAAGGAGGAAAACACTATGGCAATCGTATATGACGAAAACGGCAAATACGTGGACGAGAAGGGTTTGGTAAAACTCGACCCCACCAAGTTTGCTGACTGGCAGATCGCAGAAGAGGCAGAAAAGACTCTGCCCCCCGTGGACTATTTCCGCGAGAAACTGGGCCTGCTCCCCGAGGAAATTATCCCCTACGGCAAGACCCCCAAGATCGACTTTATCAAGGTTATGAACCGTTTGGCTGACAAGCCCGACGGCCAGTTCATCGAGGTCACCGCTGTGACCCCCACCCCCTTCGGTGAAGGTAAGTCCACCGTTTCTCTGGGTCTGATCGAAGGCCTGGGCTACATCGGCAAGAACGCAGGCGGCGCTCTGCGTCAGCCCTCCGGCGGCCCCACCAT
>JAZLCU010000020.1:0-16991 GCA_045614325.1 Faecousia sp. | reverse complement strand
CAAGAAGATCACCTCGATCCTTTCCAATGTTGCAAAAGCCAAGCCGGATATTACCATCGCCCTGCTCCACTGGGGCAGCGAGTTTAACGACACCATCAGCGGCAGTCAGAAAAGAATCGTATCGCTGATGCAGCAAAACGGTGTGGACGCCATCATCGGCACCCACTCTCACTATGTGCAGCAGATTACCTTTGACGAGGCAAGCGGTCAGTTCGTGGCTTACTCTCTGGGCGATTTCTTCTCCGACGGCAAGCGGGCCGGTTCTGAGTACTCCATCGTGCTGGATTTGGAGATCACCAAGGACAACACAACCGGCCAGACCAAGATCACGAACTTCTCTTACACCCCGATCTTCACCGTTCACGAAGAGGGAAAGCCCTTGAAGGTGGTGCGGATCGAAGAGGCCATCGCCGCCTATGAAAACGGGTTTATCAGCCGGGTCTCCCCGGAGACCTACGACAAAATGCTCTATGCTTTGGATCGGATCGAAGCGCGTGTGGCAGGAAAATAACTAAAACGGGTATCGGAAAACCGATACTCGTTTTTTCTTGTGAAATTTCAAAAAAGTTGTTGATTTATGGGACTTTTTGCGTATAATGGAGAAAAACGGAAAAAGGAGAACGGATATGAACACCCTGCAGAATCTGCACCAGCATTCCACCTTCTGCGACGGCAAGGACACCCCCGAGGAAGTGGTGCTGGCCGCCATTGATAAGGGCTTTGGCGGCATTGGCTTTTCCAGCCACTGCTATATGGACTACGCCAAATATTACTGTATGCCGCTGGATCAGGTAGACACTTACCGGGCAGAAATTGCCCGTTTGAAAGAAAAATACGGCCACCTGATCGATATTTTCTGCGGCATTGAGTTTGACATCTGCTGCCCGGAGCGCCCGGAGGGCTTTGATTATGTGATCGGCTCTATCCACGGTCTGCGCTTCGACGGCATCGACTATGAATTTGACGGCATCGCCGAGCATTTCCAAAAGATGATCGACGAGCATTGCGGCGGTGACGGTATGGCCTTTGCCAAGGAGTACTACCGTCAGCTGACTTGGCTGCCGGATTTCGCCGATTGCGATATCATCGGCCACTTCGACTTAATTACCAAGCATCGGGATACGGTGGATTTCTTCGATTCTGAATCCAAGGAATACCGTTTTGCCGCCATTGAAGCCGCTGAAAGTCTGGCCGGCAGAATCCCCTATTTCGAGGTGAACACCGGCGCCATCGCCCGTGGCTACCGCACCACCCCCTACCCTGACCCCTTCATCATCAAGGAAATGAGGCGGCTGGGCTTCGGCGTGGTCATCTCCTCGGACTGCCACCAGCACGCCTTTATGGATTGCCACTTTGAGCAGGCCAAGGCCCTTTTGAAGGAATGTGGCTACGAGGAGCGCTATATCCTCACCAAAGACGGCTTTGTGGCCGTACCTATGTAAAAGCAAAACCCGGAGTGATTGCTCCGGGTTTTTGTTTACAAACGAGAAAAAGTATTTTATAATGAAAGCAATTCAAAGGAAATGCGGTGAAGCTATGAGAACGATCGCCATCTTAAAAGAATGTAAAGAAGCGGAAAAGGAAATGATTCTATCCAACGTAGAGCCTTCTGACAACGTCCTGTTTTTCCCCAATGACGCGGCTCTGCCGGAAAGCGGATATGCTGACCGGGTAGAAGTCATTTTCGGCGAGCCGGATATGAAAACCATCGCCGCTATGCCCAAGCTGCGGTGGATCCAGATGACCTGGGCCGGCGCAAACAAATATACCTCCGCCCCCGATTACCCCCGACACATTGCCCTGACCGGCGCCTCCGGCGCATTCGGCGGTGTGATCTCCGAGCATGTTCTGGCCGGTGTTTTGGCTCTTTATAAGAACCTGCGCGCCTACCAAAACCAACTGAAGCAAGGCGGTTGGCAACTGCTTTCCGGCGACGACTCTTTGGAGGGTAAGCGGGCGCTGATTTTAGGCACAGGCGACATCGGCTCCCACACGGCAAAGAAACTGAAAGCCTTCGGCGCAACCACCGTGGGCATCTGCCGCACAAAGCGGGAAACGCTCCCGTTTTTTGACGAGTGCTACTGCGTTTCTGCATTGGACGAAGAACTGCCCAAGGCAGATTTGGTCATCATCGCCCTGCCCGGCACAAAGGAAACGAGAGGCCTTATGAGCCGGGAGCGTATTGCCAAGCTGAACCGGGACGCCATTTTGGTGAATGTGGGCCGCGGCTTTGTGGTGGATACCGAAGCTCTTACGGACGCCTTGGCAGGCAGAAAGCTCCGCGGCGCGGTGCTGGATGTGACCGACCCGGAGCCTCTTCCCAAAGACCACAGCCTGCGGCAGATGGAAAATGTGATCCTGACCCCCCATGTGTCCGGCATCAGCTGGGGTGAAAACGATTTTACGCGACAGAAGATTATCCGCATCTTCGCGGACAATCTGCAAAAGGACGCCCAAAACGCGCCCTTAGACCACCAAATCGACTTTGCCAACGGCTACTAACAAAAAAGGGAACGACCAACAGGTCGTTCCCTTTCATTTTTTTAGATCAACTTTTTGTCCAGCCATTTGCCACGGGCAAAGTGGACAGAGTTGAGGATGGTGCGGCAGACCCAGTCTGCGGCCATACCCAGCCACACGCTGTAAAGTCCCAAGCCGAACACATAGCACAAAAGATAACTTAAGCCCACCCGGAAAATAAACATAGTGGAAATTGTTACGATCATAGGATACCGAATATCACCGGCGGCCCGGAACGCGCCCATGGGCACAAAGGACATAGAGTACAGCGTAAAGATGGTCAAGATGGCGGCAAAGCGGGTGTAATACGCCGCCACATCCAGTTCTTCCGGTTTTAGATCATACAACCGCACAAGTTGGCTGCTAAAAATGGCTACCAGCGAGAAGCAAATGACCATAGTTACCGTGGCTGCCAAAAGCAGTTTTTTGGCGTTTTGCTTAGCCTGCTCCTTTTCGCCTGCGCCAATGCACTGACCCACCACGGTCATAGAGGTCATGGTAAATGCGCCCATCATCGTCCAGCCGAAATTGTTCAAACTGCTTGCCAGAGAGTAGGCGGCAATATAAACCGTGCCCAAGGAGGCAACCAACGAGGACACCGCCAACCGACCAATGTAGAACAGAGCATTTTCAAAGCCGTTGGTGGTGCCGACCTTCAGCACCCGTTTCATAATATCCTTATTCACCCGGACGGGGAACACATCCTCCAGCTGCGTCGGCAGTTTCTTGCTCCGAATGGCGATCAAGCCCCAGACGCACCAGACCACCCGGGAGAATGTGGTGGCGATGGCCGCGCCGGCCACGCCCATTTTGAAGCCGTAGATCAAGATCGCATTGCCAACCACATTTATCGCGTTTGCGGTAATGGTAATGGTAACGGCTTGCCGGCTCTTTGCCATAGCACGGAGGGTTGCCGTGCCCGTGCAGCCGATCACCAAAAACGGAAAACTGATCAGCGTAAGGGTAAAGTAAGTAACCGCGTTGTCAAACACATCCTGCTCAATTGACCCGTAGATCAGGTTCAGCACCTGCTTACGGAAGCACAGCAGCAGCGTCATACACAGCAATGCAATCACAAATCCGGAATAGAGGATCTGGCGGATGCTCTGCTTTGCCTTGTCATACTGCTTAGCGCCGATGTACTGGGAAGTCACGATCGAGCCGCCCACAGGAATGGCATCAAAAGCGGTGGTAAACACATTGTTGATGGCATCCACCAAGGAAACGGCGCTGACTGCCGCCGCGCCGGCAGAGGACACCATAATGGAGTCGGCCATACCCATAAAGATGGCCATCAGGGAATTCAGTGCGATGGGAACAGTCAAATTGACCAGCGCGCGATTGGAAAACAACGGCGCCTGGGGCTTCAGAGTTTCCATATTCTCACCTGACATTCACATTATTTTTGAGGGGGTATCCCTCTCTAGGCGTACCATACTACACCGGACCCTGTTTGTCAATAACTAAAAAGAGCAAATCCGCTGGTTTCGCGGATTTGCTCTCTTTTCTTATTTCTTAAAGCGTTTTTCTATCAGAGGCCAGCCAAAGCAAACAACTGCCGCAGCCACTACAGCCACGCCGGCAATGATCAGCCAAAGGATATCCTTGTCGAATTCCATATCGTCTTGCTGAGGATCATTGGCAGGGGGCGCGGCGTTACCGCCGTTTTCCTGACCGCCGTCCTCGGTGGGGTCGGTCTGCGTTTCTTCGGTAGACTCCGTGGTATCTGTGCTGTCTTCCGGCATTACTTTTTCGCAATCATCGCAGGCGTGGTCATTGTCGTCGTCAATGTGCTCCGCGCGTGCCGTTGTGATCTCACTGCCACAGACGGTGCAAAGTTTCCAATGCTCGGTGTCCGAGCTCTTCCACTCGGAGGGTGTATGCGCCAAGGTCTTAATCTCCAGCTGAGAGGTGCCGGTAACCGCTTGGGTACATTCTCTGTCCAAGAACTTCATACCACAATCGCAGACGAAATATTCCTTCATGCCGGTTTTCATACAGGTGGCCTCCACCTGCGGCGCCGTGGTCACGGCTCTGTGAACATGACCCTCCTGCAGCACGATCACCTGCAGGATCATGGCGTTGTCCAGCCTTGTCATATTATAGGAAACCTGATACCTGCCTGTTGCGCCCAGCGCCTGCGCCAGCTTCACCAAATCGGAATCCAGCATAGAAACGAACATATCCACACCGTCGCTCACATAAAGCTGGGTTTTGTTGCTATCCTTTTTCAAAAGGTCGGCCAGCTTGGCTTGGTCGTAGCCGGTAAATACTCTGCCCTCTTTCACATAGAAATTGGCATCGGTGGCAGTTGCCTCCGGAACCAGAGCCTTGTAGGGCTCGGCGATGGCGTGGCTCTCCAGCAGCTGGGCGGTGGTGATGTTAAAATAGGCATAGAAGGTGTTTTCACCCTGGTCGTCCCAAGTCACATCGGTGTAGTACCAGGCGCCATCCACCTTCACGAGGTTCCACGCGTGGCTCACTTCCTCGCCGGTTGTGGGATTGACGCTGGTGCCGGACACATACCAAGCCTCGATGCCGGCCTTCTGCAGCAGGTGCTGATAGGCTCGGGCATAGCCGTTGCAGACGGCCTTGCCTTCCACCAATGCGCCGTAGGCAGTTTGGTGGTTGCCGGTCTTTTCATATGTAACCGCGGCGATCAGCCGGTCGTGGAGGGTCTTGGCCTTGTCATAATCCGTGCCGGACAAATCAACCAGCAGGGCGCTGACCTTTCCGTCATAGGCCGCCTTGGCCGCAGCCAAATCGCTGCCGGGAACAGAATAAACCGGCTCAACCACCAGCGTCACAACATCTTCTACCTGAGAAGTAGAAGCAGCGTAGCCGCCCTCAACCCAGAAGTACTCCGGGTAGTCGCTGTAGAACATGGTGTAGGCCATTTCCAGCTTATCGGCATCAATGTTTTTGCCGCTGATGTCCATAGTAATCTGGGCCTGTGCGTCCGCGCAGCCGGCCACCAACTGATCGTAAACATACTGCAAATCAGCGCCGCCGGTCATTTCCCCTAACTTTTCTCTGCCGTAACGGGAAAAGTCCACCCGGATCTTGGAATCCTTCTGGACGCTGTAATCCTGCAGGGTGTTGCCGTCTTCCATTATTTTTCCGGCAAAGGTCAAAATCTGCCGCGCCGCAGGAATGCCGGTCTTATCCTGGAGCTTGGTTTTCACATCCTCGACCCGGTCGGTAGATTCTACCTCCAGGGTATATGTATCGGTGCCGGTGGCAACAGCCACCTCCACCTCGATTGCCATAGCAAAGACCTGCACAGGTAGCAGCATAACCAGCAGCAGCGCCACCAAAACCATCGGCAGAAGTTTTTTCAAGCCTTTCATAAAAATCCCTCTTTCCTCGTTTTTCTTTTATTATAGCAAAGACCGAACATTTTGCAAGAAAAAACGGTGGGCGGCCATTGGCCGCCCCTACATTTATGCTGCCGCGTCTAACAAGACATTGCTATCCCTACCAAAAACACAGCATCGCTTCAGTTGAAATATGAATCCTCTGTGTGGAAATCTTTGAAAGGCATGATACAATAGACTCACAAAAGTACTTTTGAATACTTATTGGAGGCTTGTTTATGTCTATTGGATTAACAATCAAAAAACTCCGCCGGGAGCGTGATATGACCCAGGAACAACTTGCAGAATTGCTTGGCATTACAGCCAATGCAGTTTCCCAATGGGAATGCGACAGAACTGCGCCGGACATTGCGCAACTACCGATGCTTTCCAATATTTTCCGTGTGAGTGCAGATGTACTTCTTGGTATAGATGTGCATACAATGGATACACAAATTGAAGAAATCTATAATCAAGTGCGAGAACTCTTTTGCACAGGCCATCGTCAGGAAGGGATTGCATTATGCCGTGAGGGTTTAAAAAAATTCCCGGATGCCTACATTCTCATGGAAGAACTGGCTTTTAATTTGAGTTATTCCAAAGACCGTGCCGTACAGGAAGAGAGCATCGCTCTGTTTGAGCGAATCCTTGCAAATGGGGTAGAAGATAGTGCCAAGAATTTCGCAATCGGTAATTTGTGTGAACTGTATATGGCTGTTGGAAACCCGGAAAGAGCAAAAGAACTTGCTGAAACCATTCCTGTTCCCATCTATACAAAAGCGCAATGCCATAGGATGACCTTACGCGGTGCGGAATGGGCAGATGATATGCGCCATCAAGTTGCGATTGATTTCCAACATTTCATTTGGGATCTACGCAATCTGTTGAGATACTCCAAGGGAGAATCTCCGATATTCACAGATGCAGAACGCCTTGTTCTTTGGCAAAAAGTAATTGCATTTGTTGATGTGTTCTATGAAAACGGAGATTACGCCTTTGATGAACAGCTTCTCATTGATGCGCACTTTTGGTGTGCCAAGCTATATATAAGGATGGGCAATACAGAAACTGCACTGGATGAACTGGAGAGCATGGTTAAACACATTGAAAAATTTGACAGATACAGTGACGGCCTACTTGGCGTCCATGTTGTTCTTCCACAGGATAAGTGGCAAACATCACTTTTGGTACGGCCCCGGGATAAGAACGAAGGGTTACTCCCAATGACGAACAGTTCCCCGTCTACAGAAAATGCCGCTATGGATTATCTGCGTCAACTTTCGGACAGTGCGTTTGACACCATTCGCAATTCTCCACGATTTAGCCAAATTATAGAGCAACTGAAAACAACCGCACATGAATAAACAAGAAAAGCCGAGGCTCACCGCCTCGGCTTTTTGATAAATGCGGTTAATACACTTTACCGTTTGCAAGGCTTGCCACAAGGTCGTGCATTTCCTTTTCGCTACGGGCGTTATGGGCCTTGTTGATGATTGCCTGCTTTTGGTCTTCGGTCATAGCGGCGTAGGCATTCATCGCCGGCTCATTCACTGCCAAAGCCATACCGAATCCTATCGGAACCTTATAAAAGTCCATATTGTTACCTCCTTTATGCTGCTGCGTCCAGCATATTGTCAATAAAGATGCCGTAGCCGGTGGTGGGGTCGTTCACGAGAACATGGGTGACTGCGCCCACCAGTTTGCCATTTTGAATAATCGGGCTGCCACTCATTCCCTGCACGATGCCGCCGGTCACCTCTAAGAGCGCCGGGTCGGTGATATGCAGGAGCATATTCCGGCCGGCAGAGCCTGCGTTGGGATAAATTTTCAAAATCTCCACAGAATACTCCTGCACCCGGTCACCCTGCACCGTGGAGCGAATGGTCGCCGGGCCTGTTTTCACTTGGTCGACCTGAGCCACCGGCAGCGGCTCGCCAGAAAAACCCTTTGCTGCCGTGCCGAACACGCCCCGGCTGGTGTTTTTATAAAGCGTACCGATGGGCTCTGCATCCTTCATGGTTCCAAGCAGCTGACCCGGCTTTCCGCAAGCACCCTTTCGCACCGATACCACCGTTGCGTTATAGGCGTTGCCGGAGGTCAGGCTCAGCAGTTCCCCTTTGGGATTGTTGACCCCGTGACCTAATGTGCCGAATTTCTCGCTTTCCGGGTCGTACCAGGTCACCGTTCCCACGCCGGTGATCCCCTGCTTCAGGTACACGCCCAGCTTAGGGCCGTCCTCGGTGACCGTGGGTGTTACCTGAATTTTGGCGGTTTTTTTGTTTCTGAGAACCGTCAGCTCCACCGGGCCGTCGGCTCTGTCCAGCGCATAGCGCACATCTTCGGTGCTTTGAACACTGCGTCCGTTCACGGTCAAAAGCTGGTCTCCCACCTTGACGCCGGCCTGCCGCGCCGCCTCCCCCAAGGCTTCGTCAAAGGCCGCCACTGTGACCGTATCATCGCAAAGCTCCAGCGCCACAATCTGTCCCCCGGGAATGAGCATACTTGCCGCGCCGGCGCTTACCGTTAACAGCCACACAAACAATATAAATATCGGTGTGCGGCTTAACAATTTTTTCATCGCGTTCCCTCCTTTTCGTCGGCTCTGTTAATATGCCTCGTATGCACCTTTGTAACCCTTGCAAAAGTCGAAAAAAGTGGAAAAAATCGGAATTTACAGATTGTTCTAATGCACTTTTTAGGATATAATGGCCAAAAGGAGGGAAAACTATGGATTATAAAATGTTATGTAAACTTCTCGAAGGTCTGACACAAGAAGTTCCCCACCCCGTCGCAAATTTGGCCAACGCGTCCGCCCTTTTGTGGCAGGAGCTGGATCGGCTCAACTGGGCAGGCTTCTATCTTTTGGAGGGCGACACCCTCATTTTAGGCCCGTTTCAGGGCAAGCCGGCCTGCATTGAGATCCCCGTGGGCAAAGGCGTTTGCGGCACGGCAGTGAAAGAGAACAAGGCCCTCGTTGTCCCCGATGTGCACCAGTTCCCCGGACATATCGCCTGCGATTGCGCCTCCAACTCGGAGATCGTTGTGCCCATTTACAAAAACGGCCTAATCTTTGGTGTTTTGGACATAGACAGCCCCGTTTTCGACCGCTTCAGTGAGGAGGACAAGCTGGGGCTGGAGGCCTTTGTGAAAACGCTGGAAAAGGCTCTGTAAAAATTTGTCATCGCGCCCCATTTACCTATTGACAAAGTAGGTAACATTTGGTATATTGCCTATAGAACAACTAGGTTAATATTCCCGGAGGAAAAACTATGCAAATTTATGCTGATAATGCGGCGACTACCAAGATTAGTCAGCACGCTTTGCAGGCGATGATGCCCTGCTTTGAAACCTATTACGGCAACCCCTCCAGTTTGCATACTGTAGGTCAGGAAGCCAACGAGATGTTAGCAGACGCCCGGGCCCGTGTGGCCAAGTGCCTCGGCTGTGAAGCAAGAGAAATCTACTTCACCTCCGGCGGCAGCGAGGCGGACAATCAAGCCATTCGCTCTGCCGCCTTCTACGGCGCAAGAAAGGGCAAAAAGCACATCATCTCCACCGCCTTTGAGCATCACGCAGTGCTGCACACCTTAAACGCGCTGGAAAAAGAGGGCTTTGAAATCACACTTTTGGTTGTGAAAAAGGGCCACAATGTGACCGCACAGCAGGTGAAAGACGCTATTCGGCCCGACACCTGCCTTGTGACCTGTATGTACGCCAACAATGAAATCGGCTCTGTGCTGCCCATCGCCGAAATCGGCGCTGTGTGCAAGCAGGCCGGCGTTCCCTTCCACACCGATGCTGTGCAGGCGGTGGGTCACCTGCACATTGATGTGAAGGCGCAGAATATTGGTATGCTCAGCCTGTCCGGCCACAAATTCCACGGCCCGAAGGGCGTTGGCGCGCTGTACTGCCGCCGTGGTCTGCCGCTGGTAAACATCATCGAGGGCGGCGCTCAGGAGCGCGGCATGCGAGGCGGCACAGAAAATCTGCCCGGCATCGTGGGTATGGCCGCCGCTTTGGAAGATGCCTGCGAGAATATGGCAGAAAACACCGCCAAGACCATTGCGCTTCGGGACAAGCTGATCGCCGGTTTGGAAAAAATCCCCCATTGCGCCCTGAACGGCGACAGAGTGAACCGCCTGCCCAACAATGTCAGCTTCTGCTTTGAGGGCATTGAAGGCGAGAGCCTGCTGCTGTATCTGGATGCGCAGGGTGTTTGCGCCTCCTCCGGCTCTGCCTGCACCTCCGGCTCGCTGGATCCCAGCCATGTGCTGCTGGCCATCGGTCGGGTTCACGATGTGGCTCACGGCTCGCTGCGGCTGAGTTTGTGTCACGAAAATACCGAAGACGAAGTAGACCATATTCTCACCGTTGTTCCCCAGGTGGTGGAACTGCTGCGAAATATGAGCCCCGTGTGGCGCGACCTGCAAAACGGCCAGCGGGAATATATACTGTAAAAAACACCGTCATTGCGAGGAGCGCAGCGACGTGGCAATCTCAAACAGACAGTACAGATTGCCACACCAGTTTGCGAACTGGTTCGCAATGACACAGAAAAGGAGAATAACTATGGCACTGTATTCTGAAGTGGTTATGGACCATTTTATGCATCCCCGTAATGTGGGCGTGATCGAAAATGCCGACGGCGTAGGCACGGTCGGCAACGCCAAGTGCGGCGACATTATGAAAATTTACCTGAAAATCGAAAATGACATCATCGCAGATGTCAAATTCGAGACCTTCGGCTGCGGCTCTGCCATCGCATCTTCCTCTATGGCAACGGAGATGATTAAGGGCAAACCCATTTCCGAGGCTATGAAACTGACAAACGACGCGGTCGCCGAGGCGCTGCAGGGTCTTCCTGCCCACAAGCTGCACTGCTCCGTACTGGCGGAAGAGGCCATCAAATCTGCCTTGAAGGACTACTACGACAAAAACGGCATCGCCTACGACGAGTCTCAGTTCCCCGACTGCGGAAATTGCGGTCATTGCCACTGATATGATCGTATCGACGAAAGGCCGCTACGCCCTGCGGGTGATGGTGCATTTCGCCATGAAGGGCGCGGAGGATTACATCCCTCTGAAGGAGATCGCCGAGGCAGAAGGCATTTCCCAAAAATACTTGGAATCTATTATGACCACCTTGTCCAAGGCAAACTTTGTTGATGCAGTTCACGGAAAAGGCGGCGGCTATCGCTTAAACCGCAGCCCAAAGGAATACACCGTGGGCAGCATCCTGAAATTAACAGAAGGCTCTCTTGCGGCGGTGTCCTGCACCAGCCAGGGGCCTGCAGCCTGCTCCCGTTCCACCTGCTGCCAAACAAAGCCTATGTGGGACAGGTTAGACGCAATGATCGATAATTTTTTCGAGGGTATCACTCTGGCTGACCTGCTGGAAGCGCCCCAACAACTTGAAATGTGAGGAACATATTATGAAGAACATTTTAGCCCCCTCTATTCTCTCCTGCGATTACATGAATATGCAGCGCGACTTCACCGAATGTAAAGAAAACGGTGTGAAGTGGCTGCATGTGGACATTATGGACGGCCATTTCGTGCCGAACCTGTCCTTCGGCTACTCTCTGGTCAAGTCCATGCGCCCCATCACCGATTTGGTTTTGGATGTGCATCTGATGATTGACACCCCCATCAAGTACGCGGAGAATTTCTGCAAGGCAGGCGCTGATTACTTGACCATTCATGTGGAGGCTGACACCCCCGAAAACATCCGAAAGACTTTGGAACTGATCCGCTCTCTGGGTGTAAAACCCGGCATCGTGGTCAAGCCCAAGACCCCGGCCGAGGCCATTGAAGAGTACCTGCCCATGGTGGATATGGTGCTGGTTATGACCGTTGAGCCCGGCTTCGGCGGCCAAAAGTTTATGGCCGATATGATGCCCAAGGTAAAAAAGCTCCGCGAGATGCTGGACAAGGTCAACCCCGAGTGCCACTTGGAGGTGGACGGCGGCGTGGACCTGAACACCGTGAACGAATGTAAGGCAAACGGCGCAAATGTGTTCGTCGCCGGCTCTGCCTACTTCGGCTCTTCCGACAAGAAGGCTTTCACCGTGGAAATTGAAAAATAATAAAAATCCCGGCTGACCCAATCGGTCAGCCGGTTTTCTTTTATTATATTATATTATTTCTCCAGTGCCATGACCTTGTCGATTCTGCGCTGATGGCGTTCGTTATGAGAAAACTCCGTGCCCAGCCAGGTATCCACAATTTCCAATGCCAGCATCTGGCCCACAACACCTGCGCCGATGGCCATCATATTGGTGTCGTTATGCTCACGGGTCATACGGGCGCTCATTACATCGGACAGCAGGGCGCAGCGGATGCCGTCCACCTTGTTGGCAGCGATGGACACGCCGATGCCGGTGGTGCAAAGCACGATGCCCTTGTCGCACTCACCGCTGGCAACTGCCTTTGCGGCAGGGGCGGCAAAGTCGGGGTAGTCGCAACTATCCAAAGTGTAAGTACCGAAATCCTTGACCTCATAACCTTTCTTGGTCAGGTGAGGGATAAGTGCTTCTTTCAGCGCCAATGCGCCGTGGTCACAGCCGATTGCAATTTTCATATTGATATCCTCCAAAGTAAAGATTTTCTACATTATAGCACAATACCGCCGTTGACGGCAAGTACCTGTCCTGTCACAAATTCCGCATCTGCCAAATACACGATGGCGGTTGCAATATCGTGGGGCGTTCCGTTGCGGCCGATGGGGGTCTGCTGACGCAGGCCCTCCATGGTTTCTTCCGAAACATTGGCGCACATATCGGTGCAAACAACGCCCGGCGCCACGCAGTTGACCCGTATGCCGGAGGGTCCCAGCTCCTGTGCCAAGGCCTTGGTCATGGCGATGACTGCGCCCTTGGTTGCAGAATAGGCCACCTCAAAGGATGCGCCCACCTGTCCCCACATGGAACTGACGGTGACGATGCTGCCCCTTTGCTTTTGCAAAAAATAAGGAATGGCCCCGTTGATGCAGTGGTACATTCCCTTCACATTCACATCAAAGAGCCTGTCCCACTGGTCTTCACTTGTCTGGTTGATCAGACCGCTGATGGAAATGCCTGCGTTGCACACCAGCACATCCACATCGGGAATGGTCTTAAAGGCAGCGCGCACCGCATTGCTATCCGCCACATCGCAGCAGATGGCCGTTGCGCCGGTTTCGTTTGCGACTTCCGCCGCCTTTTCGTGCTGCTTTTCGTAGAGGAAATAGACCTTGTCCCCTCTTGCGGCAAATTGCCGGACGGTTTCCGCGCCGATGCCCCGGCTGCCGCCGGTAATGACCACTGTTGCCATAGTAACCTCCAAAAAAACGGTCATTGCGAGCCAGTGCTCACACTGGCGTGGCAATCCCCAAAAATATGCCGGAGATTCCCACGGGCATAAATGCCCTCGGAATGACTGTTCACTGTTTTATCTTCTGCGGTTTTTTGTCCGATGGTCAGAGTACCGCCGGATGGAAGAAATTTTACTGTCGGATTCGCTCATAAACTGCTTGAGCTTTTCCTCAAACAGCTGGTCTGCCGTTTTCGGCTGGGGCGGCGGTGTCACGCTGCCGGCCGGACGGGCGGCAGGCGCGCTGCGACGGGCAGGGCGGTCATCCTGCTTGGCCTCCAGGCGCTTGATGGACAGGTTCACCTTTCCCGGTTCTGCCCTGATGACCATCACCTTCACATCCTGACCCTCGGTCAGATGCTGGCGAATGTCGCTGACATAGGTGCTGGCCACTTCCGAAATATGTACCAATCCGGTCTTATTCTCAGGCAGGCTGATGAATGCGCCAAAATTGGTGATGGATTTTACTTTTCCCTCTAATACGGCTCCGACGGTTAACTCCATAAAATTACTTGCTTCCTCCATTTACTCGGGACTATTGTTTGGGGTGAAGAACTGGCCGTTGGGATTCACCAGACCCAGTTCCTGGGTGGCGATGCGCCGCACGCTTTCCACGGTGCCCAGCTCTGCGATCTGTCTTGTCAGCCGCTGGTTGTCCTGCGCCAGTTGGTTGATCTGGGACTGCATTTGATCCTGCACCGCTTTTGTGTTCTGAATGGAAACGCGAATGATGGTCAGCGCCGCCACGGACAGAACGATGGCGGTCAAAACCGCGCATTTGAGGAGGGTCGAACTGCGTCTGTAGACCAGACGGATATGGCTGAACGGATTTCTCTTTGCGCTCATAGGTTTCTCCCTCCTGTTGTTTTCTGTTTGCCCGAGGCTTCTTCCATTTTATTGTAACCCATTTTTTCCATCTTGCAAGCAGAAATTTTGCAAAACCCTTTCCTTTTGCGGAAATTTTTCTGAAAAGCCGGCCGATTTCGGCCAAAAACTGCCACAATTCCCCAAAAATGGGTGCTAGCCACCGCCCCATAGTTCTGTCCCAAGCAAATGCGCCTGCAACAGGCGCAACAAAATACCCCATTCGCAAATCGCCCCGGCAGACCCCAAACCCATAATGCAGATACACCCAAACGGCGAAGATGCCAAAGATCAGATCTGCCCAAAAGGCCTTTTTCTGCCGGGCAGGACGCAAAAATCCGTAAACGACCCCCAGCGCGCATCCCAAAACAAGGCCGGTCACAAACCGCCTGAAGGCAAGTCCCGGTGCCATCAGCCCATCAGCCGCCGCCACAAGCCGCCCGTGGCTCGCGGCTCCTCATAGATAAGTGCGGAGATTCGCCCCTCCACAGCGACCTGTCCACCCTCGGGAAGCAGGGTCTTTAGCTGCAGGTCTTTCCCCTGCACCACCAGCGTCCCCAGCTCCGTGTGGGCGATCACTGCCGTTTCATCGAAGCTGACCACCTCTGTTACACCGCTGACCGTCAGGCTTTTTCGTTCGTTTAGGGTAAGCTTGTGTGGCAAGCTCAGTTTTTGTTCACTCATACCGATCCCTCCTTGTTATAAAAAGTCTATGCTCCATTGACAAGGAAGATGCCGAAAGGTATACTAGCAGTATGATAAAAAAGGAGCGTCCAGTATGTTATTTGACACCCACGCACACTTAAACGACCCGGCTTTTGATGCTGACCGGGAAGCCCTGATGGCGGGACTTGCAGACAAAGGCATCGGCTATGTGATGAATGCCGGCTGCAGCCTCCAAAGTTCCAAGGATATTATCAAAATGGCGGAAGCCTACCCTTGGCTCTACGCCTCCGTTGGCTCCCACCCGGACTCTGCCGATGAAGTGAACGAAGAAGTGATTGATACCTACCGGGAACTTTGCCGCCACGAAAAGGTCAAAGCCATCGGTGAGATCGGCCTTGACTATTATTACGAGGACATCCCTCGGGAGATCCAGCAAAAGGCCTTCCGTATGCAGATGGCGCTGGCGCAAGAACTGGATATGCCCGTCATCATCCACGAACGGGAGGCCCACGACGACGGTATGCGAATCGTGAAGGAATTTCCCAAGGTTAAGGGCGTGTTCCACTGCTATTCCGGCTCTGCGGAGATGGCCCGGCAGCTGGTGAATATGGGCTGGTACATCGGTTTTACCGGCGTTCTGACCTTCAAAAACGCCCGCAAAGCGGTGGAGACTGCCGCCGCGATCCCCCTTGATCGCATCGTGATCGAGACCGACTGCCCCTTTATGGCCCCCGAACCCTACCGGGGCAAGCGCAACGACCCGGGCTACCTCCCCAAAATGGCGGAAAAATTAGCAGAAATCCGGGGCATTTCCTACGAAGAAGCGGTAAAAACCACCACAGAAAACGCCAAGCGGCTTTACCGCATTGACGGCTGAAAACCCTTCTTTTCATCTTGACAAAAAGGGCAATATCGTATAATATAATTGTGTTGCCACATGACTGACGGGATTCGCAGGTAACTGCGGGGGAGTGTGTGCAAGTTTTAATGCCGACCGTCTGGGCAATTTGAGTTTTTTGGACTCGGATTGCCCTTTTTTATTTATACATCAGGAGAAAGATTATGGAATTTACTTATAAGGGCTTAAAAGCCCAGTTGACCAAGCATATCATCACCGACGCGGAAGTGGACAATCAGATCGAGCGTGTGCGTTCTCAGAACCCCAGAATCGCCGTCATCAAGGACCGTCCCACCGAAAACGGCGACGAGGTGGTCTTGGACTACGCAGGCTATTGCGACGGCGTCCAGTTCGAGGGTGGCACCGCCCAGAATCAGACCTTGGTTCTCGGCAGCGGTATGTTCATTCCCGGCTTTGAAGAGCAACTGCTGGACAAAGTCTGCGAGGAGCCTGTTTTGGTGGAAGTCACCTTCCCCACCGAGTACCACGCCCCCAACTTAGCAGGCAAAAAGGCAGAATTCCACTGCACCATTCACGAGATCCGCGTCAAGTCCCAGTACGAACTGGACGATGTGTTCGCTCAGGAGATCGGCGGCTGCTACACCTTCGAGGAAATGCGCGAGCAGTTGAAAAAGAGTATGCAGGAATACACCGACCAGCGCGGTGAAATGGACCTGCAGGATCGTTTGCTCCGCCAGGCCGCTGCCACCTTGGATTACACCGTCTCCCCTGAGGAGCTGGAAAAGTCCGTCACCGAGCAGCTGCAGAATATGGAAGCGCAGCTGGCACAGCAGGGTCTGAACCTGCAGATGTACTGCCAGTTTATGAACACCACCGAGGAGGATTTGCGGAAGGATGCATATCCTGCTGCCGAGGCCGCCCTGAAAAACATGGCCGCTGTGGATAAGATCGTGGAGCTGGAAAAGTTAGAAGCCACCCAGGAAGAACTGGCCAAGGCGCTGGCCGCCATCGCCCGTAACAACGGCATCACCGTGGAAGACCTGAAGGACTACTACGATGAAGAGTTCGAAAAGGCGGTTATGAGAAGTGTACTCACCGGCAAGGTTATGGCGCTCATTCGTGAGAACGCCAATGTGACGGAAGTATAAATACATCATTATTGTGCTGAAGAGAAAGCACTGAAAAACAAGGAGGAAAACAACCATGGCAATCGTATATGATGAAAACGGCAAATACGTGGACGAAAAAGGCTTTGTAAAGCTGGACCCCACCAAGTTTGCTGACTGGCAGATCGCAGAAGAGGCAGAAAAGACTCTGCCCCCTGTAGACTTCTTCCGTGAGAAGCTGGGTCTGCTCCCCGAGGAGATCATCCCCTA